>CAYWOW010000061.1:0-17243 GCA_964459005.1 uncultured Acetobacteraceae bacterium
ATCGCGCTGATCAGGACCATTCGCGGGAAATAAACCATGACCGACAATGTTCTGACGATCCGCCCGGCGAGCGAAACCAAGTGGGACTGCGCCGCCTTCGGCGAGGTCATGCTGCGTTTCGACCCCGGCTTCGGCCGCGTGCGGACCGCGCGCAGCTTCACGGTGTGGGAAGGCGGCGGCGAGTACAACGTGGCGCGCGCCATGCGCAAATGCTGGGGCAAGCGCGCCGCCGTGGTCACCGCGCTGCCGCAGAACGACCTGGGCTGGCTGGTCCAGGACTTCATCTGGCAGGGCGGCGTCGACACGTCGCACGTGATCTGGCGCGACTTCGACGGCATCGGCCGCAACACCCGGGTCGGCTTCAACTTCACCGAGAAGGGGTTCGGCGCCCGCGCCGCGCTGGGCTGCTCCGACCGCGGCAACTCCGCGGCGTCGCAGATCAAGCCGGGCGAAGTGAACTGGGAAAAGCTGTTCGGTGAGGAAGGCGTGCGCTGGTTCCACACCGGCGGCATCTTCGCCGCGCTGTCGTCGGGCACCGCTGAAGCGGTGATCGAGGCGGTCGAGGTGGCGCACAAATACGGCACGGTGGTGTCGTACGACCTCAACTACCGGGCCTCCCTGTGGAAGAGCCAGGGCGGCAAGGAAGGCGCGCAGAAGGTCAACCGCATGATCGCGCCGCATGTCGACGTGATGCTGGGCAACGAGGAAGACTTCACGGCCTGCCTGGGCTTCGTGGTCGAGGGGCTGGACGAGCACATTTCCAAGCTCGATCCGGCCAACTTCAAGAAGATGATCGCCCAGGCCGTGAAGGAGTTCCCGAACTTCAAAGTGGCGGCGACCACGCTGCGCAACGCCAAGACGGCCAGCGTCAACGACTGGGGCGCCATCATTTTCGCCGGCGGCCAGTTCTATGAGGCGCCGTTGCGCGAGAACCTGGAGATCTACGACCGCGTCGGCGGCGGCGACGGCTTCGCCTCCGGCCTGGCCTATGGCTTCCTCGAGGGCAAGGGCCCGCAGGCCGCGGTCGAATACGGCGCGGCCCACGGCGCGCTCGCGATGACCACCCCGGGCGACACCTCCATGGTGAACGTCAAGGAAGTGGAAGCCATCATGAAAGGCAAGGGCGCGCGCGTTATTCGCTGAAAGACCACCGGGGGCCTCACGGCCCCCGGTTTTTTCGGTTCGGGTTGAACCGCGCGTCCGGCGTGCCCAACATCCGGGCATGAGCGACGAACCCGACAGCCTCGTCCTGGTCTGCCTGCGCCGCCTCGACACCAAGATGGACGGCCTCGCGGCCGACATGGTCGAGGTGAAGGAGCGGCTTGGCCTGCTGGAGGCGCAGTATTCCAGCATTTCCCGCCGTACCGACCGGGTGTCCGGCGATCTCGAGCAGATCAAGCGCCGGTTGGACATCGCGCCGGTCGCCTGACCGGCGCGCGCCTTCCTTCAGCCCGGCCGCAGCGCGTCGTCGGCCCAGGCTTCCAGGCGTTTTGCCTCGCCGTCCAGGGCGCCGACGCGCTCGCCGAGGTTTTCGAGCCGGGCGTTATAGGACAGCAGCGATTCGTGCAGGCCGTGCACGCTCTCGCGGAGGTCGCCCAGCGCGTCGCGCCAGTTGGCGACCGCCTCGGCCTGGGCCGCGAGCGCCGCGTTCAGCGCCGCCAGGGCCTGGTGCAACCGCTCCTGCCCCGCCGGGGCGGCCGGCCGGGGGAAGGGAATGATGGTGGCGGTGGTCATGCGGAAAATCTCCGACGGCGCGACGGTGGTTAACAAACCATGAATCAGATCACCAGGCGAGAGAAAACTCGCGAATTGACCTGATCTCCGCCGCATCCCCACAGTCTCCGTCGTGTGGCGCCGGCGGTAGCGGTGTATGCTGCCCGCCCCTTGACAGCGACCGGGACCATGCGAGCCGCAATCGACATCCTCGTCATTCTGTTGCTGATCGGGCTGAACGGCGCCTTCTCGCTGGGCGAGATGGCGCTGGTGTCGGCCAACCGCGCGCGCCTCGCCGTGCTGGAGCGCAAGAAACTCCCCGGTGCGGCGCTGGCCCGCCATCTGGCGGAGGAGCCGCAACGCTTCCTGCCCACGGTGCAGGTGGGCATCACCGTGGTGGCGATCCTGACCGGCGTGTTCGGCGGCGCCAATGTGGCGGTGTTCCTGACGCCGGTGCTGGAGCGGGTGTCGGGGCTGCGGCCTTTCGCGTCGGGGCTTTCGCTGGGCGGGGTGGTCGTCGTCATCACCTTCTTCACGCTCGTGCTGGGCGAGCTGGTGCCCAAGCAACTGGCATTGCGCGCGCCCGAGCGCACCGCCGCCCGGGTGGCCGGTCCGCTGGCGATGGCGGCGCGCCTCTGCCGGCCCGTCGTCTGGGTGCTGGGCCTGTCCACCGCGCTGGTGCTGCGGGCGTTTCCCGCCCAACGCCCGCAATCGAAGACGGTGACCGAGGAAGAGTTGAAGGCGCTGTTGGCCGAGGGCGAGCAGACCGGCGTGCTGGAGAGCGGCGAGCGCGACATGATCGAGCGCGTGCTGCGGCTGGCCGACAAGCCGGTGCGGGCGATCATGACGCCGCGCACCGAGATCGCCTGGATCGACCGCACCGACCCGCCCCGCGAAATCGCGACGACGCTGAAATCGGCGCCGCACAGCCGCTTCATCGTGTGCGACGGCAGCGTCGACAACGTAGTGGGCGTGGTGCAGGCCAAGGACATCCTGGACGCCATCCTGGACGGCAAGGAGCTGTCGATCGGCCCGGCGCTGCGCCAGCCCGTCTATATCCCGGACACGGTGACGGCGCTCGACGCGCTGGAGCGGCTGAAGTCGGACAGCCAGGGGGTGGCACTGGTGCTCGACGAGTATGGCAGCTTCGAGGGCGTGGTGACGGCGGCCGACGTGCTGGAGGCGATCATCGGCGACCCCGCCGACACCAGCCCCGTGCCCGGCGAGGGGACCGCGCCCGAGCCGGGCGTTTTCATGCTCGACGGCATGATGCCGGTGGATGAGGCGAAGGCGCGGCTGGGCTTGCCCGATCTGCCGGCGGCGGGCAGCTACCACACCATCGCGGGCCTGTTGCTGGCGATGTTGCGGCGGGTGCCGCGGCAAGGCGACCGCATCGTGTTCGGGGGCTGGCTGTTCGAGGTGCTGGAGATGGACGGGCGACGGGTGGACCGGGTGCGGGCGAGCAAGGAAAAGCTGGCGGAAGAATAGAGAACTCCTGCGTCCACGATATTGTGACGCGCGCCGCCGGCCTGGACGCCTCCGCCGGGCTATCGTCGAACTGTCATCCGACTTACAAGCGCGTGCCTGGGTAAAGTGAGCCGAAACCGTGTGCGCCCTCTCGGACCCTCTGCCCGCCGTGCTGGACGCGCTGCCCGGCTTCGCCGGCCTGCTTGGACCCGACGGCGTCATCACCGAGATCAACCGCTTCGCCCTGGACCTGACCGGCCTGGAGGCCGCCGCGGTGCGCGCGCTGCCGCTGGCCGATGCGCCGTGGTGGTTGGCACTGCCGCACGCGCGCGAGCAGGCGCGCATCGCGGTGGCGTGCGCCGCGGGCGGCGCGACGGTGCGGATCGAGACCGAACTCGGCCTGGCGGATGGGCAGGCCTTGCCGATCGAGCTGTCGATCGTGCCGCTCAGGGATGCCGCGGGCCGGGTGAGCGGGCTGGTGGTCGCGGCGACCGATCTCAGCGCGCGGCGGCACACCGAGGCGATGCTCGCTCGCCAGGCCGTCGAGCGCAGCGCCGCCCTGGCGGAAAGCGAGCGGCGGTTCGAGCGCCTGATCCAGGGCGTGACCGACTACGCCATCATCATGCTCGACCCGCGGGGCCGGGTGGTCAGCTGGAACGCCGGCGCGGCGCGCATCAACGGCTATGCCGCCGAGGAGATCCTCGGCCGCTCCTTCGAATGTTTCTACACCGAGGAGGACCGCGCCGCCGGGTTGCCGGCGCGGAACCTGGCCGAGGCGGCGCGGGTCGGACGGTCCGAATCGGAGGGCTGGCGGCTGCGCCGCGACGGCAGCCGGTTCTGGGCCGTCGCGGTGGTGGATGCGATCACCGACGAGGAGGGCCGGCCCGCCGGCTTCGCCAAGATCACCCGCGACATCACGGCCCGGCGCGAAATGCACCGCCAGCTCATGCAGGCCCAGAAGATGGAGGCGATCGGCCAGCTCACCGGCGGAATCGCGCACGATTTCAACAACCTGCTGCAGGCCGTGTCGAGCAACCTGGAACTGGCCCGCACCGCCGTGGCCCAGGACAGCGCGTTGCGCGCCGACCGGCTGATCGGCAACGCGCTGCGCTCGATCGGCCGGGCGGGGCGCCTGACCTCGCAACTGCTGGCGTTCTCGCGGCGGCAGATCCTGCGCGCCGAACGCAGCCGGGTGAGCGATGTCGTGGCCGACATGCCCGACCTGCTGCACCGCGCCAGCGGCGTGGCGGTGCGGGTCGAGACGCGGGCCGATCCGGCGCTGTGGAGCTGCCGGATCGACCCGGGCGAGTTCGAATCGGCGCTGCTGAACCTGATGCTGAACGCGCACGATGCCATGCCGCAGGGCGGCACGGTGACCGTCTCGATGACCAACGCGCGCCTCGGGGCCGTCGAGGCGAAGGCGCTGGAACTGGCGCCCGGCGACTATGTGCGGGTCGATGTGGCCGACACCGGCACCGGCATGTCGCCCGAGATCCTTGCGCATGCCTTCGAGCCCTTTTTCACCACCAAGGAAGTCGGCCGGGGCTCGGGGCTCGGCCTGTCGCAGGTGCTCGGTTTCACCAAGCAGTCCGGCGGTTCGCTGGTGGTGGACAGCCGTCCGGGCCGGGGCACCACGGTGTCGCTGCTGTTCCCGCGCGACGACGGGCCCGAGCCGGACGCGGCGCCGCCGCGCGACGCCGCGCTGGCCGGGAACTCCGCGGCGGTGTAACGGCCGGGGGTTCCGCAACCCGGCGGAACTCTTGTCGGTTGCAGGAACCCAAAGGCATGACCGTTTCCGCTGCGGACCCTGAACTGCCGGCCCGGGCCGCTTTGCTGCTCGACCTCGACGGCACGCTGCTCGACATCGCGCCGACGCCGGCCGCGGTGGTGGTGCCGCCGGGTCTGCTGGACGCGCTCGGCGCCCTGCGGGGCGCGCTCGGCGACGCCGTCGCGGTGGTGAGCGGGCGGCCGGTCGACGAGATCGAGGCGCTGCTGGACTCCGCACCCTACGCGGTGGCCGGTGAGCATGGCGGCGCGATCCGCCACGCGCCGGGCGCCGCGCTGGAGCGGCCGGACCTGCCGGTGGTGCCGCCGGGCTGGCTGGAACGGGCCGAGCGGGCCGCCGCGGGCACGCCTGGCGTGCTGCTGGAGCGCAAGGCGCATGGATTCGTGCTGCACTACCGGCTGGCGCCGGCGGCCGGACCCGCGTTGCACCAGGCCGTGCTGGCAATGCTGGCGGACGGCGGGGCGGACTTCACGGTGATGCCGGCGCGCAAGGCCTGGGAAGTCCGGCCGCGCGCCGCCGACAAGGGCAGGGCGGTGCTCCGGCTGATGGCGCGCCCGCCGTTTGCCGGCCGGGTGCCGGTTTACGTCGGCGACGACGTGACCGACGAGGACGGCATGCGCGCGGCGCGGCAACTCGGCGGCATCGGGCTCAAGGTGCAGGATCGTTTCGGCGATGCGGCCGGCGTGCGCGCCTGGCTGGGCGATTTGGCCCGTTCGCATTTTTCTTGACAGCCCCGTGACGCATTCCCATAGTATCAGTGTCGTCAACAGAGACGGGGGGTGCCCAAACAGCATGACTCCACCTGGGTTGATCGGAGTTGCCACCCATCTTGGCAGTGGCAGCTGAGCAACAAGTCCAAGTCAAAGCTCGGGTCTTTACCTGGGCGCGAAGAACAACACTTCGCAACCCGACCCCCGAATGACACTTTGATGTGTCGCGGGGGTCTTTGCATTTATGAAATGTCCCCCGCCGGTCAGGCCGGGTGAGGCCTGACCGGCGAGCACGCGCTATACGATGGGTCCGGTGCAGGTGGCCTTGTAGGCCGGCCGGGCCAGCAGGCGCTCGTACCAGGCGCGCAAATGTGGCGCCTCCGGGCGGCCCTCGAAAATCATGTTGAACCAGCGATGGACATGCGGCCCGTAGGTCAGGTCCGCCAGCGACAGCGAGTCGCCCGCCACGTAGGGATGCCGCGCCAGCCGCGCGTCCACGATGGCCCACATCGCCGCGGCCTCCTTCACCCCGGCGGCGATCGCCGCGGCGTCGCGCTTTTCGGGCGGCGTGCGGATCAGTCCGATGAACACCACCGATGCCGGCCGGTTCAGCGCGGTCTGCTGGAAGTCCATCCACGCCTCGACCTCGGCGCGCGGGCGCGGGGCGGTCGGGTAGAGCGGAGTCGCGGGGGCATGCGCGTTGCAGATGTAGCGCAGGATGGCGTTGCTCTCGAACATGGTGAACCCGCCGTCCTCCTCCAGCGCCGGCACCAGGCCGAGCGGCTGCATGGCGCGGTACTCGGGGCCCGAGGTGCCGCCGAACGGTCCGCCGACGTCGCGCCGCTCATAGGACAGGCCAAGCTCCTCGAGCAGCCAGATCACTTTCATCACGTTGCTGGACGTGGCGCGGCCCCACAGCCTGATCATCGCATCCTCCCGGGTTGGTGGCGCGATCAGGCTACGGCGGGTGGGCGGGCACGGCAACTTGCCGGCGCGGCGCGGGGACGGCATAGGTGGGGCATGACCATCACCCGCACCCGGTTGGCCCTGGCGAACGCGGCGATCGCCGCCGGCGCCGTGCTCGGCAGCGCGCTCGGCGCCGAGTGGTTTCTCGGCATCGTGCCCTGCGCGCTCTGCCTGGTCGAACGCTGGCCCTGGCGGATCGCCGTCGTGATCGCCGTGGCCGGGTTTTTCCTGGCCCGCCGGCCTGCCCGCTTGGCGCTGGCGCTGGCGGGGCTGGTGGCGCTGGGCGGCGCCGGCATCGCGGGGCTGCATGTCGGCGTCGAGGCGGGGCTGTGGCCCAGCCCCTTGCCGGAGTGCGCCGCCCCGCGCTTCTCCGGCGGCAGCATCGCCGAGCGGCTGGCCAGCATGCCGGCCCGCCCGGCCAAGCCTTGCGACGAACCGGTGTACATCGTGCCGGCGCTGCCGGTTTCGCTCGCGGCGATGAACCTGTTGGCCAGCCTGGCCTTCTCGGCGGGCGTCGCCGGCTTCCTGTGGCGCAGCAGAAGGAGTCTTGCATGAGCGCGAGCCGCCTGCCCGGCGACGTCCCCGCGCGCGAGACGGTGGCGCGCATGATCCGGGTCGATCACGCCGGCGAGTATGGCGCGAAGCGCATCTACCAGGGCCAGTTGGCGGTGCTGGGGCGCGGACCGAGGGGCGACGTGCTGCGCCACATGCAGCAGCAGGAACAGGGGCATCTGGACACTTTTTCAGCCCTTGTGGCGAGCCGCCGGGTGCGTCCAACTGCATTGCTGCCGCTGTGGCACGTGGCCGGCTTCGCGCTGGGTGCGGTGACCGCGGCGCTCGGCGAGAAGGCGGCGATGGCATGCACGGTCGCCGTCGAGGAGGCGATCGACGCCCACTACGCCGGCCAGGCCGCCGAACTCGGCGAGGACGAGGCGCCACTGCGCGACACCATCGAGAAAATCCGCGCCGAGGAGCTGGAGCACCGCGACATCGGGCTGGCGCACGGGGCGGAGCAGGCGCCGGGCTACCGATTGTTATACCACATAATCAAATCGGGCTGCCGGGTGGCGATCGCGGTGAGCGAACGGTTATGACGTGCCCGCGGCCGCCGCGATCGCCGCGTTCATCGCCCGCACGCCGGCGGCCGGCCCGTCCGGGTGGTTCCACACCGCGCCGACCACGGCGAGGAAGTCCGCCCCGGCCTGCACCAGCGGCGCGCAGTTGGCCGGCGTGATGCCGCCGATGGCGACGCAGGGCAGCACCATCAGCTCCGACCACCAGCGCAGGATATCCGGCGTGGCGTCGGTCGGCGTTTCCTTGGTGGCGGTCGGGAAGAAGGCGCCGAAGGCGACATAGTCGGCACCAGCCTCGCCCGCCTCCATGGCGAGGTGGCGGCTGTCATGGCAGGTCACGCCGAGAGTTAACCCGCCCAGCACTTTGCGCGCGATCAGGGCGGGGGTGTCCTCCTGGCCGACATGGGCGCCGTCGCAACCCAGTTCGACGGCCAGCTCGGGCCGGTCGTTGAGGATGACCGCCACGCCGCGCGCCTGCGCGATCGGGCGCAGCACCGCCACCGCCCGCTTCAGGTCGTCGTCGGGCAGCGGCTTCAGCCGGATCTGCAGCGCCGCCACGTCGCCGGCGTCGAGTGCTGAGGCCAGCGCGTCGGGGAAGGCGGGAGAGATGGCGGGCGGGGTGCACAGATAGAGCCGGCACCGCTCGCCGCCCGCCATCGGAATCATGCCTTGCCCTGGTAGATCTCGATGAACTTCGCGAGCATGGCCAGCGCCTCGGCCTTCGGGCGCTGAAAAGTGTTGCGGCCGATGATCGAGCCGTTGCCGCCGCCGTCGCGCACCGCCCGGACGTCCTCGTAGAGCGCCTCCAGGTCCTTCGCCTCGCCGCCGGAGAACACGACGATGCGCCGGCCCGCGAAACAGGCCTGGACCACATGCGCCACCCGCTTGGCCAGCGTCGAACGGTCGATGTGCTGGGTCTGGTAGGTCTTCTTCGCTGCCTCCAGGCTGACCACGTCGGTCGGCGGCTTGACCTTGATGATATGCGCGCCAAGCAATGCCGCCATGTGCGCGGCGTAGGCGCAGATGTCGACCGCGGTCTCGCCGGCCTTGTCCAGCGCGGGGCCGCGCGGATAGCTCCACACCACCACGGCGAGCCCGGCCGACTTCGCCTCGGCGGTCAGCTCGCGCAGTTCCTCCATCTGGTCGAAGGCGTATTCGCTGCCCGGGTAGATGGTGAAGCCGATCGCCGAACAGCCGAGCCGCAGCGCGTCGTCCACCCCGCCGGTGACGGCCTGGTCGCGGGTGGTGGCCAGGCTGTTGGAGCTGTTCACCTTCAGGATGGTCGGGATGGCGCCGGCGTAAGTATTGGCGCCGGCCTCGATCATGCCGAGCGGGGCGGCGTAGGCCGACAGGCCCGCGTCGATGGCGAGCTGGAAATGGTAGTGCGGGTCGTAGGCCGGCGGGTTGGGGGCGAACGACCGCGCCGGACCATGCTCGAAACCCTGGTCGACCGGAAGAATGACCAGCTTGCCGGTGCCGCCGAGCTTCCCGGCCATCAGGATGCGCGCCAGGTTGGTCTTGGTGCCGGGATTGTCGCTCTCGTAGCAGTCGAGGATTTTTTTGACGCGCTGGGTGATGCGCATGGTGGGCTCCCTCAAGCTCAGCCGGGTTGAATGGGACGCTCCTAGCCCAGCGGGCCGGTTCTGTCACCCTGCAGCCACAACGTGAGCCCGCGCGCGGCGCCGTACGCCGCGAGGTCGAGCGCCGGCGGGCGGGCCGCCAGCACCGTGGCGCCGAGCCCGGCCGCGGCGGCGGCCACGGCGGCGAAGGCGGGGCAGGCCGGATCGAGCACCAGGACGCGCTGGCCGACGCGCAGCGCCGCCATCGCCTGGCCCGCCGCATCGGCGCAGTCCAGCACGTCGAGCAGCACGGCGTCGGGAAATTCCGCCCGGGCCTGGCCGATCAGCGAACGCCACCACAGGCAGCCCGCGAATGCCGCCGCCCCCGGCGCGGACAGCAGCGTGACCGGCAGCGCCAGCCGCAACGCCGACCGGGCCTGATCAAGCCCATGGACCACCACCGCGGGATGCAGGATCATGCTTGACGTTCAAGCCCCTTGGCGCTTGAAACTCAAGTTGGCCGTTGATGGCTGGAGGACGGGATTTGGCGGATACCGACGACCCGGCCGATGCTGCGGCGCGGCTCGAGGAGGCGCTGGACCGGATCGCGGCGTTGGCCGAGCAGGTCGCCGCGCAGCGTGGGCTCACCCCGGCCTTGGCGGTGGACCCCGCCGCCGTGGCCGAACGTCTGGACATGGTGATCGCGAAACTGCGCGCGGCACTCGCCGGCCGGCCGGCCTGACCGGCTGGCGGCAACAGGTAAGGAGGCTGCGTTGGCCCAGGTCACCGTGAAGATCAACGGCTTCACCTACACCGTCGGCTGCGAGGACGGGCAGGAGGCCCACCTGCAGGCCATGGCGGCGCAGGTGGACAACCGCATCGACAGCCTCAAGGCGCTCGGCGGCAACTCCGGCGAGGTCCGGCTGCTGCTGCTGGCCGGGCTGCTGCTGGCCGACGAGATCCACGACATCCGGATCGAAATGGAGGCGCTGCGCAAGGCCGCCGGCCGGCCGCCGCGCCCCGCCGGCAAGCCGGAAGCCGATGCCGAAATGGCCAAACGGCTGGGCAAGCTGGCCGCCCGCGCGGAACAGATTGCGGCGACCCTCGAGCAGCCCTAAGTAAGGGGGGCGGGGCTGCCCGGTGCGTCAGGCTAAACATCCCCGGGGCCGATAAGCATCTCCCGGGAACTGGCTCTGTCGTGACCGTGGTTACGGTACCTGGTGCCCACCTGCATACGCGGGCCTTGGGAGGATGCACACGCCAACGGCCATGGCGGCTCCGCACTTCACCTCCACCGAACTGACCGCGGCCAAGCAGGTCCTGCGCGAACGCCTGGGCGAGGCGCGCGCGGGCTGCGATCCGGCGCTCGGCGCGGCGCTGGCCGTCCGCGTGCTGCGCGAGCTGCCGCCGCCGCCCGGCGCCGTGGTTGCCGGGTTCTGGCCGATGCGCGGTGAGATCGACATCCGCCCGCTGCTGGAGGCGCTCGCCGCGGCGGGGCATCCGATTGTGCTGCCCGAGACGCCACCGCGCGGCAATCCACTGATTTTCCGGCTCTGGCATCCCGGTGCCGCGATGCAGCCCGGGCGCTTCGGCACCTTGCAGCCGGTGGGCGCGGTGGCGCGGCCGGACTGGCTGTTCGTGCCGCTGCTCGGCTTCGACCGTCGCGGCCACCGCCTGGGCTACGGCGGCGGCTATTACGACCGCACCCTCGCCGCCCTGCCCGGCGCGGTCGCGGTGGGCTGCGCCTACGCCTGCCAGGAGGTGGACGCCGTGCCGGCCACGGAGTACGACGCCCGCCTGCGCGCCGTGGCCACCGAACGCGGCGTCATTCCCTGCGACGGAGACTAGATGCACATCCTGTTCCTGGGCGACGTGGTCGGGCGCACCGGCCGCGATACCGTCGCCGCCGCCCTGCCGGAGTTGCGCGCGCGGCTGGCCATCGACCTCGCGGTGGTCAACGCCGAGAACGCCTCGCACGGCTTCGGCCTCGCCCCCGACATGGCGCGCGCCCTGTTCGCCGCCGGCGCCGATGTCCTGACGCTGGGCAACCACTCGTGGGACCGCAAGGAGATCATTCCCTACCTGGCCGAGACGCCGCGGCTGCTGCGGCCGCTGAACTATCCCCCCGGCACCCCCGGGGCCGGCAGCGTCGTGGTCGGCCTGCCCGACGGGCGGCGCGTCCTGGTGCTCAGCGCCATGGGGCGGCTGTTCATGGACGCCTTGGACTGCCCGTTCCGCGCCACCGCCGTCGAACTGGCCAAATACCGCCTGGGCGCCTCGGTCGCCGCCATCGTCGCCGACTTCCACGCCGAGGCGACCAGCGAGAAAATGGCGTTCGGCCATTCGTTCGACGGCCAGGTGAGCCTGGTCATCGGCTCGCACACCCATTGCCCCTCGGCCGACCACCAGATCCTGCCGGGCGGCACGGCGTTCCAGTCCGACGCCGGCATGTGCGGCGACTATGACAGCGTGATCGGCATGGAGAAGGCCGGCGCCGCCGCCCGCTTCTGGCGCAAGATGCCGGGCGAACGGCTGCAACCCGCGGAAGGCGCCAGCACGATCTGCGGCACCTTCGTGGCGACCGACGACGCCACCGGCCTGGCCCGCCGCATCGAACCGGTCCGCGTGGGCGGGCGGCTGTCGCCCGCCATGCCGGTGGTGTAAAACACCGGACGACCACCAGACATCGCTGAATCATTCTCAAGGAGCGGGGCCATGGCGGGCCATTCGCATGTCAAGAACGTCATGCACCGGAAGGGTGCGCAGGACGCCCGGCGGGCCCACCAGTTCGCCCGGCTGATCCGCGAGATCACCGTGGCGGCGCGGTCCGGGTTGCCCGACCCGGCGTCGAACCCGCGGCTGCGCGCGGCGGTGACGGCGGCGCTGAAGGCCAACATGCTGAAGGACACGGTGGAGCGCGCCATCAAGAAGGCGGCCGGCGAGGCCGGCGGGGTGGACTACACCGAGGTGCGCTACGAGGGTTACGGACCGGCCGGGGTGGCGATCATCGTCGAGACGCTGACCGACAACCGCAACCGCACCGCCGGGGACGTGCGCAACGCCTTCGCCAAGCACGGCGGGGCGCTCGGCGAGACCAACAGTGTTTCTTTTCTGTTCTCGCGGCTCGGCGTGGTGCGCTATCCCGCATCGGCGGCGAGCGAGGATGCGATGCTGGAGGCGGCGATCGAGGCCGGAGCCGAGAATGTGGATAGCGATGCCGAGGGGCACGAGGTGACGACGACGCCGGAAAGCTTCTTCGCCGTGCGCGACGCGCTGGAGGGGCGGTTCGGCGCGCCGGAGGAGGCCAAGGTGGACTGGCGGCCGACCACCCTGGTGACGCTGAACGAGGAGCGGGCGGTTTCGGTGCTGAAGCTGCTGGACGCGTTGGACGACAACGACGACGTGCAGAACGTCTACGCCAACTGCGACATCCCGGATGCGGTGATGGCGAAGTTGTCGGCGTAGGGAAGGGGGTTTCGCTGGTCCGTCTGCTGGGGATCGATCCGGGCTTGCGCTTCACCGGTTGGGGGCTGGTGGAGTCCGATGGCAACCGGCTGCGTCATCTGGCCGACGGGGTGATCGCGACCGACTCCGAGACCGGCGTGGCGGAGCGCCTGCGGGTGCTGCACGACGCGCTGGCGGCGCTGCTGGCCGAGTGGCGGCCGGACGAGGCGGCGGTGGAGGAGACCTATGTCAACCGCAACGGCGCGGCGACGCTGAAGCTGGGCTATGCCCGCGGCATCGCCTTGCTGGCGCCGACGCTGATGGGGATTCCGGTGGCGGAGTATGGCGCCAAGACGATCAAGATGGCGGTGGTGGGCACCGGCGGGGCGGCCAAGGAGCAGGTGCAGATGATGGTGCGGCGCCTGTTGCCGGGGGCCGTGATCCGGCGGGCCGATGCGGCGGATGCCCTGGCGGTGGCGATCTGCCACGCGCATCACCGGGCCAGCGCCCGGCGCTGGGCGGCCGGGGTGCAGATGGCGTGATCGCCAAGCTGACAGGACGGGTGGAGCAGCTTGAGGCCGATCGCTGCGTGATCGACGTCAATGGCGTCGGCTATCTGGTGCAGGCCTCGACGCGCACGCTGGCGGCGCTGCCGCCGGGCGACGTGGCGAGCGTGCTGATCGAGACGCAGGTGCGCGAGGACGCGATCCTGCTGTTCGGGTTCGCCGAGGCGGCGGAGCGCGAGTGGTTCCGGCTGCTGACGACGGTGCAGGGGGTGGGGGCGCGGGTGGCGCTGAACATCCTGTCCGCGCTGTCGCCGCGCGAGCTGGTGGGGGCGATCCAGGCGGGTGACCGGGGGGCGTTGACGCGGGCCTCGGGTGTCGGGGCGAAGCTGGCGGTGCGGCTGCTGACCGAGTTGCGGGAGAAGGCCGGGGCGATGCCGTCCGGGGTGGGATTCTCGCCGATGCTGGTGGCGCCGGCGGCCGGGGTGGAGGCGGATGCGGCCTCGGCGCTGGTGAACCTGGGCTATCGCCGGCCGGAAGTGGCGGCGGCGGTCGGTCGCGTGGTCCGGCGGCTGGGCGAGGGGGTCGCGCTCGACGCGCTGATCCGCGAGGGGTTGCGGGAGCTGGCGCGGTGAGCGGGAAGCGGCCATGAAGGACGAGCGCCCGATCTCCCCCGTCCGTGCCGACGAGGACGCCGCGGAAGCCTCGCTGCGGCCACAGACGCTGGCGGAATTCGTCGGCCAGAAAACCTCGCGCGAAAATCTCGGCGTATTCATCCAGGCCGCCCGCGCCCGCGGCGAGGCGCTCGACCACGTGCTGCTGCACGGACCCCCCGGCCTCGGCAAGACCACGCTCGCCCAGATCGTCGCGCGCGAACTCGGCGTCGGCTTCCGCGCCACCTCCGGCCCGGTCATCCAGCGCGCCGGCGACCTCGCCGCCATCCTCACCAACCTGCAGCCGCGCGACGTGCTGTTCATCGACGAAATCCACCGCCTGCAACCGGCCATCGAGGAAGTGCTGTACCCGGCGATGGAGGACTTCCAGCTCGACCTGATCATCGGCGAGGGACCGGCGGCGCGCAGCGTGCGGATCGACCTGGCGCCGTTCACGCTGGTCGGCGCCACCACCCGGGCGGGGCTGCTGGCCACCCCGCTGCGCGACCGCTTCGGCATCCCCCTGCGGCTGATCTTCTACACCCCGGCGGAACTGGAACTGATCGTCGCCCGCGGCGCCGAGCGGCTCGGCTTCGCGCTGACCGCCGAGGGGGCGGCCGAGATCGCCCGGCGCAGCCGCGGCACGCCGCGCGTCGCCGGCCGCCTGCTGCGCCGCGTGCGCGACTTCGCCCTGGTCGCCGGCGACGGGGCGGTCGACCGCGCCATCGCCGACGCTTCGCTGCAACGCCTCGAGGTGGACCGGCTCGGGCTCGACGCGATGGACCGGCGCTACCTGAAGCGCATCGCCGAACACCACGCCGGCGGGCCGGTGGGGGTGGAAACCCTGGCCGCCGCCCTGGCCGAGGCGCGCGACACGCTGGAAGACGTGGTCGAGCCGTTCCTGATCCAGGAAGGGCTGGTGCTGCGGACCAGCCGCGGCCGCATGCTGGGCGAGCCGGGCTGGCGCCATCTCGGCCTGACCCCGCCGGCGGGGCCGGGGGCGCAGGCCGTGCTCGATCTGCTGGCCGAGGATGAATGAGCGATCATCCGCCGGAAACCGTCAGCGCAGGCGGGCACCGCTATACTGTGCGGGTGTATTTCGAGGACACCGATGCCGGCGGAGTGGTCTACCACGCCAACTATCTGCGCTTCGCCGAACGGGCGCGGACCGAGGCTTTGCGGGACCTCGGCGCCGCGCACGCGGAAATGGCATCCCTGTGCGGCCTAATGTTCATGGTGCGGCGCGTCAAACTGGACTATCTGGCACCGGCGCGGCTCGACGATTCGTTGCTCGTCGTGACGCGTTTTCTTGCCTTGCGCGCCGCATCGGTGGAACTTCGCCAATCCTTCTTCCGGAACGGCGAGGACCGGCCTCTGGTGGTGCTGGAGGTGCTGCTGGCCTGCGTGCGGGTGGCGGATCAGCGGCCCGGGCGGGTGCCGGAGCGTTGGCGTGTCGCCCTGATGTCGCTTTCATAGGGCCGTGAATCGGTCGAAATTCGTCGGTCAGGATGGGCTTGTTGGTCCGGTGATGTTGCTGGATGGCGTGGGCTGGATGGCATGGGTTTGAGGGGAACGGGAAGTGGACCGGGCGATTGACGCGGTGAACATCGGGGCTGCCGCAGGCGACTTGTCGATCTGGGGCCTGTTCGTGCAGGCCGATATCGTTGTCAAGCTGGTGATGCTGCTGCTGGTGCTGGCCAGCGTGTGGGTCTGGGCCATCGTGTTCGAGAAGGTCACCAGCCTGCGCCGCGTCAACCGCGCCGCCGACGGCTTCGAGGACCGGTTCTGGTCCGGCGGCAGCCTGGACGAGCTGTTCGACGAGGCCGGCGCCAAGCCCGAGCACCCGATGGCCGCGGTGTTCGGCGCCGCCATGGCCGAGTGGCGGCGCAGCCTGCGCGTCGCCGGGGCCGATATGAGCCACAGCGGCGTGCGCGAACGCGTCGATCGCGCCATGACGGTGACGACGCAGCGCGAAATGGACCGCCTGGAGCGGTGGATGGTGTTTCTCGCCTCGGTCGGCTCGACCGCGCCCTTCGTCGGCCTGTTCGGCACGGTGTGGGGCATCATGCACAGTTTCTCGGCCATCGCGAGCATGCACAACACCAACCTCGCCGTGGTCGCGCCGGGCATCGCGGAGGCGCTGTTCGCCACCGCCATCGGCCTGGTGGCGGCGATCCCCGCGGTGCTGGCCTACAACAAGCTCTCCTACGACCTCGCGCGTTTCGCCTCCCGGCTGGAAGGGTTCGGCACCGAGTTCGGCGCCATCCTGTCGCGCCAGAGCGAGGAGCGGGCCTGAGCGATGCCCGCTTCCCCCACGGGCCACGGGCGCAGCCGCTACCGGCCGATGGCCGACATCAACGTGACGCCGATGGTCGACGTCATGCTGGTGCTGCTCATCATCTTCATGGTGACGGCGCCGCTGCTGAGCAGCTCGGTCAATGTCGACCTGCCCAAGGTGAACGCCACCCCGCTCAACCAGGACAGCGAGCCGTTGCAGGTGTCGGTGACCGCGCAGGGGCAGGTGTTCCTGATGGACCAGGCGGTGGACCTGCCCGACCTGGTGGCGAAGATGCAGGCGATCGCCAAGGACCAGAAGGACCGGCGCATCTTCGTGCGCGGCGACCGCGCCAATTCGTATGGGCGGATGATGGAGGTGATGGGCACCATCATCCAGGGCGGCTTCACGAAAGTGTCGCTGCTGACCGAGCAGATCGGCGACGGCTCGGCCAGGGCGCCAGCGCCGGTGCCCGCCATGACCGTGCCCCCGGCGCCCGCCGCCGCTCCGGCCACGCCGGCGCCGACCCCCGCGGCCGGGCCGCGCCGCCAGGGCCGCGGCTGACGCCGGCCCGCGCGGGTGCCGGGAAGCCCGGATTGCCATGAGCCCCCTGCTGAAGCGCAGCGCCATCGTCTCGGCGATCCTGCACGTCGTCGTGATCGCGGCGGTGCTGCTCGGCTTCGACGTGCGCCTGACCCCCGACGAGCCGCCGCCGATGGAAGTCGAGCTGGCGATGGACACGACCCAGCCCGGGCCGGCGCAGGAGGCGCCGAAGGCATCGGCGCCGAGCCCGATGCCGGCGCCGGCGCAGCAGGTCGTGCCGCAGGTGACGCCCGAGCCGCCGGCCCCCGAGCCGCCGAAGCCGCAACCCGTCCAGCCACCGCCGCCCCCGCCCCCCCCGCCGCCGCCGCCGGTGCCGACACCGGCCCCGCCGACGCCCGCGCCGCCGGCCCCGCCGACCCCCCCGCCGCCGTCGCCCGAGCCGTCGCCGCTGCCCACGCCGCCGCCGCAGCCGGCGTTGCCCCTGCCGCCGCCCCCGCCGCCGCCGCCGAGCCAGACCAACCAGCCGAACCCGACGAAGAACGCCGCGCCCG
>CAYWOW010000062.1:0-17008 GCA_964459005.1 uncultured Acetobacteraceae bacterium
GCATGCCGAGGTCGGCGAATTCCGCCACCCAGTCCACCTGCACGAGCAGGACGTCGGGCAATTTCTTCGCCTGGTACAGCACGACCGACTTGTCGTGAAAGCCCTGGAATGGTGAATCGACGAGTTCGAGCGTGATGCCCGGATTGTCCTTTTCAAAGGCGGCTTTCAACTCGTTCATGAACTTTTCGCCGACTTCGGTGGTCTTCCACTGCGCCCAACGTACCGTCGTCGCGTCGGCCTTGGTCGGGAAAGGGAGGGCGGCAGTCACAACCGACGCAGCCCCGAGGTTCAGCAGGGAACGTTTCGATACAGCCTTCATATTGGTTTCCTCCTTGGACAGTTTTCTCTCTACGTGCCGGTCGCCGGATCTGGCATCCCTTCGCGACCTTGACGGATTACACCGCGCCTTCGCGCGTTCTTCGGGTCTTCGCCAGCGCTTCCGGGCAGACGCTCATGAAGGTGCGCGTTTCCTCCGATGTCGTGTCGTGACGCATGTCAGCTCTCGACGAACCACCTTTGCGGGCACCCTGTTTCCCCAATCCAGGAACATGTTGATGCCACTCATTGAATCACGATCGTTTTTATGCTCCGCGGGATTTTTCGTGTCCAGAGGCGATCGGCCTTGGTGGTCGACTATGTTGGAAAAGCCTGTGATCGGGCGCCGGCCCACCCCGAAGCCGCTCTTTTTGCGTCCCACCGGACCGATGGGGCGAACTCCCGTGGAGCCCGGGTTCGGCGCTTGTTCACGGACTGGCCGGCCGGGCGGCCGCCGCAGCGGTGCGAAATACCTTGAAGCGGGTCAACAAGGTGCCATTCCCCCCTTGTTCCTGATACGTTCCACGAACTCTTGATCTTGGGGGCGTGGGCTTGAGTCCCACCGGGCTCACCAGCCGGATGCGTTCGTCCCGAGCAGTCGATCGATTGCCCCGATCACAGCCATCACATCGAGCGCCTTCATGCAGCGCGCATCCGGGCACAGCCTGGCAGAACGGCCACAACGCCGCACCCATGCGCGCCGGCGTTCGAACACATCATGTTGATCCCGGCACGGAAAATTCTCGATGGTTACCTCCGCGCAGGGCGCATCGCGCCAGAATCTCCCGCGACCAAACAACACAGCCGATCCCGGCCCGAACAGCGCGACCGAGGGCGTCCCGGTCAGGCGGGCAAGGTGCGCCACACCGGTATCGGGCGAGATGAAAACCGCCGCATTGGCGATAAGTCGCCACATCTGGGCAAGGTCGAGCCGTTCCGCATAGCTTCGGTGGCGCCCCTTGGCGTCGATCTGTTCGACGATGGCAGCCTCTCCGCTGCCGCCGCTCCACACCACCTCCAGCGACCGTTCGTTGAGCCATTGCGCCACCTCAAGCCATTTCTGGGGCTGCCAGTATTTGAGGGGGTTGTTGGCTCCAACGTGCAGCACGGCATAGGGTTTCACGGGCAGGTTGAAGGCCTGGCAGGCCGGGGCCGGCCAGTCCCCTGTCTGGTATGCCCGTGGTTCCGGCCCCGGCGCCAGTTCCGCGAATATCTCTCCCATCGCGGTCGACGTCTGCGGATATTCGATCAACTCGTCGATCATCCAGCTCTTGCAGCCCGGCCGGTCTCCGGCATGGGCGACGATCCATTTGGCCCGCAGCGCCGCGGCCAGCCACCCATGCCGGTTGTCTCCTGGCACCACCGCAAGATCGAACCCGTCCTGCCGGATCATCGCCGCCACCGTCTCGAACCGGCGGGGATGATACGGCCAGACGACAACACCATATGGATTTCCCTGATAGAGCGGGACCATGGACAGCGAACTGATCAGCACGATCTCAGCGGCTGGATATTGCTCCCTCAACTTGGCAATCAGTGGCGTAATCAGGATGGCGTCGCCCAGCCTCAAATTCGGAGCCACCAGAATTCGCCTCGGGTCCAATGGCCGTCGTCGCGGCCGCTCCCAGGCAAGGCGAACGCGACAGGCGCGGATCACGGTTCGCACGATCGAGGGAACTTCGCTATCCAAATCACGACTTCCTTGCGTTACAAGCCCTGCCCGCTCAACGATTTTTCCTATCGTTGGCGCAAAAATGACGGGATGCAATATCCTAACATTCGCTGCGTCTTTCTTCACCCATGGGCTCACACCCCAGCCGTGTGGTCTTTTTTCCACCGGGGGAGAAACAGCCCGGCGTAGGTCAGTGCCGTCGCGGCCAGGACGGTGCCGAGCTGAATCCTGGAGTCCTGGCTGCCGACCAGCAGGCGTGCCACCTCCACCAATGCGACCAGGGCGCCGACGCCGATGAACGGCACGATGAAGGCCTGGGCGAGGTCTCTGGGATGAATATCCCAGTGCCGCCGCAGATAGCTTGTTCCCCAGATCAGCAGGAACGGGTAGATGCAGAACCAGACCGCCGCCACGGCGATGATCCCGGTTTGCGTCGGGAAGCTGAAACCGACGCCGAGGATGCCCGCTGTCAGGAGCGTCAGTGTCACCGCGGACAGGCGGGCCGCGGTTCCTGGTTGGCCCGAGCCCATCAGCACAGGCGTGAGCAATTGTGACGTCGCGCGCAGCAACCCTGCCGCCGCTAGCAGTTTGAGCGGCAGCGCGGCGGCGGTGTAGCTGTTGCCCTGGGCGTCGTGCAGCAGCGCGGTGAGCGGATCGGCGGCCAGAATCATCCCCACCATCAGCGGCGCGACCAATATCTCAAGCCGACGCAGCGACCATATAAGCGACTGCGCCAAATGGTCCCTGACCGCCGCGACGCGGGCAAAAACCGGCAATGCGATGCGGTTGACCAGCGTACCGACCGCCATCGTCGGCTCCATGGCGACGTCGAACGCCACCCGATAGACCGCGAGTTGGGTCGCGCCGTAAAACCACCCGATCAGCAAATAGTCGATATTTTTAAAGACATGGTCGAAGATGTTAGAGGCGGCGGCGCGCATTCCGAAATGCACGAGCGGCGAGATTTCCGACATTCGAAACCGAAGTCTTGGCCAGAATGGTCGGGCCAGCATGGCGCCAATCAGGAAAAAAAAGCCGCTCGCCGCATAGCCGATGACGATTGCCCAAGCGCCGGCGCCGGCGACGGCCAGACCCAGGCGAGTCAATGCGGCGGCCAGGGTCGCGCAGACGTTGACGATGGCGATACGCTCATATTGCAGATCGCGGTTCATCAGCGCCAACGGGATCAGTGCGGCGCCGACGAGAGGCTGTTTGATTGCCGCAGCAATAAAATACGTCGCCATTCCGGTGATGCCATAGATTGCCGCGATCCAAGGGGCGGCCAGCAGGGTGACGCCGGCTACCAAGGCCGCCGCGCCGGTGACAAACCAGAACAGCGTATCGAGTTGCAGCCGGGAGACCGACGGGGCCTGTATCAGCGCCTCGCCGGTGCCCAACCCGTCAAACGCCTCGATGACCATGGCGATTGAAACGACCAGCGAGGCGACGCCGACCTGCTGTTTGGTCAAAAACAACAGTACGGCCAGAATCGTCGAAAAATCGATGACTTTGGCGATGATCGTCGCCCCGCCGAGCCAGTTGAAGCCACGACCCAGATGCCGGCGAGGGCCGTCATCCATGCGATCCACCGAACGCACCGCGGGTTGCCGCTCTACGCGCATTCAGCTCTTCTTCTCGCTCTCGACCCGCCGTCGATCCATCGCAAACTTGGCGGTCAGTTGCTCGTATCTTTCTGCCGTCATAGGCATTACGCTGACGGACTCGGCGGCGAGTTTTCTGAAAACCGTGCCGGACAGCCACGATTATTCCCGTCCGGTCCGATGGGTAGATGAGTGATCTCAGCTGGAGTGTCCGCGTTTTGGGTTGGGGTGATCATGTCATGACCCGGAAGATGCCGCCAGCAGCGGTAAGCAGGGACCGTCCGTCTGCTCCGCGCCGGTTTTGTCGGCCATGGGATTAAACGATGCCCCGGCCATCGGCAAGAGCGCGTCAGATTTTGTCGCCGAGATGGGCGCCGATGGGTCGAATTCCCGCAGAATCCTGGCCCGACGCTTGTTCACACGCACAAAAGACCAGAGCGATCCCGGTTTGTCCGGGATCGCTCTGGCGACGGATCGGCCGTTCCGACGCGGTGCCGGCCGGCGAAGCGGTCAGGCGGCGGCGGGTTCCGGGATGTCACCCGGCAGCTGCTTCGGGCGGATCGCCGCAACCGAGGCTGCGGCCACGGAACCAGCGATGATCAGCACTGCCATCGCCCCGCCGAGACCCAGGCTGAGCGCCAGCAGCGGCAGCACGAAGCTGCACACCGAACCGGCGAGGCCGGCGATCGCATAGCCCGTGCCCATGCCGAAGCTGCGGACGTCGGTGGCAAAGCGCTGCGACAGGAAGACCGGGACCAGGCCGAAGATGCTGTTGGCGACGATGCCCATCAGGAAGGCGCCGAGATACAGCCCAGCCGTGCCGCCGACGAGGGTGAAGAAGATCGCCCCGGGGATGGAGATCATCAGATAGGCGATGATCGTCGGCCGCTGGCCGAAGCGCGCGGCGATATAGCCGATCGTCGGTTTGCCGATGACCGAGGCGACCGAGTAGGTGGCGGCGAACGGGAAGATTGCCCCGGGCGTGAGATGATGCACGGTCTGCAGGAAGGCGGGATAGAAGGCATAGATCGCCGTGTTCTGGAACTGCAGCAGGGCCATGAACAGCCAGCCCTGCAGCCCCGCGGCGGTAATCCGGAATTTCCGCCGTTCGCCGGTCTTGGCGAGGCTCGCCCGCCGCGCCAGCCAGACCGGTGATTCCGGGACACCCCAGCGGACGAATACGGCGAGCAACGCCGGCGCCATGCCGATGAAGAACAGCACGCGCCAGCCGAATACGGGATAGATCAGGGCATTGGCGGCGGCGGCCATGAAATAGCCGACCTCGAAGCCCGCCATCATGACGGCGGAGGCAAGGGGCCGCGCGACGGACGGCACGCTTTCCATCAGCAGCGCTGCGGATGCCGACCATTCGCCGCCATAGCCGAACCCGAACAGCAAGCGGATCACCAGCAGCGAGCTGTAGCTCCAGGCCAGCCCGGTCATGCCGGAGGCGGCCGCGAACCAGATCACGCCGACCATGAAGGCGAGCTTGCGGCCGAAGCGGTCCGCGCCCCAGCCCCAGCCGATGTTGCCGGCGATCTTGGCCCAGGTCTGCACGCTCAGCAGGAAACCCATCGCCACGAGACTGACGCTGAATGTCTGCCGCAGATCAACCAGCAGGAAGATCAGGATCATCGTGTCGAAGGCGTCGAGAAACCATCCGAGCATGGCCGCCAGCGTAACCCGCCAATACTGCGCCAATACGCGCAGCGCAGCCGTTCCGTCAGCTACCTGGTCCATTATTTCCTCCTTCGGCAGAATGGATACGGCGCGGGTTGGCGCCCACCCTGCCTCTAACATGACCCATCTGGCCGGCTTTCCGGGGCCTGGGGTTGGTCGTCCTGCGAGGTTCTTGCACCAACATTCCCTGGACGGGCACCGGAATCGACACGGCGACGGAACGCTAGCAACCGCCGCGATTGGATGCAAGTGGATACAACGCCGGCGCGACCGACACCCGTCGCGACACGCTCGCCCTCATGCGGCGGGGAGCGTGGTTTCCATCCTGGCGAGAGTCAGCCATGCACAACCCGCAGGCCACCTATCCGCTTGGCGCTTCGGTACGGCATCACGACCTGTCGCGGAGTCGGGATGCCGATAGCGACAGGAAGTTCTTTCAAAGTAACGGAATCAGATTGTTCTAGGCGAGGTCTTCCGTGGGCAGCCGCCGCAGGGCCGGATCGGGTTTGAATTTCGGCTCGGGCAGGCCGGGCACCGCCACCGGCATCGTCAGAACGCCGCCGGCCCAGGGCTGGCGCGCAAGCTCCTCCGGCCCGAGACTGCCGCGGCCGGTCGTGATGTAGAGCGTGCGATAGTCCGGCCCGCCGAAGGCAACCATGGTCGCGTTGTCCACCGGCATCGGAATCTCGCGGTCGATGCTGCCGTCCGGACGGTAACGGACGATCCGACGGCCCATGAATCGCGCGCTCCAGTAACAGCCCTCGGCATCCACGGCCGCACCGTCCGGCAGGCCTTCGCCGCGCGGCACGGTGGCGAAGATGCGCCGGTTGGCGATGGTGCCGGTTGGCGGGTCGAAATCGAAGGCCCAGATCACCGGGCCGCGACTGTCCGCGTAGTACAGCACGCGGTTGTCCGGCGAGAAGGCGATGCCGTTGGAGGCGATCACCCCGCCCGCCACGCGCGTCGCGGTGCCGTCGCCGGCCAGGCGGAACAACTCGCCGTTCTGCTTGGTCCGCGGCTCGTGCAGGGTGCCCGACCAGAAGAACTGTCCGGAGCGATCGCAGCGCCCGTCGTTGAGGTGAACCTCAAGTTCGGCGGCGAAGGGCTGGGCCAGCCGCGTCAGCGTTCCACGCTCCAGGTCGATCAGCGCGAAGCCGCCGTGCAGCGCAGCGACCAGCCCGCCGCCTTCGCACAGGGCGAAGCTGGCGACCTTCTCCTTGACCGGCCAGGTTCGGCTCTCGCCGGTCAGCGTGTCCAACCGGCGGAGTTTGCGGTCATGGATTTCCGTCCAGTAGAGCGCGCGCTCCGATGCGGACCACACCGGGCTTTCACCGATCCGTGCCGTGCCGGCGAGCGCAAGTTCGATCGTGTCCATCGCGTGTCCTCCGACCTGTCGGGACGAACGCCGCGGCCCGCCGGTTACGACGGGCGCGGCCGCATGGCGAAGCGCGCGTCCTGCGAGTTGCGGATGTGTTCGCGCGCGCGCTGCTCGGCGGCGTCGGCGTTGCGCCGTTCAATGGCTTCGACCATCCGCCTGTGCTCACCGACCGCCTTTTCGGCCCGGCCCGCCACGGTGAAGGTCGTGCTGTTCAGCAGCATCAGAGTATCGTGCAGATCGGCCAGCGTCCGATCCAGATACCGGTTGCGCGCCGCATCGTAGATGGTCTGGTGGAATTCCTTGTTCACCACCGCAAGCTTCTCGGGGTCGCCCAGAGCGTCCCGGAATTCATCGTTCAATTGATAAAGGGCAGCAATTTCATTGGCCGAAGCGTGCTGAGCGGCCGAGCGGGACGCGGCGCCTTCCAGCACCTCACGCAGGGCGTAAAGCTCCATGGTCTGCTGCGAGGTCAGTTCGACGACCACCAGCCCGCCCGCCAGGACCTGAAGCAACCCGCGCGTCTGCAACCGCGACAGGGCTTCGCGAACCGGCGTCCGGCTGACGCTGAGCGCCTGGGCCACCGCTTCCTCGCGCACGCGCTCGCCGACCTTGATCTTTCGCGTCTGGATCCAGCTGCGCACGGTGTCGTAGACGAAATCAGCCCTCGACCTGCCGGTCCGCCCCAGTTCCGGCTCCGCTACCGGCGCGTCATTGTTCGGTCTGGATGCCATCTCGTCCTCGCAAATCGGCTCCCCTTGAGGGTAGCATTATAAATCGATGAACCATGCCATTGCGCCGGTCAAGCGCGACACGGTCGCGGGAAGACCTCTCCGCTGCTCTTCTTGCGAACGCCGGGGCGGATCCCGGTGCCCGCTCCCGCGGAATTGACATGTGCAACGGAGCCGCATTAGTATGCAATTGTGTGCAGATGTATAGGTCATGCCGGCCTCCTTCGGCAAGGCCTTTCTCGACATCGGATGACGGCGGGCAGGGCGATGACCAAGATAGCGATGATCGGCACGGGCAGCGTCGTCTTCGTCAAGAAGCTGCTGGCCGACATCCTGGCGCAGGACGCGCTCGGCGAGGCCACCGTGGCGCTGCACGACATCGATCCGGAACGCCTGCAGACCGCGGGCATGATGGCGCGTTACACCGCCCGGCACTTCGGCGCCAATCCCAGGATCGAAGAGCATCTCGATCGCCGCGCCGCGCTCGCGGGCTGTGATTTTGTCATCAACACGGTGCTGATCGGCGGTCTCGCGGCGATCCGCGCCGATCACGCGATTCCCGCCAAGTTCGGCCTCAAGCAGACCGTGGGCGACACCGCGGGCATCGGCGGCATCATGCGCGGCCTGCGCACGATCCCGTTCATGATGGCCTTGTGCAAGGACATGGCCGAGGTTTGTCCCGCCGCGATGCTGCTCAACTATGCCAATCCCATGAGCATCCTGACCTGGTCAGTCTATCGCGCGTTCCCGCGCCAGTCGGTCGTCGGGCTCTGCCACAACGTGCGCAACACCGTGGACGAGCTGGCGGACTATCTTGGCGTGACCGCGGATCGCCTGTCCTACCACTGCGCCGGCATCAACCACATGACGTGGTTCCTGCGCCTCGACGTGGACGGCAAGGACGCCTATCCGGCCTTGCGCCAGGCGATGGCCAGACCGGAGATCTTCGCCAGGGATCCGGTCCGCTTCCAGATGATGCGGGAACTGGGTTGGTTCGTCTCCGAGTCGAGCCGCCACTGCGCCGAATACGTTCCCTATTTCCTGCGCGACGACGGCGAGATCAGCAAATTCGGCCTTCCAGTCGCCGGCACGCTGGCGGTGGCCGAGCGCCAGATCGAGAGCTACCGGAAGGACCGCCAGCGGCTGCTGAACGGGGAAGGCTTCGACTTCGAACGCAGCGTCGAATACGGCGCCGAGATCATCCATGCCGTGGTGACCAACGAGCCGGCGCTGATCTACGGCAACGTCGAAAACAAAGGGCTCATCGACAACCTGCCGGAAGGCTGTTGCGTCGAGGTGCCGGTGGTGGTTGACCGCAACGGCTTTCGCCCCTGCAAGGTCGGCCGGCTGCCGCCGGAACTCGCCGCGCATTGCGCGCCGCACACTTTCGTGCAGGAGCTTGCCGTGCGGGCGGCGCTCGAAGGGGATCGCGAAAGTCTTTACCGCGCCGCCGTGCTCGACCGGCTCGCGCCGGCGGTGATGACCCTGTCGCAGATCCACGCGATGGTCGACGAACTGATCGACCGGCACGCCTCCGTTCTGCCCGACGGCATCGCCGGCAGGCGTGTCGTCACGGCGGCTGAATGACGTGCCGCACCGAAGAATCTTACAGGAGTGAACCCAATGTCTCCCTGTCGCATCGCCGTGATCGGCCTCGGCGAGATCGGGCTCAACCGGCATCTGCCGGTGATCGCCGCGCATCCGGACTTCGAGATCGTCGCCAGCGCCAAGCGCCATCCGGTCGCCACGGACATCGGCGGCAAGCAGTACCGCGACTATCGCGAGATGCTGGCGTCCGAGCCTACGATCGAGGCGGTTGCCATCTGTACGCCGCCCGACGTGCGCGGCCGCATCGCGTTGGACGCGATCGCGGCGGGCAAGCACGTCCTGCTGGAGAAGCCGCCCTTTGCGACGCTCGGCGCTTTTCATCAGGTCCGGCTGGCGGCCGAGCGCGCCGGGGTGACGCTTCTGGGCGGCTGGCATTCCCAGTTCAATCTGTCCGTGGAACGCGCCCGCGCCTTCCTCGCCGATCAGCAGGTGGCGAGCCTGGAGATGGTCTGGAATGAGGATGTCGCCGTCTATCATCCCGGTCAGGAATGGATCTGGCAGGCCGGCGGCTTTGGCGTTTTCGATGCCGGCGTCAATGGACTATCGATCCTGACGCGGATCATGCCGGAACCCCTGGTGGTACGCGCGGCAACGCTGTGCATACCGGCTGGCGCGCAGACACCGATCGCCGTGGAGATCGACTTCGCCGGTTCGCGGCCGGAAGACCACCTGCATGTCGGGATGGATTGGCGCACCCCGACCGCGGAACGCAGCATCGCGATCGTGACCAGGTCGGGCCATCATCTGCGGATGCCGAACAGCGGACGGCGCCTCGAAATCGACGGCACCGTTCTCGTCGATGAGGCCAACGTGGAGTATCCGCACATCTACGACCGGTTCGCCGAGTTGATCGCCGCCGGCGAGTCCCAACTGGACGAGTGGCCTCTGGTGGTGGTTGCCGACGCGTACTTGGTCGGCCGCACGGTCGCGGTGGAGGCGGTACGGTAGGAGTTTTCCGATTGGCCATGACGTTGGAATTTCGCGAGAACGGTCCGCGCACCGACGCAAGCGAGGCATCCGGTGCCGGGCAACGCGCCGCGCCGGATGGCGATGCGCGGCCCGTCAACCTGCTGGTCATCGACGGTGACGGCACGAGCACGGAACTCGTCAACGCCACGTTGCTGGTGTTGCGAAAGCTTGGGGCGCTGACAGGGCTCGACTTCAGGTTCGAGATGCAACGGGTCGGCTTGCAGACCCTCGACGAAGTCGGGACGACTTTTCCCGCTGCCGTGCTGGAGGCGGCGAGGGCGGCGGACGGCGTCATCCTCGGGCCGGTGTCGCACAACGATTATCCGGCGGCCTCTCAAGGCGGGCTCAATCCGTCGGGTCAGTTGCGCCAGCAGTTGGATCTCTATGCCAACATCCGGCCGGCCAAGTCCCACGCGGGTGTGCCAATGCGCTTGCCGGGTTCCATCGACCTGGTCGTCGTCCGCGAAAACACGGAGGGCTTTTACTCCGACCGTTCGATGTATCTGGGCCCCGGCGAATTCATGCCCACCGCCGATGTTGCCATGTCATTCCGCAAGATAACGCGCGGCGGCTCGATGCGCATCGCCGAGTGCGCTTTCGGGCTCGCGCTGCGGCGCCGCCGAAAAGTCACGGCGGTTCACAAGGCGAACGTGCTGCGGGTGACCGATGGCCTGTTTTTGGACTGCGTGCGGCAGGTGGCCAAGGCGTATCCGGAAGTCGAGTACGAGGAGCAGCTCATCGACGCCATGACGGCGCTGCTGATCCGCGATGCCAGCCGATTCGACGTCATCGTGACGACCAACATGTTTGGCGACATCCTGTCGGACCAGGCCACCGAGATTTCGGGGAGCATCGGCCTTGGCGCATCGCTGAACGCTGGCAGCGCTCATGCCGTGGCCCAGGCTCAGCACGGCTCGGCGCCAAGCCTGGCCGGTCGCAACCTCGTCAATCCGTATTCGCTGATCAGTTCCGCCGGCATGCTCCTGCAGTGGCTGGGAACGCGCCGGGCGAGCGGCAAACTGCTCGCTGCCGCCGTGGCCGTGGAGCAGGCGCTGAACGTGACCATCGCCAACGCCGCGTGGCGAACGGTGGACCTGGGCGGCCCCCTGGGGACGGCGGAGTTCGCCGAACGCGTCGGCGCCAATATCGGCGAGGTCCTCGGCCGGGAATGAGGGTCGAAGGCGAGTCGGCTGCTGCGTAAGACCGGCGCCGGCGATGGGCTGGACGAAAAGCGGCTGGCGGAACGGGGACAAGGATCAGCACCGGCGTCAACGCGATGACCGGCCAGCTGCGCGCACGGTTTTGCAGGATTTTCGGCGCGATGGCTTCACAAGCTGTTGGCATACAGACGAATACAATAGCGTACGGACGTTGACAGGCGTATCTTGGTTCGCTAGCATATCGCACTTGGCTTTTGCCCGGTTTAGGCCGACGTGTGCGTGCCTGGACGTTCGGGCGCTGCGCCGGTGGCGGGGGCGCATCAGACACGCGGCGGCCCTGCTCACCGGCGATCGCAAGAGGTGTGGTTGATGACGAGCACGCAGGACCCGAACGGGGCGCAAACGGACGCGCTCCGGGTGCCGATGCTGATCGGGGGCGAATGGGTTTCGCCAGCCGAGACCTACGACGTGTTCGACCCATTCCGCGGTTCCCTGGTGACGACGGCGCCGCGCTCGAATCAGGCCGAACTCGACCGCGCCCTGTCGGCGGCGGTCAGGGCAAAGTCGGCCGCGGCGGCGCTGCCGGCGACCGAACGGGCGAAGATCCTGCGGCGGGCGGCCGAACGGCTTGGCGCCCGCAAATCCGATATCGCCGAAACGATGACCCGGGAAACCGGCAAGGCGATCAAGGACAGCCGCGCCGAAATCGACCGCTCCATCGACACCCTCAATCTTTCCGCCGAAGAGGCCGTTCGTATCGAGGGCGAACACGTTCCTCTCGATGCCTCGCCCATGGGATTCGGCAAGATCGCGTTGCTGCTGCGCTTTCCGATCGGGGTCGTCGCGGCGATCACGCCGTTCAACGCGCCGGTGAACCTCGCCTGCCACAAGATCGGCCCGGCGATCGCGGCGGGCAATGTGGTCGTGCTGAAGGCACCGCCGCAGTGCCCCGGCGTCATCCACAAACTCGTCCAATGTTTTGTCGATGCCGGACCGCCCGACGGCTTCCTCAACGTGCTTTACGGTGCCGACATCGGCCCGGCGCTGGTGCGTGACGAGCGGGTCGAGTTCATCACCTTCACCGGCTCGACGCGTGCCGGCGCAGCGATCAGGGCCGCCGCGGGCCTGCGGCGCGTGGCGCTGGAACTGGGCGGCATCGGTCCCACCATCGTGCACGCCGATGCAAACATCGAAGAGGCAGCGTCGCTCTGCGGTCGGAACGCGATGCGGCTCGCGGGCCAAAGCTGCATCTCGGTCCAGAACGTCTATGTGCACCAGAGCGTCTTCGAGCGCTTCATGGAAAAACTCGTGGCGACGGTCGCCGCGATGAAGCTCGGCGATCCGCTCGATCCCGCCACCGACATCGGCACGGTCGTCGACCAGGGCGCGGCCGAGCGCATCGAGCGCGCGGTCCAGGCGGCGATCGCCGCGGGCGCCCGGGCGGTCACCGGCGGCAGGCGCCGCGGCGCGGTCTATGAACCGACAATTTTGACCGCTGTCAGCAACGCGATGCCGGTGGTCTGCGAGGAGATTTTCGGCCCGGTGATGACCGTCCAACCCTATTCGGACATCGACCCCGTGATCGCCGAGATCAGCGCGCGGCGCCTCGGGTTGCAGGGCGGGATCTTCACCAAATCCGTCGAACTGGCGCTGAAAGTGGCGCGAACCATGCGTGTCGGCGGCATCATCATCAACGGCACCTCGACGTTCCGCACCGATCAACTGGCCTATGGCGGGGTGAAGGACAGCGGCATCGGACGGGAAGGTCCGCGCTACGCCATCCGTGAGATGACCGAGGAACGGCTGATCGTCTTCAATCTCTGAGGGATGGAGCAACCGCCTCACGCACACGCCTGGGGCGCTGGACCGGAAGCAGGACATGGAAACTTTCAATCTCTTCATTGACAATCAGTCGGTCCCGCCGGCTTCCAGCACGTATTTCGAGACCGAGAATCCGTACACGGGAACAAGCTGGGCGCGGGTCGCGAACGCCGGGGTTGATGACGTCGATCGCGCGGTGCATGCCGCGCATCGTGCCATGGCGGCGAAATCTTGGCGTGCCGCGCCGACCGGGCGGGCGGCCCTGCTGCGCAGGCTGGGCGATCTGGTCAAGGCCAACGTCGACATGCTCGCGGCGGCCGAGGTCCGCGACAATGGCAAGACGATTGGCGAGATGCGTGGGCAGATGCGCAACACTGCCGAGTGGTACTATTATTATGGCGGTTTGGCCGACAAGATCGAGGGCCGCGTTCTGCCGACCGAAAATTCCGACCTGTTCAATTTCACGCTGTATGAGCCGCTCGGCGTCGTTGCCGCGATCCTGCCTTGGAATTCACCGCTGCGCCTGCTCGCCTGGAAGGTTGCGCCGGCCCTTGCGGCCGGCAACGCGCTGGTCATCAAGCCATCGGAATTCACCTCGACTTCCACTCTCATCTTTGCTGAACTGGTGAAGGAGGCCGGTTTTCCGGCGGGCATCTTCAACGTCGTTACCGGCGCCGGAGCCGGTGCCGGCGCCTTGCTGATGGCACATCCGCTGGTCGCCAAGGTGGCCTTTACCGGCGGCGAGGCGGCGGGCCAGAAGGTCTATGAGGCGGCGGCGAGGGACATCAAGCTGGCCTCGCTGGAGCTGGGGGGCAAGGCGGCGAATATCATTTTTGAGGATGCCGACTTCGACAATGCCGTGCGGGGCGCCGTCACCGGGATTTTCACCTCGGCCGGACAAAGCTGCACGGCGGGCTCGCGGATTCTGGTGCAGCGTTCCATCCACGACAGGTTCGTCGAGGCGATTGCCGCGCTGGGCAAGAAGGGGCGGATGGGTGACCCGATGGATCCGGCCACCGAGATCGGCCCCATCGCCACCCGCCCGCAGTACGAGCGGATTTTGAAAGCCATCGAAGGCGCCAAGGCGGAAGGCGCGCGGCTGCACAGCGGCGGCAAGCCGGCGCGGATCGCGGGAGGTTCGGGCCTGTTCATCGAGCCGACGATTTTCGTCGACGTCGACAACAGGATGCGCCTCGCCCAGGAGGAAATTTTCGGACCGGTCGCCGCCGTGATTGCCTTCGATGACGAAGAGGAGGCGATTCACATTGCCAACGACACACGCTACGGCCTGACCGGCGGCGTGTGGACGCGCGACATCGCCCGCGCCCATCGGGTGGCAGCGGCCATCGATGCCGGTACCATCTGGGTGAACTTCTACCGCCAGACCTCGCAGCTATCACCCTACGGTGGGTTCAAGCACTCCGGTATCGGCAAGGAAGGGGGCTCGCGGATGATCTATGACTATCTGCGGGAGAAATCGGTGTGGTTCAATCTGGCGCCGCACGTGAGGTCGCCGTTCGCCGGATAGGAGACCGGTAAGGACAAGTGATGCATCAGGTCGTGTCGTCAACCAGGGAGAGCGTGAGCCGCGGCTGGTAGCCGTTGCCCTTACCGTCATGGACATTTCCTTTACCGTCGTCAGTGACCTGCGGCATGAGGTCGGCGAAAGCCCGACCTGGGAGGAGCGGCGTCAGATGTTGCTGTGGACGTCCATCACGGACGGTCAAATCCACGCCCTGACGCCGGCGACCGGGCAGAAGCAGGTCTGGCAATTCAACGGGCCCGTGGGTTCCTTCGGTCTCTGCCAGACCGGCCGCTTCGTCGTGGCGCTGCGCGACCAGGTCGTGCTCTTCGATCCGGAAACCGGCCGTACCGAAATCCTGGCCACGGTCGCGCACGCGGTTGACGAGATGCGTTTCAATGACGGCAAGGTCGGGCCCGACGGAGCGTTCTGGGTCGGCAGCATGGACGGCCGGCCGGCCAAGGAACCGATCGCCCGCCTCTATCGCGTCGATGCCGCGGGCCGGGTGGCGGTGATTGCCGACGGACTCCAGGTCGCCAACGGACTGGCCTGGGATGGCGACGGGACGACCATGTATTTTTCCGATTCCCGTGGTCCCTGGGTGGATGCCTTCGATTTCGACCCGACCGGCGGCAGCGTCTCCCGTCGGCGCCGCTTCGTGACCCTGAGCAACGAAACGGGGCGGCCGGACGGCGCCACCTGCGACACCGCCAACTGCTACTGGAGCGCGGGGCCGTCGGCGAGCCGGCTCAATCGTTTCTCGCGGACGGGCGAACTCATGACCGCGATCGACATGCCCAATTTCCGACCGACCATGCCGTGCTTTGGCGGCGCGGATTTCGGCACGCTCTATGTGACCAGCCTGACCGAGGGCCTGACGAGGGAGCAGGTCGAGCAGCACGCGCTGGCAGGCACTGTCCTTGCCTTCGACGCTGGGGCCAAGGGGTTGCCGACGCATCGCTTCGCCGATTAGCTGGCCCGCGTGCCCGCACGGAACGGGCGGACATTCACGGGCGCTGCTGCGGCATTGCCGGAATGGATCTTTCCGAAATCGGAAGTATCGTGTAAACTCGGACGAAGAGCAAAATATGGCCAGCCGCGAAACCAGTGTCGCGGAAATCAAGAAAGGGATGGATCATGCCTAAGAAACTCCCCGGCATGCAGCCGGCACGTCGTGATCTCATGAAAACCGGACTTGCCGCCGGAGCGCTGGCAACGCTGGCGCCATGGGCCGCCGACCCGGCCGCCGCGCAGCAAGCCGCGGTGCCCCGCAACCGGACGATGACGCTGATCGGGCAGAACGGCCGCGACGGGCGCTGGCCCGATTTCGAGCTGTGGAACGCCTACAGCATCGGCGCCAACCACCAGAACGGGCCGAATCTCATCTACGAGCCGCTGGCCTATTACAGTGCCTTCGGCGACAAGATGTATATGTGGCTGGCGGAAAGCTACAAGTTCGCTCCGGACTTCAAGCAACTGACGATCAAGACCCGGTCGGGCATCAAGTGGAGCGACGGCGAACCGTTCAGTGCCGAGGATGTCGCCTACACGCTGAATACCCTGCGCGAGTACGGCCCCAAGGTGAAGTGGGGCGTCGACGTGCAGCAGGCCGGGGCGAAGGCGACCGCGACCGATGCCAACACCGTGGTGATCGACTTCACGATCCCGGCGCCGCGCTTCTTCTTCTTCATGGCGTACAAGTACGACATCGGCGTCTACATCGTGCCGAAGCACATCTTCCAAGGGCAGGACTGGACCACCTTCAAGCATTTCGACCTGGCCAAGGGCTGGCCGGTGACCACCGGACCGTGGAAGGTGACCGCAGCCTCGCTGGAGCAGAAGGTGTTCGACCGGCGGCCGACCTGGTGGGCGGCGGAGGCCGGATTGGCCCCGATGCCGCAGATCCATCGCACCATATGGCTGCCCGCCGTCGCCGAGCAGCAGGTGGCGCAGGCGCTGATCACGAACCAGATCGACAGCACGCCGGCGATGCAGCCGACGACCTTCCCGACCATGTTCGCGCAGAACCCGAAGATCACCACCTTCGCCGGTCGCAAGTCGCCGTTCGGCGCTTTGGACTGGTGGCCGATCTCGTTGTGGGTAAACAACGAAGTCAAGCCGTTCGACGACCGCGACATACGCTGGGCGCTGAGCTACTACATCGACCGCAAGCAGTGCATCGATGTCGGCTACGCCGGCGCGAATGAGCTCTCGCCCCTGCCGATGCCGATCTACAAGCCGCTGGAGCCGTATTTCGCGGCGGTGAAGGATCTGCTGGCGAAATACAATACGAACGAAGTGAACCCGGCAAAGGGCGACGCCATACTGACCGGCAAGGGCTATAAGAAGGACAGTGGCGGGTACTGGGCCGATGCCAAGGGCGAGCACATCAAGATCGACATGATCGGCTTCGGCTCCAGCGGTCCCGCCCTGGGGCCGGTGCTTGCGGAGCAACTGAAGCGGCACGGCATCGAGGCCAGCTTCTCGCTGCCGCCGGATTTCGACGATCGCTTCCAGCAGGGCAAGTTCACCGGCGCGATCTACGGCCATGGCG
>CAYWOW010000063.1:0-17007 GCA_964459005.1 uncultured Acetobacteraceae bacterium
GTGGGCACGCGATCGGTCGAGAAATTGATGGCCCCGTCCGGCAGCTTCTCCTTCAATTCGCCGCGGATGGTGTCGCCGGTCACCGTAACGCTGGCGATCTTGCCCTGGTCCAGCCATTGCTGGAACTGGCTGTACGGCACCTGCTCGACCGATTGGGAGTTGAACTGTCCGAAGGCCACGATCGCCAGCATGACCATCGCCACCACCCAGAGCAGTCGGACGTTGGGCAGCTTGGGCAGCTTGGACAGATTGGGCAGTTGGGGCATGGCCCTACGATAGCGGCAATGCGGCTCAATGCGCCATCAGCACCGGGATGTCGACGCCCGCCAGGATCCGGTTAGTGAAGCCGCCGAACACGACCTCGCGCAGCCGGCTGTGGCTGTAGCCGCCCATGACGATCATGCTGGCCCGCAAGCGGTTGGCCTCCAGCAACAGCACGTCCACCGGCTTGCGCCCCTCGCGGCCGAGTTGGCGCACGCTGGTGTTGGGATTGTGCCAGCGCAGGCTGCGCAGCACGCGGTCGGAGGTGTATTCGCGCGGATCGTCCTCCTCGACCACGGTGACGATCACCACCCGCTCCGCGCGTTCCAGCAGGGGCAACGCGGCGGCCACCGCGTGGGCGGCCTCCGGCGTGTCCTTCCAGGCGATGACGACGGTGCCCAGCAGCGTCCGCGGCACGGTCGGCGCGGCCACCAGCAGCGGCCGCCCCGTATCCATCAGCGCCGCCTCCAGCACCTCCATCGCCATCTCGCGCCCGGGCTGCGCGCGGCCAACCACCACCAGGTCGGCGAACCGTCCGTATTCCGAAATCCACTGGGCGTCGCTGCCGGTCTCCACCGTGAACTCGGCCGAAAGCCCTTCCTCCATCCGCGACCCGGTCCGCGGTATCGCGTTGCGCTCGCAGAAATCCTCGACGGCCTGCCAGGCCCGGGTCTCGATCTGTTTCGACTCCAATTCAAGCTTGTCGACCACTCCCTGCACCGCGCCGCCGCCGCCCAGCCCGCCGGTGGACATCGAAATCACGACATCGGTGACGTCCACGCGCACATGCAGGAATTCCAGATGCGCGCGATCCAGCCGCGCCGCCAGCAGCGCCGTCTCGAAGACGGCCTCGTCCGAAGGGGAGCCGGTCGCCGGAACCAGGACGTATTTGTACATGATGGTCCTCCTGCTGGTGGCAGATTATGCGGTTGACGGCGTCCTGGGCTTGATTCAGGTCAAACACGCGGGTCCACGGCTGTCGTCCCTGATCCAGATCAATGCCGCACCATGGCCGTGAGTCGTGGTATCATGGCAGCAAAATCGGGAGGGTGCCATGAACGCAGGCGACGTGATGATTCGTGAGGTCGTGACGGTCGGCCCCGACACCCCGGTGCTGCAGATCGTGCAACTGCTCCTCTCGCGCGGCATCTCCGGCGTTCCCGTGGTCGACGAGGACGGCGGCCTGGTGGGCGTTGTCAGTGAAGGCGATCTGCTGCGCCGCGTCGAGATCGGCACCGAGAAGCGCCGCGGCAGCTGGCGCGCCTTCTTCACCGGCACGGCGACGCTGGCCGAGGAATATGTCCGCTCGCGCGGCACCGTCGCGCGCGACATCATGACGCGCGAGGTCGTCTCGGTGGCGCGCACCACCCCGCTCGCCGATATCGCCGAATTGATGGAACAGCGACACATCAAGCGTGTGCCGGTGCTGGAGGACGGCAGGCTGGTCGGCCTGGTCAGCCGCTCGAACCTGCTGCGCGCCTTCGCTTCCCAGCACGCCGAACCCGGCCCGGGCGCCGCCGCCGACGATACCGCCATCCGCGAGGCCCTGCTGGCCGAGCTGGGCCGGCAGACCTGGAGCCGGCGCGCCGAGAACACGGTCGTCGTCACCGACGGCGTCGTGCACCTCTGGGGCCTGGTGGCCACCGGCGAAGAACTGCGGGCGCTCGAGCTGGCCGCCCACGGGGTTGCCGGCGTGAAGGCAGTGCGCAACCACATGATCGTGCTGTCGGAGGAGCCGTATCCCCTGTTCCCCGGCTCCTTCGCGGCCTGACCGGTGAGCGGCGGCGGCGCGGCGGCGCCCCGTGCCAGCGCGCTGCTGGCCTGGCTGACGCGCCGTGTCGCCGACGCGATGCGGCCCGACCCTACGGTCGTGCCGGCCGGCACGCCGCTGCTCGCCGCCGTCGGCGCGCTCCGCCAGTCCGATGTGCCGGCCTGCCTGATCACCGACGCCCAGGGTCGCGTGGCCGGCCTGCTCGATGCCGACGGGCTGTTGCGCGACGCCCTGTTCCAGGCCGATCCGGCGGCCCCGGCCGAGCAGTTCATGGAGGGACCGGCCGCCCTGATCGGCGCCGCCGATCCGCTGCACGAGGCGGCCGGGCGGATGCTGCGCGAACGCCGGCGCGTGCTCGGAGTGGTCGGCCGCGACTTCCGTCCGCTCGGCCTGCTGACCACGGAGGCGATGGTCATCCCTCTGCTGGAGCCACTCGCCGCTTATCTCGGCCATGGTCCTCTGCCCGGCTGGGCCGAGCGGGCGGCGCTGTGGTCGTCCCTGCTGCACGACGGGCAGGACGCCGTCGCCGTCCAGTCCGCCATGGGCAGCCTGAACGATGGCCTCGTCGCCCGCGTCACCGAGGCCTGCGTGCGGGCCATGGCCGAGGCTGGCTGGGGTCCGCCGCCGGTCCGCTTCACCGTGCTGATGATGGGTTCCGCCGGCCGGCACGAGAGCTTCCTGCACCCCGACCAGGACAATGGCTTCATCCTTGACGACTACCCGGACGCCGAGCACACGGCCGTCGATCGCTGGTTCACCGAGCTGGCCGGGCGCTTCACCCGCGCCCTCGACGAGGCCGGATTCCCGCTCTGTCGGGGCAACGTCATGGCCACCAACCCGGTGTGGCGGAAGTCGATCGGCCAATGGCGCGCGCAGATCGCGGGCTGGGCGTACCGGCGTAGCCTGCAATCGGTGCTGTGGGCCGATATCTTCCTCGACTTCCGCGCCGTCGGCCGCGCCGCCGAGCTGGGCGATGCGTTGCGCGCGGCGGTGCTGCAGGTCTGTGCGGAGCAGCCGGTCTATCTGAAGCAGTTGTCCTGGGAACACGTCCGCCAGGATGTCCCGCTCGGCCTGTTCGGCCGATTGCAGGGCGAGCCCGGCGCCGGGCATCACCACGAGATCGACCTCAAGCTGCGCGCCAACCTGCCGCTGGTCGGGCTGATCCGCGCCCTCGCGCTGCGTGCCGGCATCGCCGCCACCGGAACCCGCGACCGCCTCGACGCGCTGATCGCGGCCGGGCGCATCAGCGCCAGCTTCGGCGCCATGCTCGCCGAGGATTTTTCAACCCTCACGGGGCTGCGGGTGCGCCAGCAGGTCGGCCAATTCGAACGAGGCCAGCCCATCGGCAACCTTGTGGGGCTGGGCGGGCTCACCGGGCGCGACCGCCAGCGCCTGGTCCGCGTGTTCCGCTCGATCGACACGCTGCGCCGCGTCGCCGCGCAGGAATTCGGCGGCCGGCTCGGCTGAACCGTCGCCGGCCTCAAGTGCCGCGCGGCAGGCCGACCCAGTTGGTAACCTCGCGTTCGGCCCAGCACAGCGCACCTGCGACGGCGGTGGCAACCACTCCGAGCACGGTCAGGCCGGCGATCGCCCCGGCCAGGTCGAAGGCAACCTCGTGCTGGGCGATCTGCGCCCCCAGTCCGCCCGGCGCGCCGAGGAACTCAGCGATGACGACGCCCACCAGCGCCAGCGTCCAGGCCCCGCGCAGGGCCCCGCACAGACCGGGCAAGGCGACCGGCAGACGCAGCCGCAGGAAGGTTTCCAGACCGCTCGCCGAAAAGCCGCGCATGACGTCCTGCCAGCTCGCCGGGGCGGCGCGCAATCCGGCCAGGGTCGCCCGAACCACCGGAAAGAACGCCAGCCAGGCGGCCAGCAGCAGTTTCGACCCGGCACCGAAGCCGCCCCAGTACAGCACGAGCGGCGAAGCGGCCACGCTCGTCAGGCCGCCGAACATGCCGAGCCATGGCCTGAACAGCGCCTCCACCGGGCGGGAGGCGATCAGCAGGGCGCCGATCACGATTCCTGTCATACCGCCGGCGATCCAGCCGACCAGGCCGCTGCCGAACGTCTTGGCGACCAGCGGCATCCAGTTCTCGTCCGCGTCGGCAACGGCGAAGCCATTGCCGAGCGCGCGCAGCACCGCCAAGGGCGACGGCAGGATGGATGGCGGCAGCGTGAGCAGCCCCTGGATCAGCGTCCAGCAAAGGATGCCGCCGGCCAGCCCGGCCGTGCCCAGCAGCAGCCCGCGAACCGTGCGGCTCATGCCGCCTGATCCCGCGGGCCACGCTCGTAGAGGTCGAGGAGGTGGCGCATGAGGTCCGCCTGCTCCGGCGGCGTGCCGTTCCGGCGGGGTCGGGGCAGCGGCACGGCCACCGGGTCGGACATGCGGGCGGGCGGGCCGGACATGATGCTCACCCGATCGGCCAGCCGCACCCCCAGGGCGATGTTCTGGGTGAACAGCACGAAGCTCTTCCGCCAGATCCCCCTGACCCGCTCCAGCTCGTCGGCCAGGACATAGCGATCCTTGAAGTCGAGGCCGTGGAAGGGTTCGTCGAGCAGCACCAGGAGCGGGTCGCGCACCACCGCGCGGCACAGCTCGACCATGCGCCGGGTCGGCGCGGGCAGTTGGTCGGGGCGCCGCTTGGCGACCTCGAGCAGGCCGAACGTGCCGAGCAGGGAGTCCACGTGCCACGGATCGGCGCCGCGGCGGTGGCCGACGCGCAATGCCAGCCACAGGTTCTGCCGCACAGACAGCCACGGAAACAGGGTGCTCTCCGCCAGCGTGAACCCCAGCGAAGGCACACCCCAGGCGACGGGTCGCCCGTTCAGGAGCATCGACCCGGACGAGGGGGCATCAAGTCCGGCGAGAGCGCGCACCAGGGCGGTCTTGCCGCAACCCGGCGGTCCGACGACGCAAAAAAACTCGCCGTCCCGGACATCCAGGTCCAGGGCACCGGCGGCACCGCCCTCCGGTGCGCAGGAAACGCCACGGATTTGCAGAATCGGGGCGCGGCCGGACAGACGACCATCGTGTTGCGCTCCGGTCGTTGCACCCGGCTTGCCGTCGGCCCCGCCGGCCAGAAGTGAACCCACGCGATATCCCCCTGAAGACGCGCCGCTATGACCGATCGCCACAGCGGGATCAAGGTCGCGGCCCACTATAGGACATCACTCCTGACGGATCATGGAAATCGGCGGCGGCATTGCGGGACCGCATCAGGCCGGTATGCTACCGTGATCGATGCGCGCCGCCCGAACCAGGGCGCCGCCGGGGGTGATAACCATGACGCTTCCCACCCGCCCCAAGCCCGGCGTCCCGCCGCCACCGGCCGAGGGCGTGCTCATTCTGGAGGATTTTCCACCGTATCGGCTGAACGTGCTGTCAAGCGCGGTCAGCCAGGGTTTCGCGCGGCTGTATTCCGAGCGGTTCGGCATCAGCATCCCGCAGTGGCGGGTGGTGGCGGTGCTGGGCCAGCACGGCGGGCTGACCTCCAAGGAGATCGGCAAGCGGACCCATATGCACAAGACGATGGTGTCGCGCGCGGTCGGCGAGTTGGAGCGGCATGGTCTGGTGGCACGCCTGCTCAACCGGATCGACCGGCGCGAGGCGTTCCTGTCGCTCACCAACGCGGGCCGGCGGACCTATGGCGAGATCGTGCCGCTGGCGCGCGACTATGCGGCGCGTCTGATGGCCGATCTCAACGATGCCGACCGGGCGGCGTTCGAGCGCATCGTGGAGATGCTGCGCGAGCGCGCCGGCACGGTGTTCCCGCCGGAGCGCAAGCCAGGCGGCTGACAGCGGACAGCGAAGGCGGGGGACTGCATGTTCAACGACATACCCGAAGCGATCCTGGCGCGGATGGCGGAACTGGAGCGGATCGACACCCGCGACCGCACCGACGGCACGCCGCGGCTCAGGCGCATGCGCCAGATCCCCCCCGAGGTCGGCAGGTTCATCGCCCTCATGGCCGCCACCGCGCCGGCGGGCCGCTGCATCGAAATCGGTACCAGCGCCGGTTACTCCACGCTCTGGCTTGCCCTGGCGTGTCGGGCCGCCCAGCGGAAAATCACCACGTACGAAATACTGGACGAAAAGGCCGAACTGGCGCGGCAGACCTTCGCCGCCGCCGGGGTTGGCGATGTCGTCGAGCTGATTCACGGCGACGCCCTGGATCACCTGCCCCGCTGCACGGGCATCGCCTTCTGCTTTCTCGACGCGGAGAAGGAAATCTACGGCCGGTGCTACGAGGCGGTGGTGCCGAACCTGGTCCGCGGCGGCCTTCTCGTCGCCGACAACGCGATCAACCATGAGGCGACCTTGCGCCCCATGCTCGATCGCGCCCTCAACGACGACCGGGTCGACGGGCTGATCGTGCCGATCTGCAAGGGCGAGCTGGTGTGCCGGAAAAAGTGAGCCGCGCCGCTCACCTTCCGCCGGAGACGGTGACCTCGGTGCCGACCACGTAGCTGGCGGCGTCCGACAGCAGGAACAGGACCACGTTCGCTAGCTCGTCCGGCGCGCCCACACGCCCGATCGGAATCGTCGGGGTGAGCCGGGCGACCCGCTCGGGCGGGTTCATCTCGGTGGCGAACAGGCCGGGGCTGACGCAGTTCACCCGGATGCCCTCGCGCGCCACCTCCAGCGCCAGCCCGTGCGACATCGCGACCACCGCCGCCTTGGTCGCCGCGTAATGCACCCGCTCGCCCGCCGCCCCGAGCCGGACCGCCACCGAGCCGATGTTGACGATCGCCCCGCCCTCGCCGCCGCGCGCCGTCGACATCCGGCGCACCGCCTCGGCGGCACACAGGAACACGCCGGTCACGTTGGTGGCGAACATGCCGCGCAGGTCGGCCGGCGCCAGGTCGGCCACCCGCACCGGGGTCCCGTTGATGCCGGCGTTGTTGACCAAGCCGGCGATGCGACCGTGCCGGGCGGCCTCGTCGAACAGGCGCGCGACGTCGTCCTCCCGCGCGACGTCGGCCTGCACGGCGAGGGCATGGCCGCCGGCCGCCGTGATGTCACGCACCACCGCCTCGGCCTCGACCACGCGCGCGAGGTAGCTGAGCACCACGGTCCAGCCCTGCGCCGCCGCCCCGCGGGCCACCGCCGCCCCGATGCCCCGGCTGCCGCCGGTGACGATGAGAACCTTGTCCATGCGCCGCTCCTCTCTCTCGATGACCGCCGCGATGGCATCCGGCGCCGGCGGCGTCAAGCGCGCGGCACTTGCCGCCGGCCGCGGGCCGGGGGAAGATGGTGCCCATGGCAGTCCCTCAGACCCTCGTGCTGACCGGTGCCAGTCGTGGCATCGGTCATGCCACCGCGCGCGCTTTCGCCGAGAACGGCTGGCGCGTCATCACCGTGTCGCGGCAAGCCTTCTCGCCCCGCTGCCCGTGGGCGAGCGGGCCGCAGGACCATGTGCAGTGCGACCTCGGCGACGCCGCCTCGCTGGCGGAAGGCATCGCCGCCATCCGCACCCGCCTGCCCGCGGGCCGGCTCGATGCGCTGGTCAACAACGCCGCCATCTCGCCCAAGGGCGTCGGCGGGTCGCGGCTCGGCGTGCTCGATTCCGACCGCGACGCCTGGCTCGGCGTGTTCAACGTCAACATCTTCGCCGTCGCCCTGCTGGCGCGCGGGCTGATCGACGTGCTGTCGACGGCCCAGGGCGCCATCGTCAACGTCACCTCGATCGCCGGATCGCGCGTGCACCCCTATGCCGGGGCCGCCTACGCCTGCTCGAAAGCCGCGCTGCTGACGCTGACGCGGGAAATGGCGGCCGAGTTCGCCCCGCGCGGGGTGCGGGTGAACGCCATCAGCCCTGGCGAGATCGACACCGCCATCCTCTCCCCGGGCAGCGCCGCCTTCGCCGAGCGCGAGGTGCCGATGCGCCGGCTCGGCCGGCCCGAGGAAGTGGCGGATTGCATCCGCTTCCTGTGCGGCCCACAGGCCAGCTACGTCACCGGCACCGAACTGCACATCAACGGCGGCCAGCACGTCTGATCGGAGAGACCGTCAGCCCGCCACGGCGGGGGCGGCGGGGGCGGCGCGCAAGCCGGGGATGTCCAGCATGCAGGCCGCGCGCAGCCAGGCGCGGGCGCGCGACGGGTCGGCGGCAGCGGCGGCCAGCTCGGCCGCCCAGGTCTCCTCGCCCGGCACTGCGCGGTCGGCGTGCGGCAGCAGCTGGGCGGTTGCGATCAGGCGCCGTTCGCGCCCGTAGCGGTCCAGCACGCCGTCCGCCGCCGCCGGCGTGTGCAGCGCGGCGAGCAGCGCCTCGGCGGCGGCGAGCGCGTCGTGCAGGCCGCAGTTCATGTTCAGGCCGAACCGGGTTTGCACCATATGGGCGGCGTCGCCGGCCAGCAGCACCCTGCCGGCGGCGTAGCTGGCGGCGACCTGGCGGCGCACCGGGCGGACCTCGCGGGCAACCAGCGGCAGCCCGGCGGCGCCGAACGGCAGCAGCCGGGCGAGCCGGGCGCGCAGCGCGACCTCGTCCAGCGCCGCCCCATCGCTCTGCTCCTCGGCCAGCGGCATGGCGATCTGCCACAGCTCGGGCAGGCGCAGCAGGCCGCAGCAGCCGCCGGCCGCCTGGATCCAGGTGGTGGCCTCGGCGCCGGGCACCAGGTCGCTGAGATCGGTCGGCGTCATCACCTCCAGCAGCCGCCCGGTCGCCGCGCTGCCGTCCATGCCGATGCCCAGGCAGGCCCGCGCCATGCTCCCGGCGCCGTCGGCGGCCAGCAGGTAGGCACCGCGCTCGACCCGCTCGCCGAGGGCGGAGCGCACCCGCACGGCGACCCCCGCATCGTCCTGGTCCAGCCGCAGCAGTTCGGTGTCGAAGGCGAGGCGGACATTCGGGAAGGCGGTGAGACGGGCGGCCAGGGCGGCGGTCACCGAGCCCTGGTCGAGATGCAGACGGAACGGGAAGCGGGTCTCATCGGCCAGCAGGCCGAGGTCGAAGCGGGCGAGCGGGGCCGTCGTGCCGCTGCGCAGGCAGGCGATCCGTGGCGCTTGCAACCCGGTTTGCAGCATGCCGTCGAGGATGCCGAGTTGTTCGAAGGCCTCCAGGGTGGGCGGCAGCCAGGCCGAGGCGCGCACCACCCGGCCGAGTTGCATGCGCTTTTCGAGCACGACGACGGCAACCCCGGCCTGGGCGAGGCGTAGCGCGGCGGCGAGGCCGGTGGGGCCGGCGCCGGCGATCAGGACGCGCGGGGCGTCCGGCACGGCTCGAGGGTCGCAAGGGTCATGGCGTTACGTTGGCGAGATAGCGGGCGGGTGTCAAAGACGGACGATGGCTGGGCTGGCCGCGTTGCCGGCACGAATGATCGCCGGCGCAGAATGGGAGGAACCGTCCCTCGCCGCCGGGCAAGCGTTCTCACTCCTTGCGGATATAAAAAATTCCACGTTCGTGCCATACAATTTTTTTGATAAATATCATCATATATAGATGAAATATAACAAACCGAAATCGTAACGCTCGTCGCGGCGTACAGCCAAAAGTGACTGGCGCTCTCCCCGACGGGTGCTAGGGTTTGATTTCGTTTGTACGGAGATCTCCAGATGAGAAGCGCTCCGGAACGAAGGACCCATCGTATCGGTCGGGTGCTTTCGGTGTTGCTGGGGGCGCTGGCGATCGTGTGGGCGGGGGCCGTCGTGGCCGCGCCTGCGGGTGATCTGCTCGACGCGGCATTTCGCGGCGATGCGGCCGCCGTCCAGCGCCTGCTCGCCACCGGGGCCGACGTCAACGCCAGGAACGGCGATGACGCGACCGCGCTGATGCTGGCCTCCCAGCAGGGCCGCGTCGATGTGGTGCGGGCGCTGCTCGGCAAGGGCGCCGAGGTCAACGCCAAGAACATCAGTGGCGTGAGCGCGCTGATACTGGCTTCCCGGCAGGGTCATCTCGATGTCGTGCGGGTGCTGCTCGCCAAGGGGGCTGAGGTCAATGCCGAGGCGGGCAATGGCGTGACCGCGCTGATACTGGCCGCCCAGAACGGCCACGCCGACGTGGTGCGGGCGCTGCTGGACAAGGGAGCCGTGGTCAATGCCACCGCGACGAGCGGCGTGACCGCGCTGATCCAGGCCTCCCAGCAGGGCCACCTCGATATCGTGCGCATGCTGATCGACCAGGGCGCCATTATCAATTTCAAACGAGGCGACGGCGCGAGCGCGCTGATCATGGCGTCCCAGCAGGGCTACCTCGATATCGTGCAGGCCCTGTTCGACCGCGGAGCCGACGTCAACGCCAGGCGGAACGACGGTGTGACCGCGCTGATCATTGCCGCCCACAACGGCCACCTCGCCGTGGTGCAGGCGCTGCTCGCCAACCGGTCCGACGTCAATGCCAGGACGAGCAATGGCGCGAGCGCGCTGATTGCGGCTGCCGAGAACGGCTACGCCGAGGTGGTGTGGGCGTTGCTGCAAAAGCAGGCCCAGGTCAACGTCAGGAGGAGTGACGGTGCGACCGCGCTGGTCCTGGCCGCGCAGAACGGCCGCAGCGATGTGGTGCGGGCGATGGTCGACAAGGGCGCCGACGTCAACGCCAAGGCGAGCGATGGCACGACCGCGCTGATGGTGGCTTCCCGGAATGGCCGCCTCGATGTGGTGCAGGCGTTGCTCGCCAAGGGCGCCGACGTCGATGCCAAGGCGAACAATGGCGTGACCGCGCTGTTCCTGGCCTCCTTGTACGGCAACCGCGAGGTGGTGAAGGCCCTGCTCGACAAGGCGGACAACGTCAATGTCATGGCGAACGATGGCGCGACCGCGGTGGACGTGGCGACGGCGGGAGGACATGCCGAGGTCAGGGACCTGCTGGAAACGGCGCTCGACAAGGTGGACGAGAAGCGGGGCGACGGGGCGGCGGCGCTGATGACGGCCTCCCTGCACGGCGACGGCGCGGCGGTGCAGGCGCTGATCGACCAGGGGGCCAACGTCAACGCCAGGAGAAGCGACGGCGCCACCGCGGTGATTCAGGCCGCCAGGAGCGGCCACATCGATGTGGTGCAGGCGCTGCTTGCCGCGGGGGCCGATGTCGGCGCCCGGACGAGCGACGGCTGGACCGCGCTGATGGAGGCCTCCAGGAGCGGCGATCTCGAGATGGTGCGGGCGCTGCTCGCCAGCCGGGCCGACGTCGATGCCAGGACGAACGACGGCTGGACCCCGCTGATGACGGCCGCACGGGAAAACCACGTCGACGTCGTGCGGGCGCTGCTCGACAGCGGCGCCGACGTCGATGCCATGACGGGCGATGGCGCGACCGCGCTGATGGCGGCGTCCCGGGCTGGCCGCCTCGACGTGGTGCGGGCGCTGCTCGACAGGGGCGCCGACGTCAATGCCAGGGCGGTCGATGGCATCGGCACGACCGCGCTCATCGTCGCCGCCGGGAACGGCCGGCTCGACGTGGTGCGGGCGCTGCTCGCCGGGGGAGCGGGCGTCAATGCCCAAAGGCACGACGGCGCGACCGCGCTGATGCTGGCTTCCTGGCAAGGCCACCTCGATGTGGTGCGAGCGCTGCTCGACCGGGGGGCCGACGTCAATGTGAGGGACAGCAATGGCGCGACCGCGTTGATGGTGGCCTCCGAGGGCGGCTACCCCGATGTGGTGCAGGCGCTGCTTGACCGGAGGGCCGACGTTAATGCCAGGATGCGCAATGGCGGGACCGCGCTGGCGGTGGCGACGGCGGAAGAGCGTGCCGACGTCAAGGCCCTGTTGGTGCGGGCCGGCGCCAGGCCCTGACGGCGTCAACTGTCAAAAGACGGTTGCCGGCCGCCGGATCACCCGCCGGCCGCGCCTTTCGCCAGCTTACGCTCGACGAGGGCGGAAAACACCGCGGCGCCGTAGGGTATGGCGGCGTCGTTGAAGTCGTAGAGCGGGTTGTGCAGTTGCGCGCTGGGACCGTTGCCGACCTGCATATAGGCGCCGGGCACGCGCTCCATCATGAAGCTGAAATCCTCCGACCCCATGCCCGGCGGTTTCTCCCTGTCGACATTGGCCTCGCCCACCAGCGCCGCCGCGGCGTCCGCCAGCGCGTCGATGTGCTCGGGGACGTTGTTGATGAGCGGGGCGAAGATGACCCGGAAGTCGACCTCCGCGGTGGCGCCGAAGCCGGCGGCGATGCCCTCGGCGAGCCGGCGCATCGCGGTCTCCATCAGCGTCATCACCCGGGGGTCAAAGGCGCGGCAGGTGCCGCTCAGCACGGCGGTTTGCGGGATCACGTTGTAGGCGTCGCCGCTGACGATCTTCGTCACGCTGAGCACCGCGGTGTCGACCGGCGGCACGTTGCGCGCCACCACTGATTGCAGTGCCGCCGTGATGTGGGCGGCCACTACCACCGGGTCGATGCTGGCCTCGGGCCGCGCCCCGTGGCTGCCCTTGCCGGTGATGCGGATGTCGAAGAAGGCGCCGCCGGCGTGCGAAGCGCCGTTGCTGATCGCGTACTGCCCGACCGGCACGCCGGGGCGGTTGTGCAGGCCGAAAATTGCATCGCAGGGGAAGCGCTCGAACAGCCCGTCCTTGAGCATCGCCAGCGCGCCGCCGACGCCTTCCTCGGCGGGCTGGAAGATGAAATTGACGCAACCGTTGAAGTTGCCGGTCTCCGCCAGGTACTTCGCCGCGCCGAGCAGCATGGTGGTGTGCCCGTCGTGGCCGCAGGCGTGCATCCGCCCAGCGTTGGTGCTGGCATAGGGCAGCCCGGTCGCCTCCGACATGGGCAGCGCATCCATGTCGCAGCGCAGTCCGATGCTGGCCTGCCCGTTGCCGCGCCGCAGCACGCCGACCACGCCGGTGCCGCCGACGCCGCGGTGTACCTCGATGCCCCAGGATTCCAGTTTGCGGGCGACGATTTCCGCGGTGCGGTGTTCCTCCAGCCCGAGTTCAGGATGGGCATGCAGGTCGTGGCGAATGGCGGTCAGTTCGTCCCGGTAGGCGACGATGGCGTCGATGATCATGGTCAGGCATTTCCTTTCGGCAGCTTGCGTTCGACCAGCGTGGCCCACAGGGCGACGCCGTACGGGATGACCTCGTCGTTGAAGTTGTAGGTGGGCTGGTGCAGGTCCGCGCTGGCGCCGTTGCCGATGTGAATCATCGCCCCCGGCACCTGCTCCATCAGGTCGCTGAAATCCTCCGAGACGTTGTTGAGCGCGTCGTGGCGCTCCACCGCCGCCTCGCCCGCCACCGCAGCGGCGGCGTCGGCCATCGCCCCGGCCTCGGCGGGGTCGTTCACCAGGGGGGCGAACAGGAAGCGGAAATCCAGCTCCGCCGTGGCGCCGAACGCCGCCGCGAGGCCACTGGCCAGGCGCCGCATCGACGCCTCGATCAGGTTCATGGTCTCGCGTTTGAAGGTGCGCGCGGTGCCCCACAGTGTGGCGGTCTGCGGAATTACGTTGTAGGCGTCGCCGGCCGCGATGCGGGTCACGCTCAGCACCGCGATGTCGGTCGGCGGCACGTTGCGCGCAACCACCGATTGCAGGGCCGCGGTCAGGTGCGCCGCCACCACCACCGGATCGACGCTGGCCTCCGGCCGGGCGCCATGGCTGCCCTTGCCCGTGATGACGAGATCGAAGAACGCGCACCCCGCCATCGCCGCGCCCGAGCGGATGGCGAACTGGCCGATCGGCAGGCCGGGCTTGTTGTGCATGCCGTGCACGCTGTCGCAGGGGAAGCGCTGGAACAGCCCGTCCTTGAGCATCGCCATGGCGCCGCCGCGGCCTTCCTCAGCGGGCTGGAAGATGAAATTGACGCACCCGTTGAAGCCGCCGCTCCGTGCCAGGTAGCCGGCCGCGCCGAGCAGCATGGTGGTGTGCCCGTCGTGGCCGCAGCCGTGCATGCGCCCGGCGTTGGTGCTGGCATAGGGCAGGCCGGTCGCCTCCGGCATGGCCAGCGCGTCCATGTCGCAGCGCAGCCCGATGCTGGCCTGGCCGTTGCCGCGGCGGAGCACGCCGACCACGCCGGTGCCGCCGATGCCCTCGTGCACCTCCAGTCCCCATTCGCGCAGCTTGCCGGCGACCAGGGCCGCGGTGCGATGCTCCTCGAAGCCGATTTCGGGATGGGCGTGGATGTCGTGGCGGATTTCGGTCAGTTCGGCGAGCAGTGGGTGAATGGCGTCGGCGCTTGCCATGGTCGGATTCCTCAGGCGATCGGGACCGATATACCGGCTTGACCCCTCCTTGTCCCGCCCCGCGGCTGGCAACAAGTGGTTGGCACGCCTATCTGTCGGGCATGACCCTCCGCACCGGCCCCGCCCTGATCGGCATTTTCGACCTGTTCCGCATTGGGCTCGGGCCGTCGAGTTCGCACACGGTCGGGCCGATGCGGATCGCCCGCACCTTCATTCGCGGCTCCGCCGCCCATGCCGGGCGGGCCGAGGGGATCCGGGTCACGCTGTACGGATCGCTGGCCTGGACCGGCAAGGGCCACGGTACCGACGTGGCGGTGCTGGCGGGCCTCGCCGGCATGGAACCGGCCACCGCCGAGCCCGCCGCCGTGCGCGCGCTGGCCGCCCGGGTGCGGCAAAGCGGCCTGCTAGATGTGGCCGGCCTCGGCCCTCTCCCTTTCCTGCTCGATCGCGACCTGGTGTTCGACCGCCTCTCGCCCACGTCCACCCACCCCAACACCATGCGCCTCGCGCTGCTGGGGTCCGGCGGCACGGTGCTGGCGGAGGAAGTGTGGTACTCCGTGGGCGGCGGCTTCATCGTCCGCGAGGGCGAGGCCGCGGCGGCGGAAGCGGACGCCCCCCTGCCCTTCCCGTTCGCCACCGCGCGCGAAATGCTGGTGCTGGCCGTACGGCACGGGCTCAGCGTGGCGGCGCTGCAATTCGCCAACGAGTGCGCGGTGCGGCCGGAGGCGGCGGTGCGCGCGCACCTGGCGCAGGTGGCGGCGACCATGCGGGGCTGCATCGCGCGCGGCCTGGCGACCGAGGGCGAGTTGCCGGGCGGGCTGAAGGTGTGTCGCCGCGCGCCCGCCTTGGCAGCGCATCTGGCCGAGGCGCGGCGATGCAACCAGCGCGCGCCGAGCGATGCCACCGACCACGCCAGCCTGTGGGCGATCGCCGTGAACGAGGAGAACGCGGCAGGCGGGCGCGTGGTGACCGCCCCCACCAATGGCGCCGCCGGCGTACTGCCCGCGGTGCTGCGCTACTGGCAGACCTGGTACCCGGGCGACGAGGCGGCGGGGACCGACGCCTTCCTGTTGACCGCCGCCGCCATCGGCGCGCTGGCCAAGCGCAACGCCTCGATCTCCGGCGCCGAGGTGGGCTGCCAGGGCGAGGTGGGGGTGGCCTGCGCCATGGCCGCGGCCGGGCTCGCCGCATCGCTGGGCGGAGCACCGGCGCAGGTGGAGAACGCGGCGGAAATCGGCCTGGAACACCATCTCGGCATGACCTGTGACCCACTCGGCGGGCTGGTGCAGATCCCCTGCATCGAGCGCAATTCCATGGGCGCGGTGAAGGCGATCAATGCCGCCGGGCTGGCCATGTCGGGCGACGGCTCGCACCGGGTGCCGCTGGACGAGGTGATCGCCACGATGCGCCAGACCGGGCTCGACATGCACAGCAAATACAAGGAAACGGCGCGCGGCGGGCTGGCCGTTCACGTCACGGAATGTTGAGCCGGCGCTTCCCATTCCGCCCGCACCGCCCATCTGGCAGGTTACCCGTCCAGCCCGGTTGAAAAGGGGAGCCGCATGACCGCGCGCGTTATTCCGGTCGATCCGTTCGACCTCGTCGTCTTCGGCGCCACCGGCGACCTGGCCCAGCGCAAGCTGCTGCCGGCGCTCTATCATCGCGACGCCGCGGGCCAGCTTCCCGACGGCGCCCGCATCCTCGGCGCCTCCCGGCGCCCGCTTACCGACGACGAATTCCGCACGCTTGGCCGCAAGGCGGTGTGCGGCGAGGGCGGCGCGATCGACGGGGCCGCGCTCGATCGCTTCCTCGCGCGCCTCGGGTACACCCCCGCCGACGCCGGCGCCGACGCGGGCTGGCCGGCGTTGGCCGACCGCCTGAACGAGCGCCCCGGCATGGCGCGGGTGTTCTACCTCGCCACCGCGCCCGAGCTGTTCGGGCCGATCTGCGACCGGCTCGACCATGCCGGCCTGTCGCACAACGGCTCGCGCGTGGTGGTGGAAAAGCCGATCGGCAAGAGCCTGGACTCGGCGCGCGCGGTGAACGATGCGGTTGGCGCGCATTTCACCGAGGACCGGGTCTACCGGATCGATCACTACCTGGGCAAGGAGACGGTGCAGAACCTGATGGTGCTGCGCTTCGCCAACGCCCTGTTCGAGCCGCTGTGGCGGGCGGCCCATATCGACCACGTGCAGATCACGGTGTCCGAGACGCTCGGGGTGGAGGGCCGCGCCGGCTACTACGACACCGCCGGCGCGCTGCGCGACATGGTGCAGAACCACATGCTGCAACTGCTCTGCCTGCTGGCGATGGAGCCGCCGGCCTCGCTGGATGCCGACGCGGTGCGCGACGAGAAGCTGAAGGTGCTGAAATCGCTGCTGCCGATCACCGAGGCCAACATCGCCGAGCGCACGGTGCGCGGCCAGTACCGCGCCGGCGCTTCGGAGGGCGGGCCGGTGCCGGGCTACCTGGAGGAACTCGGCAACGAGGCCAGCAACACGGAAACCTTCGTGGCGCTGAAGGCAGAAATCGCCAACTGGCGGTGGGCCGGCGTGCCGTTCTACCTGCGGACGGGCAAGCGGCTGGCCAGCCGGGTGTCGGAGATCGTCATCCAGTTCCGCCCGATCCCGTTCTCGGTGTTCGACAACGGCGGTGGCCCGATCGAGGCCGACCGCCTGGTGATCCGCCTGCAGCCCGACGAGGGCGTGAAGCTGTGGCTGATGATCAAGGACCCCGGCCAGGGCGGCATGCGGCTGCGCTACGTGCCGCTGGACATGAGCTTCGCCAGCACGTTCCAGGTGCGCAACCCGGATGCCTACGAGCGCCTGCTGATGGACGTGATCCGCGGCAACCAGACCCTGTTCATGCGGCGCG
>CAYWOW010000064.1:0-16738 GCA_964459005.1 uncultured Acetobacteraceae bacterium
CCGAGGCTGTTGGAGACCGCGAGGCCGAGCGGATAGGCCACCAGGCCGACCACGATGAGCAGTCCGGGCGACAGTGCCAACGCCAGCCAGAACGGGTTCGGGCTGGCGACATAGCTCCGGCCTGGGCGCCCTTGCGGCACGAACGTTACGTCTCCTCAGCCGGCCACGGCGTTACGCCGCTGGCGATGTTCACGTGAACATATCCGCCACCCGACGCTATGACAAGCCGGACCGGCAGTGGCCCGTGCTCTGCCGCACGATCAGCTCGACGGGGAGCACGACCTCACCCTCTCCCGCCGTCGTGTCCCCCTCGATCTGCGCGAGCAGCGCGTGCAGGCTGGCGGCACCGATGGCCTGGAAATCCTGGCGGACGGTGGTCAGGGGCGGCGTGAAATAGGCGGCTTCCGGCAGGTCGTCGAAGCCGACGACGCTGATGTCGCCTGGCACCTTGCGGCCCGCCTCGTGCAACGCGCGAAGCAATCCAAGCGCCATCTGGTCGCTGGCGACGAACACCGCACTGACCTGTGGCAGGCGCAGCAGCCGCTGGCCGGCGAGGTAGCCGGACCGCGCACTCCAGTCACCGGTCAGCACTTTCGGCGGTTCGACCCCGGCAGCACACAACGTCGTCCGCCAGCCTTTTTCTCTCTCCTGCGCCCCATAGCGCCCCGGCGGACCGGCCACGTGCCAGACGGTGACATGCCCAAGCTCGAGCAGGTGCATTGTGGCCAGGCGTGCACCCTGCGCCTCGGCGGCGACGATATTGGGCACGCCCAGACCGCCCTGCCCCCACAGCGTAACCATTGGCAGCGGGTGGGGCATGTCACGCAGCGCATCGGCCACCGCGACCTGAGGAGAAATGATCGCGACCCCGGCGACACCCTGGTGCTGCAACGCCTGCACCGACCGCTCCACCGAGCGGGCGTCGAGCCGGTCGATGCCGACGAGGGTTACGGCATAACCCGCTTCCCGCGCGGCCTGCTCAAGGCCGAGCAGAGCCGCCGCCGGTCCAAACAGCGCAGTGTTGTAGCAGACGACACCGATGCTTCTGGAACGCCCGGTGACCAGCGCGCGAGCGGCCGCATTTGGCCGATATCCGAGCTGTCGCATGGCGGCCAGAACGCTGTCGCGCGTGGTGTCGCGCACACCGGGAACCTTGTTCATCACCCGTGAAACGGTGATGTGCGAGACCCCGGCGAGCCGGGCTACATCGAGAAGAGAAGGTCGCCCGCTACGCGTGGGCATCGATGTGTCGCTTGCTCCGGCCGAAATTTTCCAACTGGACGGGCCTTTCCCCAATGGGTTGCCTTCGCGCCGGCCGGGGAATGACGCTGCTCCATTACTCTAGATCATACAAGACTATAGAACAGCGGATTGGCCGAAGTGGTGGCTGCCTCCGTGGCAGCTTCGCAGGCGATTGGCTGCCCGGACCACTCCACGGGGGCAGGTCAGGTTCCAACAAAAACATAATCTTTTTTCGGCGCCCCGTTGGCGGCTATAGTCCGTGCGGACTATCGGGGGAGACCATGTCCAAATCCTCACGCGGCGAGGGCTGCGCAAAGATGGGTGTGCTCGCGGCACGCCAGGCAATCCCCGAGGTGCAACATCCGCGTGTGCCCGAACCCACGGCGAAATCGGTATTGGCGCGTTCAGGCCCGCTCGCTGTCGCCGCGGTCGGCGAGGACGCGACGGTGTTCGATGCGCTGAAAATCATGGCCGAGCGCGATACGGACGCGGTCGCCGTGGTGTCGCCGGCCGGTCTCCTCGGAATTTTTTCCGAGCGGGACCATGCGCGCCATTGTCTGCTGGGAAACCGGACAGCGAACAGCACGCCGGTCGTCGACATTATGACCCGGTCCGTGGCGGGCGTCGCGCCGGCGGACAGCGTGCGGCACTGTCTGGTCCTGATGAACGAGCGGCAAGTCACGCACGTGGCCGTTCTCGACCAGGGCCGACCGGTCGGCCTGCTGTCCCAGACCGATCTGTTGGCTGCGCGGATCGCCTATCACGAACGCATCTTCCACGAGACCGAGATGGATCAGAAGTTGCTGTTCCTGCGCGGAGCCTATAGCTGCTGAACGAGTGCGCTCCACTATTCAGGCTCATTTTCAACGCGATGGACGGTGTCCCCCGCGGGGCCCTGGTCCGGCACGTTTTCACGGTCGCCGGCTCCGAACCGCTCGGCCGCCCTCTCCACCAGCCGGCGGACGGCGGCGGCGTCCGAGAGATCGGCCGGATCGTGCCCGGCGGACGCGCAGGCAAACGGCGCGACGGCCGCGCCGAATCGAGTGGTGTGAGACCTTTGCCGATGTTTCATTTGCCACGGGCAGGTGTTACAAAACGGAACTAGTTGGACGGGGGTAGACAGACATGACGAAACGCGAGCCAGCTCGCTCCTCTCCCGGGCCGCCCCACCATTCCGGGCATCCCCATGCCGCACTGCTCGCGCAGCCGCCCCCGCGCCGCACGGACAGCCCCGGGTTCCTGCGTCCCGACAGCGTTGACTGGGAAGACATCCGCACCTTCGTCGAGGTCGTCGAGACCGGCAGTTTTTCCGAGGCCGCGCTGGTTCTCGATGTCAACCCGGCGACCGTGAGCCGTCGCATCGCGCACCTCGAGGAAGCCGCGCGTACCATGCTGTTCGAGCGGACGGGCGCCGGCGCGACGCTGCTGCCGGAGGCGCAGGAACTGGCCGAGGTCGCGCTGCGCGCGCGCCACCAGGCCCGCGAGTTCGTGGACGTCCTGCACAGCCTTCGCCTCGCCTGCGGCGCCGTGCGCATCAAGGCAACGGAACGCGTTTATAACTACATACTGACGCCGCTGATGACCGGCGTGCGCATGGGGCCTTTGCAGGATGTCATGGCGCGGCGCCCCGAGCTCTTGATGCCCGGCATCCGTCTGGTCAGCGCCGAGGCGGGGGGGGAGGCGGAAATCTCGCTGGTCTGGAGCGCGCCTGGCGACATGCCGGATGTCGGGCCCGACGACAAGGTGCGCCGGCTGGCCCGCCTGCGCTACTGCATCTTCTATGCAGGGTCGTATTTCGAGAGCGGCAGACCCGTGCCCCACGTGCTGGAAGATCTTGCGCAATCGCACTCCCTCGTCAGTCTGCCGCGGATCCACGGCACCGAAGCTCCAACCGCCTGGGGGCGGTGGTACGACATCGTCGATCGGGCGGGAGAGCGGGCCTCGATAGTGGAATGGGCCAGCGTCAGCGAGCGCCTGGTCCTGTCAGGCTCGGCCCTGGCCCTGTTGCCCGTCTACACGCCGTGTCTGCACCCCGCGCTGCGCGAGCTGCCGCTCGACGACGAACCGATCCATCTCGACCTGTGGAAGGTGACCCGGCGCGGCGCGGAGCGGCGCGCCGACGTGCGTGCCATCTCCGAGAAGCTCATCCAGGCATTCGCCGAGGTGGACTGGGAAACGACACCCGCCGCCGGCACCTGAGCGGACCCTTCGCGCAAAGCCGCGACGCTCGCCCGGCTCTGTCCCACTGACAGTGCGTCGCCGGTGACCTTTGCAGTCACCGGCGCCGGTCGCGCCGCGGCGAAACGATATACCGCGAGGACTGGCGCCGAGCCAGGTATTCGGTGGTCTCTGGCGCTTGCATTCATGCAGGTCCGCGTGCATCCACGCATCACGAAAGAACCTGCAAAAGACCGCGCAACGCGAATATGGTCGAGGTCGAACTGGTGTCGCAGGGCACGCTGGCGGGGTACATCCGCGCCGGCGGTGTGGGTATGTCGTTGCGATTACGCACCGCTCTGCGCATGACCGGCAACGTCAGCATTGAATGAGTCGGTCGTTTCTGGCGCATGCATCCATGCAGGTTGGCGTGCATCCGCGCATCACGAAACAACCTGTAAAAGACAGCACAACGCAAATATGGTCGAGGTTGAACCGGTACCGCAGGGCATGCTGGCGGAGTACATGCGCGCCGGCGGCACGGAGTGCGGTTTCGCTTACGTACCACAACGATGCCTGACCAGCAAGGTCGGCATCGAATGAGGAGGAGACGGATATGGATATCGTGATCGTGGCCGCCGCGCGGACCCCGGTGGGCAATTTCAACGGCGCCTTCGCCACCCTTCCCGCGCATCAGCTTGGCGTCGTGGCCATTCGCGCGGCGCTGGAGCGGGCGAAACTGGAGCCGGCGGAGGTGGACGAAGTCATCCTCGGCCAGATACTCGCCGCCGGTGAGGGTCAGAACCCGGCCCGCCAGGCGGCCCGTGCCGCCGGCGTGCCGGACGAGAAGACCGCCTTCGGCATCAACCAGCTTTGCGGTTCCGGCCTGCGCGCGGTGGCCCTGGCGGCCCAGCAGATCCGCACCGGCGAGAGCGCCATCGTCGTCGCCGGCGGGCAGGAAAGCATGAGCCAGGCGCCGCACGCCGCCTATCTGCGCGCCGGCGTCAAAATGGGCGAGTTGCCCTTCTACGACACCATGATCAAGGACGGGCTGTGGGAAGTTTTCAACAACTACCACATGGGCGTCACCGCCGAGAACGTTGCCACCGCCTATCATCTGACCCGCGCCGAACTGGATGACTTTGCGTTGGCCAGCCAGCAAAAGGCCTCGGCGGCGCAGAAGGCCGGCCGGTTCGTCGACGAAATCGCCCCGGTGACGGTGAAGAGCCGCAAGGGCGACATCGTGGTGGACAGCGACGAATACATCCGCCACGACGCCACCGCCGAGGGCCTGGCGAAGCTGCGCCCGGCCTTCATTAAGGACGGTGTCGTCACGCCGGGCAATGCGAGCGGCATCAACGACGGCGCCGCCGCGCTGGTGGTGATGAGCGCCGACGAAGCCGCCGCGCGTGGTCTGCAACCGCTGGCGCGCATCGCCAGTTTCGCCACCGCCGGCGTCGACCCGGCGATCATGGGCACCGGGCCGATCCCCGCCAGCCGGAAGGCGTTGCGGCGCGCCGGCTGGAGCGTTGGCGAACTGGACCTGATCGAAGGCAACGAGGCATTCGCGGCGCAGGCCTGCGCGGTCAACAAGGAAATGGGCTGGGACATCGCCAAGGTGAACGTCAACGGCGGCGCCATCGCCATTGGCCACCCGATCGGTGCCTCGGGCGCGCGGATCCTGGTCACGCTGCTGTTCGAAATGCGGCGGCGCGACGCCAGGAAGGGCCTCGCCACGCTGTGTGTCGGCGGCGGCATGGGTGTGGCGATGTGCGTCGAACGCTGACGGCGCTTCGCAGCACTGGAACGTAACCGGAACATCTGCGCATGCCACGGCCGTCCCGCAGGGCCGTGGCATGTCAACGCAAGGTTGGACGACAGAATGAATACGCAACCGAGAATGAGCGGCTGGCAGTAAAACAGGAGCATGGACATGCAGAAATCGATTGGTCTGGCGGCCGCGGTAGAAAGAATACCGGACGGCGCGTCGGTGATGATCGGCGGCTTCATGGGGATCGGCTCACCGCACCGGTTGATCGGTGAGTTGGTGCGCCAGGGCCGCAAGGACCTGACGGTGATCGCCAACGACACGGCGCGTCCCGGTTTCGGTATCGGCCGCCTGATCGACGTGAAGGCGGTGAAGCGGCTGGTGGCCTCGCACATCGGCACCAACCCGGAGACGCAGCGTCAGTTGATTGCCGGCGAGATGGCGGTGGAGCTGTGCCCGCAAGGCACGCTGGCCGAGCGCATTCGCGCCGCGGGCTACGGCCTCGGCGGCGTGCTGACGCCGACCGGGGTGGGCACGGTGGTGGCCGAGGACGAGCGCGAGATCGAGGTCGACGGCAAGAAGTTTCTGCTCGCCCTACCGCTGGCCGCGGACTTCGCGCTGATCGCGGGGCATCGCGCGGATTACTACGGCAATCTCGATTACGCGCTGACCGCGCGCAACTTCAACCCGTTGATGGCGATGGCGGGGGCGACGGTCATCGCCGAAGCCGCCGAGATCGTCCCGGTCGGCGTTATTCCGCCGGACGAAGTCGTGACCCCCGCTGTGTTGGTGGACTATCTGGTCGCAAGGGAGAACTCCGATGGACGCTAAGGAAGTGATTGCGCGACGCATCGCGCTCGAGCTGAAAAGCGGCAATCTGGTCAACCTCGGCATCGGCATGCCCACCCTGGTGGCCAATTATCTTCCCGCCGGCATCCAGGTCTTCTTCCAGGCGGAGAACGGGCTGATCGGCATGCAGCCGCTGCCGGAGGCGGGGCTGGTGGACGACTACCTGGCCGATGCGGGCGGCAGCTTCATCGGCGCCGTTCCCGGGGCGTGCAGTTTCGACAGTTGTTTCTCGTTCGGCCTGATTCGCGGCGGCCATCTGGACATCACCGTTCTCGGCTGCCTGCAGGTCGATGAGCAAGGGCTGATCGCCAACTGGACCATTCCGGGCAAGATGGTTCCCGGCATGGGCGGGGCGATGGACCTGGTCACCGGCACCAAGCGGGTGATCGTGGCGATGACCCACACCGTCAAGGGCCAGCCGAAGATTCTGAAAAAGTGCAATCTGCCGCTGACATCGGTGCGTCCGGCGAGCCTGATCGTCACCGAACTCGCGGTCCTCAAGCCGACCGCCGAGGGCCTGGTGCTGCTCGAGCGGGCGCCGGGTGTCACCGTCGAGGAGATCGTGGCGGCCACCGAGGCGGCGCTGATCGTTCCGCCCGACGTGCCGGAAATGCAACTCGCCGCATGAACCGGAATTCATGGGACGGGGCCGGGTCGAAAATAATGCACGAAAGGCATGTTAAGGGAGGAAACCACCGATGGAATTTCTAGCCTGCGTGGGAGCGCTCGCGTTCCTGATATTCGTTGCCTATCGCGGACATAGCGTCATCCTGTTCGCGCCGGTGGCCTGCCTCGGCGCGGTGCTGTTGACCGCCCCCTCCGCAGTGCTGCCTGTCTACACCAGCTACTTCATGACCAAGATGGTCGTCTTCGTGCAGCTCTACTTCCCGGTCTTCTTGCTGGGCGCCATATTCGGCAAGGTCATCGAGATGTCGGGCTTCGCCAAGTCCATCGTCATGGCGGTCGTCAAGATGCTGGGGCCCAGCCGGGCGATGGTGTCGATCGTGACGGTCTGCGCGCTGCTCACCTATGGTGGCGTGTCGCTCTTCGTCGTGGTCTTCGCGGTCTATCCCTTCGCCGCCGAGATGTTCCGCGAGGCTGACATTCCCAAGCGGCTGATTCCCGGCACCATCGCGCTCGGTGCCTTCACCTTCACCATGGATTCCCTGCCGGGAACGCCGCAGATCCAGAACATCATTCCGACCACCTTCTTCAAGACCACCAGCTGGGCGGCGCCGATCCTCGGCTTGTTGGGCGCCCTGTTCATCATCTCGGTCGGTCTCACCTATCTGGAGTGGCGGCGGCGCGCTGCCCTCGCCAAGGGTGAGGGCTACGGCACCGGTCATATCCTGGAGCCGGATCCCATTCCCGAGGAGAGCCTCGTCAATCCCGTCATTGCCATCTCGCCGCTGGTCATAGTGGGGGTCGCGAATCTCATTTTGACGTTCCTGATCCCGCATCTCTACAGCCCTACCGTCGAGGTCGTACTGGCCCCCGGGGGAACGCCGATCACTGCGTCGATTCCCAGCATTCTGGGGATCTGGGCGGTCATCGGCGCTCTTCTGATCGGCATCCTGACCGTGTTCGTCTTTGCCTGGCGTCCGTTGATCGCCAAGTTCGCCGAGGGCAGCAAGTCCGCCATCGGCGGGGCACTGCTCGCCACCATGAACACAGCCTCCGAATACGGCTTCGGGGCCGTGATCGCCGTGCTGCCGGGGTTCGTGTTGATCGCGCACGCGCTGGCGGCAATTCCGAACCCGCTGGTCAACGAAGCGCTCTCGGTGACGACGCTGGCCGGAATCACCGGCTCGGCCTCGGGCGGCATGGGCATTGCGCTCGCGGCCCTGTCCAATCAGTTCATCGCCGCCGCCAACGCGCACGGCATCCCGATGGAGGTGCTGCACCGGGTCGCCGCCATGGCCAGCGGCGGCATGGATACGTTGCCGCACAATGGTGCCGTGATCACGCTCTTGTCCGTGACCGGTCTGACGCACCGCCAGTCCTATGCTGATATTTTTGCGGTCACCGTCACCAAGACTTCCGCCGTCTTCGTCGTGATTGCAATCTACTACCTCACGGGGTGGGTTTGATCCAGATCGTCTCCGCGAGGATCGACAACCAGCGCCATGCCGCCTGCCTGCGTAGCGTGTCTTCGGGGTAGCGTGGTGCCGGGCATCAGCTCCGGGGCGTCGGCCATGCCATGGCCGCCGCCCCGAACGTGCCGCCCGTCCTGAGGTTCGACGCAACCGGGTCCACACAGAACAAAGACGCTCATGCCTGCCGCGGGATCGACGGCGCAATCCGGTTTGATTTTCATTGCCACAGGCGACCGATCCTGCGGATCCTCGCCACCAGGGAGAAAGAACATGCTCAAGGGTAAGTCAGCGGTCGTCACTGGCTCGACCAGCGGCATCGGGCTTGGCATTGCCCGCGCCTTCGCGGCGCAGGGTGCGGACGTGATGTTGAACGGCTTCGGCGACCCGGACGAGATCGAGGCGATCCAGAACGGCCTGGTGTCCGAGTTCGGCGTCCGTGCCGAATATAATGGCGCCGACATGACCAAGCGGAGCGAGATCAAGGGCCTCATCGACGCCGCTACCGCGAGCTTCGGCAAGGTCGATATTCTGGTCAACAATGCCGGCATTCAATATGTGGCGCCGGTGGAGGAATTCCCGGAAGATAAGTGGGAACAGATAATCTCGATCAACCTTTCAGCTGCCTTCTACGGCATCCACTATGTCCTGCCGCAGATGAAACAGCGCAATTGGGGCCGCATCATCAACATCGCCTCGGCGCACGGGCTGGTCGCTTCGACCCAGAAGGTGGGCTATGTCTCCGCCAAGCACGGTCTCGTCGGAATGACGAAGGTGGTGGCGCTCGAAACGGCGGAGACGGGCGTGACCTGCAATGCCATCTGCCCGGGCTGGGTGCTCACCCCGCTGGTGCAAAAGCAGATCGAAGCGCTGGCCGAGCGCAGGGGGGTCAGCATCGAGGAAGCTGGACGCGAACTCCTTAGCGAAAAGCAGCCTTCGAAGACTTTCGTCACGACGGCCCAGCTTGGCGGGCTTGCCGTCTTCCTGTGCTCCGAGGACGCCGCCAACATGCGCGGCACGGCGCTCAGCGTGGACGGCGGCTGGGTCGCCCAGTGAGCGTGAATCGCCATGATCGAGCCGACCGCTCAGGGCTTGGTGCTGCGCGAGAGGGCGCCGGGCGTTACCGTCGAGGATCGGGGCGGTGACCGAGGCGGCGCTGATCGTTCCGCCGGACGTGCCGGAAATGCAGTTGTGATGTCCGTGTTATGATGTCCATGTTATGATGCCCGTGCAACGATGCCAGGGTAACGATCCGTGGGGCATCCCGTTCTGCCTCCCTCTGCATGCAACGAGCGAGGCGCGTGCACTCTTCCATGAGAGGAAACGTCCATGAAGAAGAACACACTCATAGAGGTCGTGATTTTCCTCACCTACGCCTTGTTCGCCTTCTCCTGGGTCGCGGGATCCATGCTGTCGAGGACGATCACGGCTGACTTCGGAGTCCAGGGCGTCACCGCCGCGACCTGGACGACGAATGCCATCACCATCGCCAAGATCATCGGCAACCTGATCGCCGCCTGGGTCTTGGTCCAGCTGGGGCCCAAGAAAGCCTTCGCGCTGGCCTCGCTGCTGATCGTCGCCAGCGTCGCCGGGGTGTGGGCGGGCTCCTATCCGCTCTACGTGTTGAGCCGCCTCGTCATGGGGTTCGGCGGCGCGTTCGTCATTGTCTATTTCGGCCCGATCGTGATGAACTACTTCACGCCTGAGGAGCGGCCGCTGGTCAACGGCATCAACTCGATCGCCTTCAACACCGGCAACCTGCTGGCGCTGCTGTTCACAGGCGCGCTGTTGAGCGGGCTGGGCGCCTGGCGGAACGTCATCATGGTGATCGCCGCGGCCAGCCTCGTCGTGCTCCTCGCCTGGCTCGCGGTCAGCGAGGATTTCGCTCTCGGCGGCAAGAAGACCACGGTCCCGGAGACCTACTCGCTCGGCGACGGCGTCAAGGAGTTGTTCAACTGGATGCTGCCGTTCTGCTATTCCGGCATCCTGTTCGCCTACATCGCGATCTTCGCCTTGTTCCCGCTTATTCCGAGCTTCGCGGTGCCTGGCAGGAACCTGTCCGCCCTGATGATCACCGCCGGCATGGTGGGGACCCTCGCGGGCATCATCGCCGCAAAGAAGTACCCGCTGCGCATTCCACTCATCCGCTACAGCGGGCTGATCATGACGGTGTTCATCGCCCTGATGATCTTCACCACCAATCAGATGGTGGCTTATGCGGCAGCCTTCCTGGCAGGTTTCTTCATGTTCCTGCCGATCACCGCCATGATGACGCTGCCCCAGGAACTGCCCGGCATGACGCCAGGGCACGTGACCGTGGTGTTCGGCATGTTCTGGTCGATCTCCTATGTTATCGAAACGATCTGGATGTTCGTCGCCAGCCAGCTGGCGGACAAGACCGGCGATCCGTTCAAGGCAGCGCTGTTCGTCCTGATCTGCTCGATCAGCGCCTTCGTCGCCTCGTTCTTCCTGCCCGAGACCGGCCACAAGCCCGTGCCCGCGGATGCGGCAGCCTGAGCGGAATGCGACGGCAACCATCCGATCAACGGAGGAAATTCCCATGCGCGAAGTGAGTCCGAAGCTGAAGGACTACCTTGACGCTTTCAACGCCCAGATCCCCGCCCTCATCGCCGCCGGCTTCAAGGCGACCGCCACCAACGCACGCGAATGGCTCACCCGGGTGACGCGGGAAATGGTCACCGACATCCCGCCGATTCCCGGCGTGTGGGACGACATCGTTCCCAACACCGGCTACATGGTGCCGGTGCGCATCTACCATTCCGCGCCGGATGAGGCACGCCCGGTGCTGGTTCACTTCCACGGCGGCGGCCATACCGCCGGCAACGTCAGCACCTACGATCCGATCTGCCGCAAGATCGCCAGCGCGACTGGCCATATCGTCGTTACCGTGGAGTACAGGCTGGCGCCGGAATGTCCCTATCCGGCCGCGGTCAACGACGCCTTCGCGGTCGTCAGGGGCATCTGGCCGGTGCTCGATGCCCGGAAGATCCGCTACCAGCGCGAGATGTCGCTGATCGGCGATTCCGCCGGCGGCGGGCTGGCCGCCACGGTGATGAGCCGCGCCCAGTTCGATCCCGGGATCGCGCTGAAGCGGGCTGTGTTGATCTATCCCGGGCTCGACTACACGCTCGGCCAGCCGTCCATGGTGGAGAATGCCGTCGGCTACCTTCTCCAGACCAGCAAGATCGTCTGGTACTACGATCTCTACCTCCAGAACAACGAGAACCGCCGCGCGGTGTCGCCGCTCTACGGCGACTTCACCGCCAGAATGCCGGAGACCTTCGTCATCTCGGCCGAGTTCTGTCCGCTTCGCGACGAGAATGCTGCCTATCTTGAGAAACTCAGGGCCGCAGGCGTCAAAACGCGCCACCTGCATTTCAAGGATATGACGCACACATTCATGAATCTGGAGAACCTCGTGAAGGAGGAATGCGCCCAGGTCTATCGGGAAATCGGTGAATTTCTCAACGCGCCCTGATCCTCCGGTCGCCTCCGAATAGCGCGCAGGCTTCGTTCCCCGCTGCCATGCCGGCGGCGGGGGGCGCCTTGCGCCGGTGGTCTGGTAACCCGGCGCCCGCTCGAAGGTTCTTCCGCCACTGGCGGGGTCGGATTGGACCGACCGCGCCGCCGCCCTGAGCCGGGGCAATGTAGCGTGACGCCCTGCCGAGCCCGCTGCCGATCCGGCGCGACCGCGCATCGACTTCCTGCGCGGCGTCGCCTCGGCCCGCTCCTCCCCGGGGCGGGCCAATCTTCTGGAAACCATACATTGCCGGTCTACGCTCTTTGGAAGGTTGGCTATGGCCCTATCAACGGCCATCGTGTCCGAGCACGTGTTGCCGAACCTGGTAAGATCTGGGCTGGTCGTGCATCAGCCCACCAGCAGTAAGCCGAGATGGTTGGGTTTCCCTGATTCCGTCAGCTGGCCATGGGTGGCAGAGTCAACTGTCGGTGGTTTCCTGCCCCCGCAACCACTTTCACCGAACGCGCGAACAAACCGCGATCGCTGGTGCCGAGATGGGGGTTGGTCGCATCATTACCCAGCTCCAGGCGTACCATCGACGCGATCGCACCAATCAACTCGATCTCCAGGCCCTTGCCCTCGGGGGTCGGCCGTACCTCGATCCGCTCGATCAGCTCCCGTACCGCCTCGAGCGCAGCGCGGCCGTCATCGGGAGACCGCAGCGCTTCCTGCAGCCGCGCCACACGGGCGCGGTAGAGCTCGGCAAGGTTGGGATGCAGCCGCGGTGGCACCGGGGCTGCCGGCGCCTTCAGTCCCGCTTCCAGGGTGCTCCGCCGTACCTCCAGTTCGTCGAGCTGCACCTGGAGGCGCGGGGCCCTGAAGCCGTCGGCCATCGCGTCGATCAATCCATCGAGCTTGCGGGTGACGCTGGCCAGCTCACGCTCCTGCACGCCACGCACGAGCCGGGACACGACCCTCCACCCGCCCAGGCGTCGCCTTGATGCGGTCCAGTCGCAGCGATCGAGCTATCCAGTCCAGCTCAATCTCGCCAACTTCCGCCCGCTCGTCAGTCACCATGATCGTAAATCAGCCCTTTAGTCACCGGTCGCTGTCAAGCCCGGCGTTGATATCCCTGCCGAAATATGGGTTCGGGGAATTCACGACGGGCGGGGTCCCCATCGGCGCCGATCGGGACCCCACCCCGAACGAGTTTCGTTAGCTATATCAGAGCTTTGCATGCCGCCTGGGTGGGGCCCAGTTTGGATACTGATTCACAGTACCCAGTTTTGTCACACATGGGTCGCCAAGGTTACCAACGCCTTTCAGCCACCGGGGCGCTCCTGCCGGCTGCGCTTCGTCCGTCTTTCCCCGAAATTGCCGTCGATTGTGGCGATCTCCCCGAGAGGCTTGCTCTGCGGGGGTTGGAGTCAGCCGCCGGTTGGTCGATAATCAGCACGACGAGTGACCGGGATCGGACCATGGGACAAGCCTGCTGCTCAAGAATGGGTCTGGCCGCTCACCCTTCGCGCCGTTGCTTCGTCCGTCTCGCCGGCGCGGCCAGCGTGACCGCCCTGCTGGCCGGATGCGCCACGCCCTCACGCGGTCCGGCGGTGCCGCTGGGGCGCACGCTCCAGGCCAGCGTGCTCGGCCTGCCGAACGAGCGCTTCTTCCCGGTCTATGGCACCGATGCACTCGAGGCGGAGTTCATGGCGGCTGGGCAGCGCCAACGCCGCGCACTCAACCTGGCTGCCGATGCGCCGCTGCCGCCGATCGAACTGCTCTCGATTTCCGGCGGCGGCGAGAACGGCGCGTTCGGCGCCGGCCTGCTGTGCGGCTGGACCGACCATGGCGACCGGCCGGAGTTCGAACTGGTGACCGGCGTCAGCACCGGCGCGCTCACCGCCCCGTTCGCCTATCTCGGCCCGGCCTACGACCCGCAACTGCGCGCCGTCTATACCGAGCTGAAGCCGTCAGACGTGCTGACCAAGCGCGGCATCACCGCCGTCCTGTTCGACGACGCGATGAGCGACAATTCGCCGCTGTTCGTAACCATCTCGCGCTTCCTGAACGACGACATGATGGCCGCCCTGGCGCACGCCTACGGGGCGGGGCGGCTGCTGTTGATCGGCTCGACCGACCTTGACGCACAGCAACCGGTGTTTTGGAACATCGGTGCCATCGCTGCCAGCGGCCACCCGCGCGCGCTGGACACGATCCGCCGCGTGCTGCTGGCCTCCGCCGCGGTGCCCGGCGCCTTCCCGCCGACCATGTTTGACGTGACGCTGGACGGGCAGCCCTACCAGGAGATGCATGTGGATGGGGGCGCCTTTGCGCAGGCGTTCCTGTACCCGGCCGGCCTGACTGTGCAGCGGCGCGCGCGCATGCAGCGCGGCGGGGCCGTGGTGGCGGCGACCGCCTATGTCATCCGCAACGGCCGGCTCGACCCCGAATGGTCGGCGGTCGAACGCAGCACGATGGACATTGCCACGCGCGCCATCTCCACCATGATCACGGCGAGCGGCTACAACGACGTGCTGCGCATGTACACCAACACTCAGCGCGACGACATCGGCTTCCGGCTCGCCTATATCGGCGCCGACTTCGACATGAAGCTGCCGCAGCCGTTCGACCAGGGTTTCATGCGCGCCCTGTTCGAGTATGGCCACCAGCGGGCACGCAACGGATACGACTGGGCCACCAGGCCGCCGATCTAGCCCATCCTGTTCGCGTCGGAATCAGATCGATCATGCGAGCCGGCATGGAGCGACAATCGATCTCCGTGTGTCCTGGTGAGGCGGCTGGTTGGCGTCGCGCGGCTGTGCCCCGGGCTTTCCGGCTCGAACTGCCGGAATTGCATAGTCGTCTCGGCGCGCCCGTCGTACGACGCCGCGGGTAAGTGCCATTCCTGTCACCTGAGGTGGCCGGAGCCTTCTTGCGTGTTCTGGGGAGCCACATGAAACGTCCGAAATCGATGGCCTGCGCGCTTGGCATCATGATGGCACTGCCCGGCCTGGCCGCGGCGCAGACTGCCGCTGGCCCGCCCGCAATCACGACTCCCGACAGCGTTCAGACGCCACCCGCGGTGCGCGTCGGAGATGCGGATGCGGGTGCTGGTGAGGACACCACCACGCTGGCCAAGAAGCTGCAAAACCCGATCGGCGACCTCTACAGCGTTCCGTTCCAGAACAACACCAACTTCAACTACGGCCCCAACAAGGGCACGCAGGATATTCTCAACATCCAGCCGGTGATTCCGATCCACATCAACGACGACTGGAACGTCATCACGCGCACCATCCTGCCGCTGATCTGGCAGCCCTCGCTGCATCCGGCGCACACGGTGCCGTTCGGCACCGGTCCGATCACGTTCTCGGCCTTCCTGTCGCCGAAGAACCCAACCAACGGCTGGCTATGGGCGGTTGGCCCGGTGCTGCAGGTGCCCGCGATCAGCGACAAGACCCTCGGCTCCAACGTCTGGGGCGGCGGGCCAACCGCCGCGCTGGTCTACATGAAGGGTCCCTGGGTCGCGGGCGCGCTGGCCAATAACGTGTGGTCATTCGGCGGTACGTCGGGACGCAACGGCACCAGCTACAACATGTTCCTGACGCAGCCCTTCGTGAATTACAACTTTGGCGGCGGTTGGTATGTCAACACTGCCCCCATCATCACCGCGAACTGGATGGCGGCCGGCAACAAGGCGTGGACGCTGCCGGTCGGCGGCGGGGGCGGCCGAGTGGTGAAGATCGGCGGCAAGCTGCCGGTGAATATCTCCATCGGCGCCTACTACAACGCGCTGCGCCCTCAGTATGGCTCCACCTGGCAGCTGAGGACGCAGGTAACGTTCATCTTCTGAGCGCTGCCGATTCGCCGCAGCCAGCGGCGGCCGCGTCCGACAGGAACGGGCGTGGCGGAGACCGCTCCGCGCGTGTTGCCGGAAATGCATAGCGCGAACCGCGGAAACGACCGCATCGTTCTTCGGGACTGGGCTGGTGGGCTTGCATCGTGACGGCTCGGCCACAGACACCGCCAGCGTGCCACAGTGGAGATAACATGGCTGTCGGCACTGCATTTTTCAGTGAACCGAACGAATTCGAAGCCGCCACCCTGGAGTTGGGAAACGCCCATCTGTGCCTCACCGGCCCCGGTCCGTTCCGGGCCCGGCTCACCCAGGTCGCCCTCGGCTCCCTCCGTCTGTGGGCGGTCGATGAAAGACCGCCTTGCATTGCTTTTTTTACAGTGGCGACCGACACGGTTCTGGTGACGCTGCCGCTGGACCGGTCGCCCGTATCTATTTGGGGCGGGACCGCCAGTCACCCCGACGAATTCATGACGCACGGCCCTGGCGGGCACGCGCAATTGCGCACGGTGGGTCCGTGCCGATGGGGCGCGATCTGGATGCCCATCGAGGAGTTGCTGCGATACGGCCACTCGTTGCTCGGCGATCCCCTGATCCTGCCGGCGGGAACGCGGTCCTGGCGACCACCGGCGGCGGCATTCAGGACCCTGCGCGCACTCCACGCGGCTTGCGTTCACGCGGTTGAACGCCGGCCGGAAGCCCTGGCGCAGACCGAGGCCACACACGGGTTCCGCCAGCAACTGATCCATGCACTTGTCGAGTGCCTCTCGGACGGTCCGGCAACCGAGGCGACCCCGGCCTTACGCGGCCGTCAGGACATCGCGGTTCGTTTCGACGCGCTGCTCCGTGCGCAACCAGAGGTTCCGCATCGACCGGACAGCATCGCCGCCGCTCTCGGCGTCTCCCGGCGCTACCTTGGCGTGGCCTGCCGCGAGCAGCTTGGCATGGGACCCGCGGGTTTCATTCGCCTGCACCGGATGCACCTGGCCCATCGCGACCTTCGGGATCGGGCATGCGACGGGATGAAAGTTTTCGAGGTCGCGCGGCGCTACGGCTTTCACGATCTTGGCCGGTTCACCCGCCTCTATCAGGGCCTGTTCGACGAGTTGCCGTCCGCGACGCAATGCCGGGCCGCACCGTTGGATGCAGCCTGACAGCCATAAGCGGTGATCCCGATCCGGCCCGCATCAGCACGTCACACGTCGAGCGCCAGAATCTCACGATCAGGATGCAGAACCGGCGGTTCACCCCCAACCCCACTTCCGCCAAGCCCTCTATGTCGGCTGCCCACC
>CAYWOW010000065.1:0-16684 GCA_964459005.1 uncultured Acetobacteraceae bacterium
CGCATGCTGGCCGCCCGCTTCGGCCGCAGCCTGGTCGATCACCGCACCTGGTGCGTCGTCGGCGACGGCTGCCTGATGGAAGGCATCTCGGAGGAAGCCATCGAGCTCGCCGGGCACCTGAAGCTGAACAAGCTTACTGTTCTGTGGGATGACAATTCGATATCGATCGATGGCCCCACCAATTTGGCCAGCTCGACCGACCAGTTGAAGCGGTTCGCCGCCTCGGGCTGGGCGGTCAAGCTGGTGGACGGGCACGACCCCGCGCAGATCGCCGCCGGCCTGTCGATGGCGGCGCGGTCGAAGAAGCCCACGCTGATCGCCTGCAAGACCATCATCGGCTTCGGCGCCCCCACCAAGGCGGGGACCTCCGCCACCCACGGCGCCGTGCTCGGCCCGGCCGAGGCGCAGGGGATGAAGGACCTGCTGGGCTGGACCTCGCCGCCCTTCGAGGTGCCGGACGACATCCGCGAGCGCTGGCAGAAGGCCGGCAGCCGCGGCGCCACCGCCCGCCGCGCCTGGCTCAAGCGGCTGGCCCGCCACCCGCAGCGCGCCGAGTTCGAGCGCGTCATCGCCGGGCGGCTGCCGGAGAATTTCCACGAGGCGAATGCCGCCTTGCGCGCCGGCCTCGCCGAGAGCCGCCCCGCGATCGCCGGGCGCGCCGGCGGGCAGAAGGCGCTGGAGGCCCTGGTGCCGGCGGTGCCCGAAATCGTCGGCGGGTCGGCCGACCTCACCCCGGCCAACCTGACCTTCGTGAAGTCGATGACCGTGGTGGCGCCGGGCAGCTATGCCGGCCGCTACATCCACTACGGCATCCGCGAGCACGGCATGGCGGCGATGATGAACGGCATGGCCGTGCATGGCGGACTGATCCCCTACTCCGGCACTTTCCTGTGCTTCACCGACTACATGCGGCCCTCGCTGCGGCTGGCCGCCCTGATGGGCGTGCGCGTCATCCACGTGATGACGCACGACAGCATCGGCGTCGGCGAGGACGGGCCGACCCACCAGCCCATCGAGCACCTCGCGAGCCTGCGCGCGATGCCGAACATGTTCGTGCTGCGGCCCGCCGATGCGATGGAAGCGGCGGAGTGCTGGGAAGTGGCGCTGCGCCGCGCGGACGGGCCGAGCATAATGGTGCTGTCGCGGCTGGTGCTGCCGGCGCTGCGCACCGATGCCGGCGAGAACCGCTGCGCCCGCGGCGGCTATGTGCTGGCCGAGGCCGACGGGCCGCGCGCCGCGACGCTGATCTCCACCGGCTCGGAAGTGTCGATCGCGATGGCCGCCCGCGACATGCTGGCCAAGGACGGCATCAAGGTCGCGGTGGTGTCGCTGCCCTGCTGGGAGCTGTTCGTCGCCCAGGACGAGGCGTGGCGCGCCAGCGTGCTGGGCGGCGCCCCACGCTTCGGCATCGAGGCCGCGGCGGCGCAGGGCTGGGAGCATTGGCTCGGCCCCGACGGCGTGTTCATCGGAATGTCCGGCTTCGGCGCCAGCGCGCCGCCAGCGATCCTGTATAAGCACTTCGGCATCACCGCCGAGGCGATCGCCGGGGCGGTGCACAAACGTCTGGGCCACGCCTGAACCATGTGAAGGAGCGCAAGACCATGACCGTCAAGGTCGCGATCAACGGATTTGGACGCATCGGGCGCCTCGTGCTGCGCGCCATGGCTGAAAGTGGCCGTGACGATCTGGAAGTGATCGCCATCAACGACCTCGGCTCGACCGAGGCGAACGCCCACCTGTTCCGCTACGACAGCGTGCACGGCCGCTTCCCCGGCGAGGTCGAGGTCGCGGGCAACACCATCACCGTGCGCCATCGCGGCCACGCCTGGGGGCCGATCACGGTGACCGCCGAGAAGGACCCGACCAAGGTGCCGTACCAGGGCGTCGACATCGCCATGGAGTGCACCGGCCGGTTCACCAAGAAGGAGGCCGCGCTGGCCCTGGTGCAGGCCGGGGCGAAGAAGGTGCTGATCTCCGCCCCCGGCGACGGCGCCGACGCCACCGTGGTCTATGGCGTCAACCACAAGGTGCTGACCCGCGACATGACGGTGGTGTCGAACGCCTCCTGCACCACCAACTGCCTGGCTCCGGTCGCCAAGGTGCTGCAGGACAATTTTGGCATCGAGCGCGGCTACATGGTCACCATCCACTCCTACACCGGTGACCAGCCGACGCTGGATACGCTGCACAAGGACCTGCATCGCGCCCGCGCCGCCGCGCTGTCGATGATCCCCACCAGCACGGGGGCGGCCAAGGCGGTCGGCCTGGTGCTGCCGGAACTGAAGGGCAAGCTGGACGGCACCGCGATTCGTGTGCCGACGCCGAACGTCTCGCTGGTTTCGCTCGACGTGGTGCTGAGGAAGACGGCGACCAAGGACGAGGTGAACGCCGCCATGAAGGCCGCCTCCGAGGGCGAGCTGAAGGGTATCCTGGCCTACAACACGGCCCCGCTGGTCAGCATGGACTTCAACCACACCGCGGTGTCGTCGACCTTCGACGCCAGCCAGACGGCGGTGGTGGACGGCGCGCTGCTGCGGGTGATGGCGTGGTACGACAACGAGTGGGGCTTCTCCAACCGGATGTCGGATACCGCGGCCTACTGGGCCAGCCTGTAAGGGAGGGTCGCGCCATGGCGTTCCGGACGCTGGACGGCGTCGCGGTGGCGGGGAAGCGGGTGCTTCTCCGCGCCGACCTCAATGTGCCGGTGCGGGATGGGAAGATCACCGACCTGACCCGCCTGGAGCGGCTTTGCCCGACCATCCGCGAGCTGTCCGCCGCCGGCGCGCGGGTGATCGTGTGCAGCCATTTCGACCGGCCGAAGGGCAAGCGAGTGCCGGAGATGTCGCTGGCGCCGGTAGCGGCGGCGCTCGGCGAGGTGCTCGGCCGCAAGGTCGGCTTCGCCGAGGACTGCATCGGCGCGCCCGCCCGGCAGGCGGTCGAGCGGATGGCCGACGGCGACGTGGTGGTGCTGGAGAACACGCGCTTCTACCCCGGCGAGGAGAAGAACGACCCGGCCTTCGCCGCCGAACTGGCGGGGCTCGCCGATATCTACGTCAATGACGCCTTCTCGGCCGCCCATCGCGCGCATGCCAGCACCGAAGGGGTGGCGAAGCTGCTGCCGGCCTACGCGGGGCGGCTGATGCAGGCCGAGCTGGAGGCGCTGGAGGCGGCGCTGTCGCGGCCGGTGCGCCCGCTGGCGGCGATCGTCGGGGGGGCCAAGGTTTCCACCAAGCTCGACCTGCTCGGCAACCTGGTCGGCCGGGTGGACATGCTGGTGATCGGCGGGGCCATGGCCAACACCTTCTTGGCGGCCCAGGGATTCGGGGTCGGCAAGTCGTTGCAGGAAGCCGAGATGCACGCCACCGCGCGCGACATCCTGGCCCGCGCGGCGGCGGGCAAGTGCGAGGTTCTGCTGCCCGTGGACGCGGTGGTCGCCACCGAGTTCAGGCCGAACCCGCCGACGCAGACCGTGCCGGTGAACGCGGTGCCGGACGACGCCATGATCCTCGACGTCGGCCCGGCCACGGTGGAGATCCTGGAGGAGCGGCTGAGCACGGTGAAGACGCTGGTCTGGAACGGGCCGCTGGGCGCCTTCGAAACGCCGCCCTTCGACGCCGCCACGGTGGCGCTGGCCCTGCTGATCGCGCGGCAGACCCGTCGCGGCGCGCTGCTCAGCGTGGCCGGCGGGGGCGATACCGTCTCGGCGCTGCGCCATGCCGGGGTGCTGGACCAGATGAGCTACGTCTCGACCGCGGGGGGCGCTTTCCTCGAATGGATGGAAGGCAAGACCCTGCCGGGCGTGGCCGCGCTCCAGGCCTGACGCGTTCACCGTGCGTTAACCGGGGTCGGCGCAGGATTTGCGCATGATCTCGCTGGGTTCCTTCTCCGCTTTCTCTGCCGGCGGCGCCGCGGCGTCGCCGGCGGGGGTGCGGAATGCCGCCCGCCCCGGCGCGGCGGGCGGGGTGGAGCGGGTGCGGACGCAAGCCGCCAGCCCGCCCGCGACGACGCAGGGCGCGCCCCAGGCGCTGCCCGCCCCCACCGACAAGAAGCTGCCGCGCGGCTCGCTGCTCAACCTGCAGGTCTGACGCCCTCGCCCAGCCGGCGCATGTGGCGGGGCCGCGTCATGTTTTCCGGCTTGAGGATGTCCGCCAGTTGCTCCTCGCTGAGCAGGCCCTCCGCGCGCACCAGTTCGGCGACGCTGCGCCCGCTCGCCAGGGCCTCCTTGGCGATCCGGGTCGAGGTTTCGTAGCCGAGGTAGGGGTTCAGCGCGGTGATCAGGCCAATGCTGGATTCCACCAGATCGCGGCAGCGCTTTTCGTTGGCCGTGATGCCCTCGATGCAGCGCGTGGTCAGCGTCTTCATGGCGCGGCCGAGGATGCGCATGGACTGGAGGATGTTGAAGACGATCACCGGCTCCATGACATTGAGCTGAAGCTGCCCGGCTTCGGCGGCGAAGGTCACCGTCAGGTCGTTGCCGATGACCTGGAACGCCACCTGGTTGACGACCTCGGGAATCACCGGATTGATCTTGCCCGGCATGATCGACGAGCCCGACTGCATGGGCGGCAGGTTGATCTCGCCGATGCCGGTGCGCGGGCCGCTGGAGAGCAGGCGCAGGTCGTTGCACACCTTGCTGATCTTGACCGCCACCCGTTTCAGGACGCTGGAAAACATCACGTAGGCGCCGGTGTCGGAGGTCGCCTCGACGAGATCGGCGGCGAGAATGAACTCGATCCCCGACACCTTGGACAGTTCGGCGACGATCAGGGCGGCGTAGTCCGGGTCGGTGTTGATGCCGGTGCCGATCGCCGTCGCGCCCATGTTGATTTCCCTGAACAACTGGACGATTTCGCGGATGCGCTGGATGTCTTCGCCGATCGTGGTGGCAAAGGCCGCGAATTCCTGGCCCAGCGTCATCGGCACCGCGTCCTGGAGCTGGGTGCGGCCCATCTTGATCATGCCGCCGAACTCGGCGCTCTTGATCCGCAACGCCGCGCACAGCGCCTCCATCGCCTCGGTCAGTTCGCCGTAGCTGAGCAGGATGGCGAGACGGATGGCGGTCGGATAGGCATCGTTGGTCGATTGCGAAAGGTTGACGTGGTTGTTGGGGTGGACCGCGTCGTAGTCGCCCCTGGCGTGGCCGAGAAGTTCCAGCGCCCGATTGGCGATGACCTCGTTGGCGTTCATGTTGGTCGAGGTGCCGGCGCCGCCTTGCAGCACATCGACGACGAACTGGTCGTTGAGGGCGCCGCCGATGATCTCGTCGCAGGCCGCGGCGATGGCGTTGGCGATGGTGGGCTCCAGCTCGCCCAGCCCGCAGTTGGCGAGCGCCGCCGCCTTCTTGACCATCGCGAGCGCGATGACGAAGTTCGGGAAATGCGCGAGCGGAATGCCGGTGATGTTGAAATTCTCCACCGCCCGCAACGTGTGTATTCCCCAATATGCCGCCGATGGCACGTGACGGGTGCCCAGAAGGTCGTGTTCGAGCCGGTCCGTGGGTTCTGACTTTTCCGGGTTCATGACTTCATTCTCCCCATGCAGGACTGCGCCGGAAACTATCGGATCGGCCGCGGCGTTCCAATGTCGATTGTCGGACGGTCCGGTAAATTGTGCAGGGTTCGCCGCCGGGCCGGGCTGCCGGCGCCGGCACACTTGCCATCGTCGGTCGGATTTGCCATCGTTCCGCGAAATTCATAGCGACAGTGCCATGGCCTTCGTCGACAGGCTTTTCGCTCGACTGTCTGGCCTCCGCTCCAACGCATCGTCCGCCTATTTCGCGGCGGTTCTGCTCGTTGCCGCCGCCACGGCGCTGCGCCTGGCGTTGGACCCGTGGCTCTTTGGCACGCAGTTCCTGACCTTCTTTCCAGCCGTGCTGATCGCGACCTTCCTGGGCGGCTTCGGTCCGGGCTGCCTGTCAGCGGTGCTGTCCGTGCTCGCGGTATGGTTCTTCATCTTGACGCCGCAGTTCTCCTTTGCCATCGACCGGCCCGGGGAAATCGGCGGCCTGGCTGTCTTCGCGGTGGTCGCGGGCATCATGGTGCTCGTCGTGACCGGGCTGCGGATGGCCGCCGAGCGCATCCGAAGCTTGAACGGAACGCTGACCGCCGTGTTCGACGCCAATCCGGACGCCATCCTGCTGCTCGACCGGACCCACCGGATCGTCCGGGCCAACGCGCGGGCGAGCGCGCTGTTCGGCTACGCACCGGAGAGCCTGATCGGCGCCGCCATCGAGCGCCTGCTGCCCGAACGCCTGCATGACCGTCACCGCGGCCTGCGCGCCGCCTGCACGGCGCTGGAAAAAGCGCGGGAGATGGCCGCCGACGGCGATCCGGTTGCCCGCGCCAGCGACGGGCGCGAGTTCCCCGTGAACGTCCGGCTCGGGCCGATCCACTCCGAACGCGAGCTGCTGGTGGTGGCCATTGTCCGCGACCTGACGGCGGAGCGGGCCGCGGCCGAGGCGCTCACCGAAAGCGAACGGCAACGCGCGACCCTGGAAGAACGCGAGCGCGCCTCCGTGCAACTGCGCCGCTGGTCCGATGCCTTCGAGAACGCGGCCTTCGGGATCGCGGTTTCCGACCCGAAGACCGACACCGTCCTGTTGGCCAACCCGGCGTTAGCGGCGATGCGGGGGATGACGCGCGCCGAGATCGAAGGAAAACCCGTCACCGACAATTATGTCGAGGCCGAGCTTGCGCGCGTGCGCGAGCTCCTCGCCGAGGCCGACCGGACCGGTCATGCCACCTTCGAATCATGGCACCGGCACAAGACGGGACCTGACTTTCCGGTCGAGATGAACATCAGCAGCGTGCGGGACGCCGATGGCAATCTTGCTTACCGGATCGTCTCGGTGCTCGACATCACCGAGCGCCGCCGCGCCGAGGAAGAGCTGCGGCAGATGCAAAGGATCGATGCCATCGGCCGCGTGTCCGGCGGCATCGCGCATGACTTCAACAACCTGCTCGGCGTGATCATCGGCAATCTCGAACTTTGCGGCTACGCCAGGGCGGACCACCTGAACACGAAGGAACTGATCGCCGAAGCCCTGACGGCCGCCAGGGGCGGCGCCGACCTCACGGCACGGCTGCTGGCCTTTTCCCGCCGCCAGTCCCTGCGGACCGTGTCGGTGCAGCCCAATCTGCTGATCGACGGGCTCATGAAAATGCTGACCCGCGTGCTGGGCGAGGACATCGAGATATCGCTCGATCTCGCGGCGACCCCGTGGCCCGTCCTGACTGACCCGGTTCAGCTCGAACAGGGCCTCGTCAACCTGGCGACCAACGCGCGCGATGCCATGCCGCACGGCGGCAAATTGACGATCGCCACCGCCAACTGCCATTTCGATGCCGACGACGCGGCCGTCAATCCCGAACTCGGGCCGGGCGACTACGTGATGATCGCGATGACGGACAGCGGGGTCGGGATGCCCCCGGACGTCGCGACGCGGGTGTTCGAGCCCTTCTTCACGACCAAGGAGTTCGGCAAGGGGAACGGCCTCGGGCTGAGCACGCTGTTCGGCTTCGCCAAGCAGTCGGGGGGCCATGTCACGGTCGAGAGCGCGCCAGGCCGGGGCACCATTTTTCGTCTGTACCTGCCGCGTTCGACCACCGCGACGGAGAAAGCGGCGCCGGCGGAGCCCGCGGTCGAGGCCAGAACCGCCGGCGAAGTGGCGTTGCTTGTCGAGGACAATCCTTCGTTGCGCCGTGTCGCGAAGCGCGTGCTCGCCGAGCTTGGTTATGCGGTGATCGAGGCGGATGGCCCGCCGGCGGCGCTGGCGATACTGGCGGAGCGGCGGGTTGGGCTGCTGTTCAGCGACATCGTGATGCCGGGACCGATCGACGGCGTCGAGTTGGCCCGCCAGACCCTGGAGCGCTGGCCGGGAACCGCGGTTCTGCTGACGTCGGGGTACTCCGAGCGCTTGCAGCAGGAACGCGCCCGGTCGCTGGCAAAGCAGGTGCGGCTGCTGAAGAAACCCTATTCCGTGACCGAGCTTGCCGCGGCGGTCGATGACGCGCTGCGCGCCAGCACCGGGCAGACACCATAGAGCGCGATCGCTTCGCCCCCCGGAAGCGATCGCGCCCTGGCCTTCCTACCCGCGCTTCATCATGCGTTCCTGCCGGGGGTCGTGGCCGGCCAGCAGCAGGGCAATCGCGCCGATGACCGGCAAGGCCGCCAGGCAGAGCAGGCTGATGTCGGTGCTGCCGGTGGCATCCTTGACGATCCCGTACAGGCTCGGCCCGAGCCAGCCGCCGAGGTTGCCGATGGCATTGATCATGGCGATGCCGCCCGCCGCGGCGGTGCCGGTCAGCATGGCGCTGGGGATCGACCAGAACAGCGGCGAAATGCACTGCGAGCCCGCCACCGCAAGGCACAGCGCCACCATCGTGACGACCGGGTGACCGCCACCGATGACGATGCAGACCGCCATGCCGCCCGCCATCAGTGCATACGAGGCCACCAGGTGCCATATCCGCTCGCCCACGTGGTCGGAATGCCAGCCCCAGTAGATCATCGCCACGAAGGCGCACAGGTAGGGCACCCCGGTGACCGTGCCGACCCAGCCGGTGGGAACACCCAGCCCCTTGACGATCAGCGGCATGAAGAACGTCATCCCGTAGCCGCCCGCGGTCTGACCGAAATAGGCCAACGTCAGCAGCCACATCTTTGGGGTGGAGAACGCCTGTCCGAGCGAATACTTCCGGATTGACTCGCGCTGCTCCAGTTCGGAGTCCAGCCGCGCCTGCAGCCAGGTCCGCTGTTCCTCCGTCAGCCAGGCCGCGTTTTTCGGCCGGTCGGTCAGCAAGACGTAGGTCACGAAGCACATGATGATCGGCGGCAAGCCTTCGACGATGTAGAGCCATTGCCAGCCGTGCAGGCCCGCGATGCCGTCCATGTACAGCAGCAGCCCGCCGATCGGCGGCCCGATGAACAGCGAGACCACGCTGGCCGACTGGAAAATCGACATGAACCGGGTGCGATAGTACGACGGGAACCACCAGGTCAGGTACAGCACCACGCCCGGATAGAACCCGGCCTCGGCCAGGCCGAGGAAGATGCGGTTCCAGTAGAAGCTCGACTCGCTCCACACGAAGCCGGTCAGCGAGGCGATGATGCCCCAGGTGATCAGGATGCGGGCGATCCAGCGCCGCGCCCCGATCTTGTTGAGGATCAGGTTGCTCGGTATTTCGGCGACGAAATAACCCAGGAAGAACAGGCCGGCGCCGAAGCCGAACACCGTGTTCGAGAACCCGAGGTCCTTGACCATGGTCGTCGCGGCCATGCCGACGTTCGACCGGTCCAGGTAGGCGCAGAAATAACCGAGCATCAACAGCGGGATCAGCCGCCAGGCCACCCGCTTGATGGTTTCCCGTTCGATCGGCTCGATTTTTTCCAGTGTGGGCGCACTCACGTCCATGTCGGCGTCCTCCCTGCTGCGCACCGGCCGCCGGCGGGAGTTGGTTGCACCCCACCTTCATCGGGCCGGTGTCAGAACGGAGCATGCACCGCAATCGGTCCGGAGGCAACGCAGCACACGGACTTGTCCAGGCGTTGGAGGTGACCCCTGGAGACCGCGGCAATGCCGTGGTGAAGCGCCGGGGAGCCCCCCGGCCCTTCAGCACGGGTCTTCCTACATGCGCGGCGGCATGCGCTCCGTCCGGCGGTCGTGGCCCACCACGATCACCGCGACGGCAGAGATGACCGGCGCCAATGCCAGGCTGAGCAGCGCCATGTTGTCGTTGCCGGTCGCATCCTTGACCAGCCCGAACACGGTCGGCCCAAGCCATCCACCCAGGGCGTTGCCCGCATTGATCAAGGCGATGCCGCCTGCCGCCGCGGCGCCGGTCAGCATGGCACTGGGGATCGTCCAGAACACCGGCGAGGTGGACATCACGCCCATCACCGCGAAGATCAGCGCGATCACCGTCACGACCGGGTGGTTGGGGCCGATGAGGAGGCAGGCCCCCAGCCCCGCCGCGGTCAGCAGAAACCCGCCGGCCGCGTGCCAGGTCCGCTCGCCGGTGCGGTCGGAATGCCAGCCCCACAAGAGCATCGCCGCGAGAGCGAACACGTAGGGCATCGCGCTGACCAACCCGATCATGTTGGTGGACACTCCAAGTCCCTTGACGATCAGCGGCATGAAGAACGCCAGACCGTAGTTCGCCCCGCCCATGCCGCACCAGGCCAGCGTCAGCAGCCATACCTTCGGGTTGTAGAACACCTCGCCGAGCGAATACTTGCGGACCGCCTCGCGCTGCGCCTGCTCGGAGGCCAGCCGCTCGGCGAGCCAGGTCCGCTGGTCCGGCCGGAGCCACGCCGCGTCGGTCGGCCGGTCGGTCAGCAAATACCACGTCACCACGCCCATGACGACCGCCGGCAGCGCCTCGACGACGAACAGCCACTGCCACCCGTGCAGCCCCAGCGCTCCGTTAAGCTGCAGCAACAACCCCCCGATCGGCGGCCCGATGATCAGCGAGATCGTGCCGGCCGAATAGAATATCCCCTGCATCCTGGCGCGATAGTAGGAGGGGAACCACCAGGTCAGATACAGCACCACCCCGGGGAAAAACCCGGCCTCGGCCAGCCCGATGAGCAAGCGGACGCCGTAGAAGGTCCAGTCGTTCCACACGAAGGCGGTCAGCCCGGATGCAATGCCCCAGGTGATCAGGATGCGGGCGATCCAGCGCCGCGCCCCGACCATGTTGAGGATCGCGCAACTCGGGATCTCGGCAAACAGGTAGCCGACGAAGAAAAGGCCGGCACCGAAGCCGAACACCGCATTCGAGAACCCGAGATCCGGGATCATGGTCGGCCCGGCCATGCCGACGTTCGAACGGTCCAGCCAGGAACAGAACATGCCCAGCATGAGCAGCGGGAGTAGCCGCCAAGCCACCCGCCGTATGGTTTCCCGCTCCAGTGGATCGATTCCGCGCAGGGTTGGCGCACTTGCGTCCACGGCGGTTTCCTCCTCGTCGCGCACGGACCGCCGGCGGGAGGAAGTTCGGGGCCGCCCGAGCTTCCTCGCCTTTACCGGGCCAATGCCGGAATGAACCATGCGCCGTAATCGCCACTCAGGCAACGAAGGGCGCCGGCCTTGCTACGCCGCGCCCACCAGTCCCCGCGCGTAGTCCATGGGGTCGAAGGGGCGCAGGTCGGTGGCCTGTTCCCCGACTCCGACGGCGTGCACGGGAAGAGCGAATTCCTGGGCCAGCGCGACCACGATGCCGCCGCGCGCGCTGCCGTCGAGCTTGGTCACCACCAGGCCGGTGACGTCCACCATGTCCTTGAACACGTTGACCTGTTGCAGCGCGTTCTGGCCGGTGGTGGCGTCCAGCACCAGCAGCACCGAATGCGGCACGGCGGCGTCCTGCTTGCGCATGACGCGGATGATTTTCCGCAGTTCGTCCATCAGCACCGACTTGTTGTGCAGGCGCCCCGCGGTGTCGACCAGCAGCACGTCGATGCCCTCGGCGCGGGCGCGGCCGAGCGCGTCGTAGGCCAGGCCGGCGGCATCCGCGCCGGGGCTGCCGGCGACCACCACGGCGCCGGTGCGCTCGCCCCAGACCTGAAGCTGCTCGACCGCGGCGGCGCGAAACGTGTCGCCGGCCACCAGCATGGTTCGCAGGCCCTGCTCGGCATAGGACTGCGCCAGCTTGCCGATGGTGGTGGTCTTGCCGGTGCCGTTGACGCCCACCATCAGCACGACGTGCGGCTTGAGGCTGCGGTCGATGACCAGGGGAAGCGCCACCGGCCGCAGGATGGTGGCGATTTCGTCGGCCAGCGCGGCGCGCACCTCGGCGTCGGTCACGTCGGCGCCGAAGCGGGTACGGCGGAAGGATTCGATGATGCGGGCGGCGACCTCGGTGCCGAGGTCGGCGCCGACCAGGGCGTCCTGCAGGTCCTGCAGGGCCGCCTCGTCCAGCTTGTGCCGGGTCAGCACCGCGCCGAGGCCGCCGGTCAGTTTCTGGGTGCTGCGGGAGAGGCCTTCCTTCAGCCGGGAGAAGAATCCGAGTGCCATCAGGCCGGCTCCGCGAGCAATCCGTCGTCGTTGGCCGCGGTCACCCGGACCCGCAACAGGGCGCCGGGGGTGGCCGGCACCAGCACGGGGACGAAATGTTCGCTGTGGCCGCCGGCCGGGGTTTCGGCCAGCACGCTGGCGAGGCGGCCGACCTGCTGGGCAAAGAAACGGGCGGCGTTGGCGCGCCCGGCAGCACGCAGCCTGGCGGCGCGCTCGCGGCGGAGCGCGGTCGGCACGGCGGGCATGCGCGCGGCGGGCGTGCCGGGGCGCTCGCTGTAGGGGAAGACGTGCAGGAAGGGGATTTCGGTTTCCTCCACCAGGGCCAGCGTGTCGGCGAACAGCGCCTCGGTTTCGGTGGGAAAGCCGGCGATCAGGTCGGCACCGATGGCGATGCCCGGACGCAGCGCACGGGCGCGGGCGATGACGGCGAGAATATCGGCGCGCAGGTGGCGGCGGCGCATGCGCTTGAGGATGAGGTCGGCGCCGGCCTGCACGGAAAGGTGCAAATGCGGCATCAGCCGGGGTTCCTCGGCGAGCAGGCGCCAAAAATCGTCGTCGATGGCGGCGGGGTCGATCGAGGACAGCCGCAGCCGCGCGAGTTCGGGCACCAGGGCGAGCAGGCGGCGGACGGCCTGGCCGAGGCTGGGGCGGCCCGGCAGGTCGGCGCCGTAGCTGGCGATATCGACGCCGGTCAGCACCACCTCCCGCCAGCCGCCGGCGACCAGGGTGCGGACCTGTTCGGCGACGGCGCCGAGCGGGACGGAGCGGTTGCGGCCGCGGCCGAAGGGGATGACGCAGAAGGTGCAGCGGTGGTCGCAGCCCTGCTGCACCTGGACGAAAGCGCGGGCACGGCCGCCGAATTCGGTCACCAGCTGGGGCGCGGTCGCCGCCGCCGTCATGATGTCGGTGACCGCGGAGGGGGCGTCCGGCGCCCAGGATTGAGGGAGCAGTTTCTCGGCGTTGCCGAGGACACGGGCGACGCCGGGCAGCCCCACCCATTTTTCCGGCGCGATCTGGGCGGCGCAGCCCGTCACGACGATGCGGGCGTCGGGGTGTTCGCGATGGGCGCGGCGGATGGCCTGGCGGGCCTGGCGCTCGGCTTCGGCGGTGACCGCGCAGGTGTTGACCACGATGGTGTCGTCGAGTCCGGCGGCGTGGCCGCGGATGACCTCGCTCTCGAACGTGTTCAGCCGGCAGCCGAAGGTGAGGATGTTGGGGCTCATGGCACCAGCGCGACGGTGCCGCTGAAGGCGGTGGCGACGGGGCCGGTCATCAGCACATGGCCGTCGTCGCGCCATTCGATGACCATCTCGCCGCCATCGACCTGGACGGCGGCGCGGCCATGGGTCAGGCCGCGGCGGGTGGCGTTGACCAGGGCGGCGCAGGCGCCGGAGCCGCAGGCCAGCGTCAACCCGGTGCCGCGCTCCCACACGCGCAGCCGGATGCGGTCGGGGGCGAGCACCTCGGCGAAGCCGATGTTGGCGCGCTCGGGGAACAGGGTCGCGCGTTCCAGGACCGGGCCGATCGCCGCGATCGGCACGGCGGCGAGGTCGGCGACGAAGAAGGTGGCGTGCGGGTTGCCCATCGAGCAGGCCGCCGGGTCCGCCACCGGCCCCTCGGCGAGGTCGAGGTGCAGCGTGTCGGCGGGGCCGGCGAGCGGGATGTCGCGCCAGTCCAGGCGAGCCGGGCCCATGTCGACGGTGACGGTGCCGTCCGGATGCACTTCGGCGGGCAGGTCGCCGCTGATGGTGCGAACGATGAAAGTCCGGCGGCCGGTCTGTGCGGCGAGCAGGGAGGCGACGCAGCGGGTGGCGTTGCCGCAGGCGCCGGCCTCGCTGCCGTCGGGGTTGCGGATGCGCATGAAGACGTCCGCGCCGGCGGGCGGCGGTTCGAGCACGATGACCTGGTCGCAGCCGATGCCGCGGTGGCGGTCGGCGATGGCGGCGGCGCGGGCGGGGGTGACGGCGAGGTCGCGGACACGCGCGTCGAGCACGACGAAGTCGTTCCCGCAGCCGTGCATCTTGAGGAAGGGCGCGTCCATGGCCGGGGTTATATGGGGCGGCGGGCCCGGCTCAAAGGGCCGACTCGGCGACGAGCCTGGGAAGCTGCCCATAAATGCATTCCTGGGGCACGCTACGGAAGCAATCCTGCGTAACGTTGGTCATGTACACTGAATGGGTTGTCGATCGGGGCCGCCTCCGGTTCGGCGTCAAAACCACGCGCATGACATAGCAGGTGTGACCATGGTGATGTTCTGGGTCCAGTTCGCGCTGGTCCTCACCTTCATTCTCATCGGCGTCCGCCGCGGCGGCGTCGCCCTCGGTTTGCTGGGCGGGTTCGGCGTCGCCGTGCTGACCCTCGGCTTCCGCAATCCCCCAGCCGAACCGCCGATCGTGGTGATGCTCATCATCCTGGCCGTGGTCACCGCCGCGGCCACGCTGCAAGTGGCGGGCGGGCTGGACTGGCTGGTGCAGCGCACCGAGCGGCTGCTGCGCGCCCACCCCAAGCGGGTGACCATCCTGGCGCCGCTGTGCACCTTCTTCCTCACGGTCTGCGTCGGCACCGGCCACGCCGTGTATTCGCTGCTGCCGGTCATCGCCGACGTGGCGTTGAAGACGCACATCCGGCCCGAGCGGCCGATGGCGATCTCGTCGGTGGCCTCGCAGATGGGCATCACCGCCAGCCCGGTGGCCGCCGCGGTCACCACCTTCCTGGCCATCGCCGCCAAGACGTCGCACCCGGTCGGGCTGCTCGACATCCTCAAGGTCACCATGCCCGCCGGCATCGTCGGCGTGCTGGCGGCGGCGGCGTGGAGCATGAACCGCGGCAAGGACCTCGACGACGATCCGGAGTTCCAGGCCCGGCTGCAGGACCCCGCCTTCCGCGCCACGCTGGAGGAGAATGTCACCACGCTGGGCAAAACCCTGCCCCGGACCGCCGGCGTGTCGGTGCTGCTGTTCTTCGGCGGCATCCTCGTGGTCGTGCTGCTGGCGCTGTTCCCGGTGCTGCTGCCGCATTACGGCAAGGACGTGCTGCCGATGACCACCGTGGTGCAGGTCGTCATGCTGAGCTTCGGCACCCTGATCCTGTTCGCCGGCGACATCAAATCCGCCGACGTGGCCCATTCCAGCGTGTTCACCGCCGGGATGATCGCCGTGGTGTCGATCTTCGGCATCGCCTGGATGAGCGACTGCTTCGTCAACGGCAACCAGGTCTTCCTGATCGCGCAGATCAAGTCGATGGTGGCGTATGCGCCGTGGACCTTCGCGCTGGCGATGTTCGCCGTGTCGGCCTTCGTGAAGAGCCAGGCGGCGGTGTTGACCATCATGCTGCCGTTCGGCCTGGTGCTCGGCCTGCCGGTGCCGCTGCTGCTGGGACTGATGCCGTCGAGCTACGCCTATTTCTTCTTCGCCTTCTACCCGTCCGACCTGGCCGCCATCAACATGGACCGGACCGGCACCACCCATATCGGCAAGTACCTGCTGAACCACAGCTTCATGATCCCCGGACTGATCGGCGTGGGGGTGTCCACCACGGTCGGATACTTCCTGTCACTGGCGTATTTCTGACGGGCCGGCGGCGCGTCACGGTCCGGTCACCATGCAACCTTTGCGAATCCGCCCCAAATGCGCGAGTTTGACAGCCCGGCATATGGGAAAGCCAAGATCATGCGTACCGTTGTCTGGCGTGCCGTCGGCACAGTTGCGTCCATCCTGATCTACGGCTGGATCAACTTCCTGCTCAATCCGGTCGGCACGGTGCTCACCGGCGAGGTCGCCGGCCGGCAATTCGACAGCAGCAACGCCTCCTATGTCGGATCGGTGGTCGGGATGAACATCTTCGGCCATCTCGGCATACCGTTCGTGATCCTGCTGGCCGTTATCGCGGCGATCTGGTGGGGTCCGGCCCGGCGCGCCCTGATGAGCGCGGCACTCGTCGGCACGGCGCTGAGCGGGCTGCACCCGCAGCCGGCCGCGGCGTACTACGACAAGACGGACTACGCCGAGGCCTACACGATCCTGCCCAACGAGTCGGCGTTCTGGATTCCGGACGTCGGCGCCAACAAGGACAACCAGGCGGAATTCGACTCCGAGGCCTATTTCAATGCCAACCGGGTCGCGCTCAAGCGCTTCATCGTCCCGCATATGCACCTGCAGGGGTCCGGCTCCTTTTTCGACTTCTACGTCCCCGCCGGCCGGTTGATCATCGTCGACCGGACCCCGTTCAGCCGCGAGTGGGTGGATGCCCCGAACCGCGGCACCTCGACCCGGAAGGAGGGCTTTCCCTGCCAGACCAGGGAAGGCCTCAATGTGACGGTCGGCGTCTCGATCGGCGCCTCGGTGCTCGAGGCGAACGCGGCGAAGTACCTCTACCGGTTCGGCGTTCTGCCGGTGGCCGGCGACCGGAGCGATCCCAAGATCATCTTCACCTCGGTCTATTACAGCCGGAAGCTGTCCGACGTGATGGACGACGTCGGCCGCAAGAAGGTCCAGACGCTGGTGTGCAGGGAGATCGCGGAGCGCAGCTTCGACAAGGCGAACGAGGAGGCCAACGCCATCATGGCCGCGGTGCAGCAGGCCGCGACGGGCTACTTCGCCGCGGTCGGCATCACGCTGGACTTCATCGGCTGGGCCGACACGTTCACCTTCGACAAGGACGTGCAGGAGGCGA
>CAYWOW010000066.1:0-16290 GCA_964459005.1 uncultured Acetobacteraceae bacterium
CCATGCGCAGCGTGGTGCGGTTCTCCCGCAGCATCGCCCAGGAGGCGATCATCTCCGACACCACCAGCCCGGCGCCCAAATCGCGGGCAAGCCGGCGGAACGGCAGGTCGGTGACGCCGGACATGGGCGCGACGATGACCGGCGTGTCGAGTCGGACGCCCGCGCCGAGCTCGATCGGGCGCAGGCCCGGGGGAGTCGCAGTACCGTTGCCCATGATTTAGGCAGGATACCGTGCTGACCCGGCTGGCGCAATGCGCGGGTCCAGCCGGGCGGCCCCGCCCGGGGGGCACGGCTTGCCGCGGCGGGGCGATCCCGTCATGCTCGGCGGCGATCCGATCAAGAGGTGGGCAGTGCCGGCATCGGCCCGTGCGCGTTTCGGTCCGGCGGCGTGGCGGGACGCACGGATCGCCGATCAGGTCCTTGTCGTCGTTGCCCTGATGGCGGTGGTGGCGAGCGCCATCCTGGTGGCCCGCAACGGGCTGAACGGCCCGTGGTACGACGAATACGCCACCCTCTGGTTCTCCGATCCGGCCATCGACATCGCCGGCCTCTACCGGGACCGCTGGTCGCAGGAGACCAATCCGCCGCTGTTCTACTGGCTCGTCCGCTCGGCGCTGAGCCTCGCCGATTTCGACATTTTCGAGCTCCGGCTGGCGAATGTCGCGGGCTTTGCGCTGTCGGTCGGCTACCTGCTGTTCCGGGCGTGGCGGATGCCGTTCCTGCGGCCGTTCATCGGCTGCGTCCTGACGATCTACATTACGAACGAAGAAGTGAACAGAAATGTCCTGCTGCTGCGCTCGTATTCGTTGCAGGAATCGACCGGCTTGGTGCTTTGTTTCCTGATTGCGGCGCTGATCTACAAACAGGAGAAGCTGGCGCGCGCCGATTTGTTAGTTTTGTTCATATCGATCTTCGTCCTGATGAACACGCATTTCATGTCGGCCCTGTTCTGCGGTCTTCTCGTGGTGATTGCGATCCTCTACCTCCGGCTTGCCGGCCGGAGGCGCCAGGCCGGCGTGCTGGCGTGCGTTCTGCTCGCCTCTGCCGTGCCCGCGGGAATCTTCGTGCTGGCCAGCTACGCCGCGCTGCTCGAACGATCGCGGCATTTCTGGATCACCACGACGCCGACCGAGGCGGTCATCATGATGGCCCGGGTCGGCACGACATTCTTCAGCGGCAACCTCGCCCTGGTCGGGCTGCTCGGCCTCGCCGCGGTGTTCTCCGGCTGGCCCCGGCATGCCGCGGCAGCGGACGCGGCCCCGCCGGGCCGTGCCGGCGCCGCGGGACTGGTGCTCGGCCTCGCCGTGGCGGGGTTCTTCGCCGTGCTGTTCGCCGTCAATGCGCGCACGCCGATCGTCATCCTGCGCTACCTCGCGGTCACCGGGCCGGCGCTGATGGTCGGGGCCGGCGTGCTGGTCGCCCCGCTGCTGCGCCGCTGGCCGGTGCTGCTGCTGCCCGTGCTGGGCAACGGGCTGGTGGTGATGGCCCTGCATCCGTACGGCCCCGCCCACCCCGGCGATTATCCCGCCATCGCCGCCATCGCCGGGCTGCGCTCGGCCTGCCCGGACGCCAGCGTCTACGGGCTGTGGCGCGAGGACGGCATGGGCGGCATCTTCGTCACCGCGTACCGCTACATCTCCGACCACTATGGCATGCCGATGCAGGTGCGGCAGGCCGGCCAGCCGTGGACGCCGCCGGCCAACCCGGCCTGCCCGACGGTGCTGTGGAACGAGTACATGTGGGGCCCATCGTTCCCCCGTTCGGCCGCGGAATTCGCCGCCGACTTCCACCTGCGCCTCGACCCCGCGACACTTGCGCGCGCGGATTTCCGTCCGTTCCCGGCCAGCGGCAATGTCCTGCTGATCCTGCCTGCCGTTGACGCCGCCCCGGATCGGGGTATGGGTGCGCCCCCATGGCCCGTCCCCGCACCGCCCTCCTCCTCGTCGCCGCCGGCACCGGCAGCCGGCTCGGCGCCGGGACACCCAAGCAGTTCCTCGCCATCGCCGGACGGCCGGTGATCCGGCACGCCGCCGACCGCCTGGCGCCGGAGGTGGACCTGATCCAACCCGTCGGCGAGGTGGCACCGATCGAGGCCGCGCTGGCGGGGCTTGAGCACCTGCCCGTGGTGGCGGGCGGCGCCACCCGCCAGCAGAGCGTGCTGGCCGGGCTGGAGGCGCTGGCGCCGCACGCGCCCGACCTGGTGCTGGTGCATGACGCCGCCCGCCCCTGGGTGCCGCCCGGCACGGTGGCGGCGCTGCTGGCGGCGCTGGAGCACGCGCCGGGTGCCATCCCGGCGATTCCGGTGGGCGACTCGCTCAAGCGCGGCGGGGCGGACGGGCGCATCATCGAGACCGTGCCGCGTGCCGGGCTCTACCGGGCGCAGACCCCGCAGGGGTTTTCCTTTCCGCTCCTGCTCGCGCTGCACCGCGCGGCGCCGGCGGGCGCCACCGACGACGCCGCCATCCTGGAAGCCGCCGGCCACCCCGTGGCGCTGGTGGCGGGCAGCGAGGACAACATCAAGCTGACCTACAGGGAGGACCTGGTGCGACTAGAGCGGCTGCTACTGAAAACCCTGATCCCGCGAGTCGGCACCGGCTACGACGTGCACGCGCTGACCGAGGGGCGCAAACTGATCCTGTGCGGCATCGAGGTGCCGCACGACCGCGGCCTGGCCGGGCACTCTGACGCCGACGTGGGCATCCACGCGCTGTGCGACGCCATCTACGGCGCGCTCGCCGAGGGCGATATCGGCCGCCACTTCCCGCCCGGCGAGGCGGCCTGGAAGGACGCCGATTCGGCGCGTTTCCTGCACCACGCGGCCGAGCGCATCGCCGCGCGCGGCGGCGTGCTGGCCAATGCCGATGTCACCCTGATCTGCGAGCGCCCGAAGATCACCCCGCACGCGCCGCGCATGATCGCCCGGCTGGCGGAGATTCTCGGGGTCGAACCGGGGCGGGTTTCGGTGAAGGCGACCACGACCGAAAAGCTGGGCTTCACCGGCCGGATGGAGGGCATCGCCGCGCAGGCCGTGGCGACGGTGCTGGTGGCGGATTGATGCGGATCAAGGCGGCCATGGCGCTACCGGACCACGGTCGGCAGAACGCTTGGAGGAGACCGAGATGAACAAGGACTGGCCGGAGCTGGCCGCTGGTCTGTCGGCGCCGCTGAAGGAACTGCGCGGCGGCACGCCGGATGTGATGAAGGGGTTCTCGGCGATGGCGCGCGCCGCGCTGGAAGCCCACGCGCTGGACACCAAGACCAAGGAACTGATCTCGCTGGGCATCGCGGTGGCGATCCGCTGCGACGCCTGCATCACCTTCCACGCCGAGGCCGCGCTGCGCCAGGGCGCCAGCCGCGAGGAAGTGATGGAGACCATGGGCACGGCGGTCTTCATGGGCGCCGGTCCCTCGGTCATGTACGCCGCCCAGGCCGTCGAGGCATACGACCAGTACGCCGCCCGGCAGACGGCGCCGGTCGCGTGAGCCGGTGAGGAAACAGGAAGCGATGCGCGATCTTTCGGGCGATGCGAGGCTTCTGTCGCTGAATACCGCGACCCTGGGGCCCGGGCGTTCTCTCCAGGACGCCGTGGAAGGCTGCCTGCGCCACGGCATCGGCGGCATTTCGCCGTGGCGCGACAAGATCGCCGACGTCGGGCTGGCCGAGGCCGAGCGCATGATCAAGCGCGCCGGCCTGACGGTGACCGGCGTTTGCCGCGGCGGCATGTATCCCGCCGCCGACGCGACGGGGCGCGAAAAAGCCCTGGCGGAAAACCGCCGCGCCGTCGATGAGACCGCGGCGCTGGGGGCCGAGTGCCTGGTCATGGTGGTCGGCGGCCTGCCCCCCGGTTCGAAGGATCTGCACGACGCCCGCCGGCAGGTCGCGGACGGCCTCGCCGCCACGCTCGATTATGCGCGATCGGTGAATGTGCGGCTGGCCATCGAGCCGTTGCATCCGATGTATGCGGCGGATCGGGCCTGCGTGAATACGTTGGCTCAGGCGCTCGACCTTTGCGAAACGCTTGGCGCGGGCATCGGCGTTGCCGTCGATATCTATCATGTCTGGTGGGACCCCGACCTGCACGCCCAGATCGCCCGCGCCGGCAGCGCCGGCCGGCTCTACGCCTATCATGTCTGCGACTGGCTGGTGCCGACCCGGGACATCCTGAGCGACCGCGGCATGATGGGCGACGGCGTGGTCGATCTCAAGGACATCCGCGGGGCCGTGGAACTGGCCGGCTTCGACGGGTTGTGCGAGGTCGAGATTTTCTCCGCCGCGACGTGGTGGCCGAAATCGGTTGACGACATCCTGAACACCGTGGTGCAGCGCGGGAAAACCTGCGTCTAAGGAAGGAACGACCGCCGATGAACATCGACTTCGCCATCACCCCCACCACGCTGCTGCCGGCGCTGCACCGGATGTGGGAGGCATCGGCGGCGAAAATCGTTTCCATCGACCGCTCGATGGACCGCTCCGGCGGGGCGCCGGTGCACACCGTGGCCGGGCGCTACCAGCCGCGCGGATGGACCGAGTGGACCCGGGGCTTCGAATTCGGCAGCGCGCTGCTGCAATACGACGCGACCGGGGAGGCGCGTTTCCTGGCCCAGGCGATCGACCGCATCCGCACCGACATGCCGGTCCACATCACCGACTTCGGCGTCCATGACCACGGATTCAACCAGATCAGCACCTACGGCAACCTGCGGCGGCTGATCGGCGAAGGGCGGCTCGCCGACGATTTCTGGCAGAGCGAATACGTCGATCTCGCGCTGCGCTGCTCGGGGGCCGTGCAGGCGCATCGCTGGACCGGGCTGGGTGACGGCGCCGGCTACATCTATTCCTTCAACGGGCCGCACTCGCTGTTCGTCGACACCATGCGGACGTTGCGGGTGCTGGTGCTGGCCGACCGGCTCGGCCAGGTGATGAAGGGCGAAGGCGATCAGTCGATTTCGCTGCTCGGCCGCGCCCTCGCCCATGCCCGCGCGACCGCGCGTTACGCGATCTTCTACGGCGAGGGGCGCGACATCTACGATGTGCGCGGACGCACCGCCCACGAAGCGATCTTCAACGTGACCAACGGCGCGTTCCGTTCTGTTGCGACGCAACAGGGCTATTCCGGATTTTCGACCTGGACGCGCGGACTGAGCTGGGCAATGTGCGGCTTCGCCGAATTGCTGGAATTCATCGAGACCGTCGAGCCGGCCAAGCTCGATCCGTTCGGCGGCAAGCCGGAGATCGTCGCGATGATGGACAAAGCCGCCGCGGCCACCTGCGATTTCTACATTTCTCACACGGCGACCGATGGGATTCCGTACTGGGACACCGGGGCGCCGGGATTGCGCGATATCGTCGATCCCTACGACCGCCCGTCCGATCCGGGCAACGACATCGAACCGGTGGACAGCTCGGCCGCCGCCATCGCCGCGCAGGGCCTGCTGCGCTACGGCGCCTGGCGCCGCGCGACCGGCCGCGAGGCCGCCGATGTCTATGTCCAGGCCGGATTGACCGTGCTTGAGACATTGCTGAGCGAAACCTACCTCAGCACCGATCCCGACCATCAGGGGCTGGTTCTGCACAGCCAGTACCATCGCCCCAACGGCTGGGACTACGTGCCGCCGGGCCATCGGACTCCGTTCGGCGAGGCCACCATGTGGGGCGATTATCACATGCGCGAACTGGCCCTTTACGTGCAGCGACTGGCGGAGGGCGGACCCTATCTGACCTTCTTCGGGGCGCAGCCATGAACGAGCGCACCGGCCGGCCGATCGCCCTGGTCACTGGCGGACGCCGCGGCATCGGGCTCGCCATCGCCGAGGGCCTGGCGGCGGACGGCTTCGACGTGGCGATCACCGGCACGCGCGATGATGTCGTGGCGCAGGCGGCGGTGGCCAAACTGATCGCGCTGGGCAGCGCCGCCACCTTTGTCGCCGGCGACGTCGGCGACGTCGCGGACCACGCGCGGGTGCTCGATGCCGTCGAGGCCGGCCTGGGGCAGATCGACGTGCTGGTGTCCAACGCCGGGATCGCGCCACCGCAGCGGCTCGACCTGCTGGAGGAGACGGAAGCGAATTTCGACATTGTGTTGGGAGTGAACCTGCGCGGGACGTTTTTCCTGGCCCAGGCCGTGGCCAAACGGATGCTGGCGAGGAAAGCGGAAAGTTCCGGCAGATCGCTGGTTTTCATCACCTCCTGTTCGGCTGAGATGGTCTCGACCAACCGCATCGAGTACTGCATCGCCAAGGCCGGACTGGCCATGGTGGTGCAAGGGTTTGCTGTCCGTCTGGCGGCAGAGGGAATCGGCGTTTTCGAGATCCGTCCCGGCATTATCCACAGCGACATGAGCGCTGCCGCGGCCAGCAAATACGATGGGCTGATCGCGGGCGGGCTGGTTCCCGCGGGCCGCTGGGGCGAGGGAGCCGACGTCGCCGCGGCCGTGCGTCTGCTGGCGAAGGGGGAGATGGCCTTCGCCACCGGTTCGGTGATCAACGTCGACGGCGGACTGACCGTCAGTCGTCTGTAGGGACCTTCATCATTGCGCTGTGCTGCGGCGGTGGCCGTGGCCTCGGCGCCGAACAACGAGGAGTGTGGACATGCGTGAGCGACGGATTGGCATCATCATGAACGGCGTGACCGGGCGGATGGGCGAGAATCAGCATCTCGTGCGCAGCATCCTGGCGATCCGCGCCGACGGCGGCCTGCCGCTCGGCGATGGCAGCGTGCTGATGCCCGATCCCATCCTGGTCGGCCGCAATGGCGCGAAACTCGAGGCGCTGGCGAAGAAGCACGGGGTCGCGCGCTGGACCACCGATCTCGACGCCGCCCTCGCCGACCCGCGCGACGAACTGTTCTTCGACGCCGCCAGCACGGACCTGCGCGCGGGCCTGCTGAACCAGGCGATCGATGCCGGCAAGCACATCTATTGCGAGAAGCCGATCGCCGCCAACCTGGCGGACGCGGTGGCGGTGGCGCGGCGCGCCAAGGCCGCCGGCATCAAGCACGGCGTGGTCCAGGACAAACTGTTCCTGCCCGGCCTGCGCAAGCTGAAGATGGTGATCGACAGCGGCTTCCTCGGCCGCATGCTCAGCGTTCGCGTCGAGTTCGGCTACTGGGTGTTCGAGGGCGATCTGCAACCGATACAGCGGCCGTCCTGGAATTACCGGAAGGCCGACGGCGGCGGCCTGATGCTCGATATGCTGTGCCATTGGCGCTACGTGCTCGACGAAACCTTCGGCGCGGTGCAGGCCGTCTCCTGCCTCGGCGCGACCTTTATTCCGGAGCGTTTCGACGAGAGCGGCCGGCCCTACACCGTCGATGTCGATGACTCGGCCTATGCCACCTTCACCCTTGCCGGCGGCGTGGTGGCGCACATCAACAGCTCCTGGTGCACCCGCGTGCGGCGCGACGATCTGGTGACCTTCCAGGTCGACGGCACCTTGGGCTCGGCCATCTGTGGGTTGCAGAAATGCTGGACCCAGGCACGGGTGAACACGCCCAGGCCGGTGTGGAACCCCGACATTCCCCAGGCCGTCAACTTCTTCGACACCTGGCAGGAGGTGCCGGACACCATGGCCTATCCGAACGCCTTCCGCATTGAGTGGGAACTGTTCCTGCGCCATCTGGTGGGCGAGGTGCCGGAGTTCCGCTGGAACCTCGAGGCCGGCGCGCGCGGCGTGCAGCTTGCCGAGGCCGGCATGCAATCCTGGCACGAACGGCGCTGGATCGATCTGCCGACGCTGCAGTTCTGACCGCCCAGGCCGCGCCGGGCCAGCGCCCGGCCGAGCCGGCGGAACGAGTACCGCAGCTTCCGCAAGACCACGACCGGACCCTGATGGCGCCGGCGCGTCGCTGCGCTGCCGCCGTTGCGGAACGGTCGAATCGCCGCGTAGACTGCCGTCTGGATGGCCGGGAGGCCCTTCGTCGGGGGAAGGTCGATCAGGATGTCGAACGACAGCGATCTGGCCGCGCCGGATTTTTCAAAGCCGGCGGACTATGGGTACGAAGTCGATCTTTCCACTGACAGCACAGCCGCCAACATCATAAAGCTGGTGGGGCGCGGCAAGGACGTGCTCGACGTTGGTGCAGGCCCGGGGTCCATTTCAAGGGTTCTCACCGCCACGTTCGGTTGCACGGTCGATGCCATAGAGCGTGAAAAATCTGCCGCCGAGGTCTGCCGGAATTATGTGAGAGAGGTCTATGAAATAGACCTGGCCTTACAGGATAACTTCGCCGAATTAACCGGAAAGAAATATGATGTTATCATTCTGTCAGATGTCATTGAGCATCTTTACGATCCTTGGAGCGTGGTCAGAAAACTGGCCACGGTGTTGCGCGATGATGGTTTTTTTGTCGTATCAATTCCTCACGCCGGCCACAATTCGGTTATTGCAAGTCTGATTCTGGGTGATTTCAAATATGGCGATCTGGGATTGCTCGACAAGACACATATCCGTTTCTTTGGACCCAAAAATCTCGGGGCTCTGTTCCTGAACATGGGCTTCAGTCTGGTTGCAATGAAATTCATCTTTGCCGACAGCGAACATACTGAATTGGCCGCGGCCTGGAATCAGTTGCCGAAGAAAATGAAAAAAATACTGTTAGGCAACCCCCTGGGATCCGTCTATCAGATCGTTGTAAAGGCCGGTCGAACCGATCGGTTCGGCCGCGGCCTGGATATCAATTCGATCGCGATAGAACTTCCCCCGATCCCGGCATATTCGAAGGCGCCGTGTCGATTCCGATCCATCCCTCGGAGACTTCTTGAACTTTTCAGTGCACGAAGAAAGTAGGCGGCGGGCGACGAGGGGGCCGATGGGGCTTGCATCCCGCTCGTGTCAGGCTGCGAGGAGCGTCTTGCCCGCGATCGACCGGGTCTCGTAGCCCGCGGCCAGCGCGCTGAGCGTGAAGATGCGCTCAACCGCATGATGCAATGTGCCGTCGAGTTGACCTGCCTCGGCGTCGAAGTCGTCGGGTTGCAGATCGAGCATCCGCAAAGGCGCCAAAGCCTGCGGCCGGACCCAGAATATCGAACCCTCGAAAAAACCCAGGCGGACCGGCCCGTTCGGCTCCATGCGCCGGCAGAGAGTCTCGACGAGCGCTTTGTCGTTCATCCAGAAGACGTCTCTGGTTCTGAAAAAGGAGGCCGCACCGACCAATCCGACCCGGGGATCGGAAAATTGCCTCAGGATGCGCCGGACAATGCCGGGATGTCCTGCGACGGCGGTATAGAGGATCCGGCGCCGCAAGTTACCCAGCCGCAGATGTGGACTTTTCTTTGTGTGGATCTTGAGAACGGCGTCGAAGCGGTCGAGCCGGCCGGCGTTCAGGAGCATGAGAAAGGGCGCGATGTCCCGGCCACGATTCTCGCTCTCGTAAATTTCAATCAGAGGATTTTCCCCTCCCAGTGTCCTTATCTGGCTTCCCTGGCCGTGAGGGGTGGTGACAAGCAGCGGGCTGCCTGCCGGCAGGGCTTGCCAGACCTTCACGATCTCGGGCCAGAACTCGAGATAATAGACATGCGCCACCAGTGCCGTTCTGACGGGTGGCACCGGAGAGGCGGCAATGCCCAGCCACAGCGCTCGCAGCTTTTGATAGAGCGGCGAGACGAGCACCACGCCAGTCCCAAACTCCACACCACGCAGCGCCGTCAGGACCAGCCGCAGCAGTACCCGCTTCCACAGTGGTGGACGGGGCGTCATTCGCGGAAATTCTTCGCAACGCCGGGTGCAACCGGGCCGGGCCGCACGGTCGGGCGCATGGCGAAGCGGTGACGGACGTTTTCCGGCGCGTGTACGATGTTGCCGCCTGCTGCGAAGAAGCCGGTGGTGTCGCCAAGATCGACGCGCCAGTCGGCAATGACGTCGGAGCGCTTCACCATGACGGGGATACCAGCAGGTTGCGGTGCGCGGCACCAACGGCTGCATCGCCCGGCACGCCGCCCGACAGCGGGAAAAGTTGCCCGGGGAATGTCACGAACCCGGTTGAAACGCGCTGGATTGCGTTGGCGCGGCGGCCTGGCGAAGCGCCGCGGCGAGCCGAACGCCGACCGTGGCGTGGGAAAACTCGGCTTCGACCAGCTCACGCCCGACTGCCCCCATGCGCCGCCGCAACGCCGGATCGCGGCGCAGCGCCAACAGGGCGGACCGCCATTGCTCCGGCGTGTCGGCGAGGAAACCGTTGACGCCATCACGCACCACCACCCGGTTCATGCCCACCGGCGAGGCCACCACGGGCAGCCCGGACGCCATGTACTGGATGAGCTTGTAGGCGCATTTGCCCTCGCTCCATTCATCGTGCCGCAAGGGCATGATGCCGACGTCGAAGCCGCCGATCAGCCGGCCCTCGTCCGCCTCGCTCCAGGGCAGGTTGTGGACCGCGACACCATCCAGCGTGATCGGCCCCGATCCCACCAGATCCAACCGGACCCCGGCCTCGGCGGTAAGCTCGGCGAGCACCCCGGCGAGCGGCGGCAGATACATCGCCGCGTTCGCCGGTGAGCCGATCCAGCCGATCGTGAAGCCGCCGTCCGGGGTTCCGGTGGCCAGCGGGTAGCGGCCGAGATCGACCGTCGTGGGCAGCTCGAGGATGCGGGGGGCCTGCATCCGCCTGGCCCATGCCCCCAGATAGGCATTGCCCACGATGGTCAGCCGGCTGGCCCGCACGATGGCGGGCAACTTGCCGGCCAGGGCGGCGCGAACCAGGGGGTTGCGGTGTTCCTGGTAGCGCAGGTACCAGGCGTCGTCGAAGTCCGCCACATAGGGCCGGTCGCCGAGCAGCCGCCGCTCGATCGACCAGGGCAGCCACGGCACGGCTTCCTTCTCCAGCCAGATCAGATCGTGGTGCGCGCGGTCCAGCAGGATCTGCAAGCGGCGGGCGTAATAACCGAGGAGCGACGAAACCGACACCCCGCGCCCGGCGTAAAGCCTCACCAAATATTCATCGTCAAAAAACGAGCGGACATCCACCGATATTCCGCTCTGTTGCAATATCGGAAGCATGTCCAGGAAGCGCAGACGACTCGCGGACCCGAGTCTGGAATACCGGCACAGCGCCAAAACCGAGACGGATGTCATCTTCCTGACCCGAAAGGCTCCCCATGCGTTCATTTAGAACGCATTCTCAGGGTTTTTATATGCTCACGCCTCATGGGGTTGGTCAACCCGCGGCGGGGATGGCACGGCGTATCGGCGCCATCCAAAAAGCCCTACCCAGCGTACATGATTGGGTTTACCCATTAGATGCTGCAGGGAATGTAGCTGGGGAAGGAAATCGGATCATGAGCTTGGCTTTCACAGTCAGATGTGCGGGCTTCGGTGCGATCCTGAGCGTTCTTGCCAATGGCGGCACGGTCCCGGCCGTGCACGCCGAGGACGTGACCCTCACGGTCTGGAGTCACGAGGCCGACGAACCGGCCAAGGTGGTATTCCGCAACAAGGCCGCCGCGGATCTGGAGAAGAGCCACCCCGGACTGCACGTCAAGATCACGTGGTATGAGAAGGACGGCCTTTACACGGCACTGCGGACCTCGCTGCCGGCGGGCCGCGGGCCCGACGTCTTCTATCTGGAGCCGGACCAGAAGCATCAATACGTCACCGCCGGCTACATCCTGCCGCTCGACAACCTCGTGAACTGGAACCAGATCTTCCCCTGGGCGCGGGAAGTCTGGCAGGAGAACGGCAAGACCTGGGGTATCCCCCAGGAGGTCAACCTGAGCGTCATCTTCTACAACAAGGACTGGCTGCAGAAGCTTGGCGTCAGCTTGCCGGCAAACCAGCAGTTCAGCCAGTCCGCGTTCCTCGACCTGATGGTGAAGGCGCGCGCTGCCGGCATGACGCCGATCGCCCAGGGGGTCGGCGACCGCCCCTATCCGGGTGCCTATATCCTCGGCGAGGCATTGCTGCACATGCTCGGCAAGGATGACTACGGCAAGCTGTGGGCCGGCAAGCTCTCGTTCGCGGATCCGCGCGTCGTTGCCGTGCTCACCTGGGTGAAGCAACTAACCGACGCCGGGGCCTATCCCAAAGACTTCATGACGATGAAGCTGGGCGAATCCTTCTACTATTTCTACAGCAAGCCGGGCGCGCTGATGCTGCCAATGGGAAGCTTCTACAGCGGGCGCGCCTTTGCGCCTCCCGACAAGGGTGGCCAGCCCGCCGATTTCCCGGTCGGCGTCATGCTGTTTCCCGCGATGGACGGCGCTGCCTGCAATAATTGCGAAACCTCCGACATCGGTTCCAGCTTCGTCATCAATGCGGCCAGCAAGCATCCCACGGAGGCCGCCGCGTTCCTGGACGCCATGTCCACGCCCGAGATGGCGCAGATGTGGATCAACGAGGTCTACGAGCCCGCCGCCATGAAGACGAACGTGCAAGGATTCAGCGGTCCGCACGCGGCCTATCTCGACGCGGTGATGGCCAGCCAGAAGGGCCTCGAGTACTTCACCGGCAGGCCATTGGACGTCATCCAGCAGGGCCAGTGCAAGGAGGCCTTCGCCCAGGTGCTGAATTCCGCTTTTCCGGCCGGGCTCCTGACGGTGGACAAGGCGGTGACGATGATGAATGCCGCCTGCTTTGGACACTAGACGCCCGGGCGATCGGAACGCCGCCAGCCGACAACGCGCCACCGACGGCTGGCGGCCACCGATCGCCACGCTTGCCCTGTTCCTGGCGCCGGCGATCCTGGTCTATGTGGGCTTCACCGCCTATCCGGTGGTGCGCACATTCTACAACAGCGTGCACCTCGTCGGCCCCAACGGGGCGGCGGAGTTTGTCGGCACGGGCAATTTCTCCACCGCGCTGTTTGCCGATCCGGTGTTCTGGACGGCGGTCCGCAACACGGCGATCTTCACCGTGGTCGGCACGACGGTCGACGTGTTCGGCGGCCTGCTGCTGGCACTCTGCCTTTTCATCAAGGTGCCGTTCACACGCTCGCTGCGCGTCATCTGGTTCCTGCCGGTCCTGATGTCCTATGTCGTGGTCGGCATCATCTGGGTGTGGATCTACGACTACGAGTGGGGCGTGGTGAACCTGCTGCTGCGCGCCATCGGGCTCGGCTCGCTGGCGCATTCGTGGCTGGGCAGTCCCGACACGGCGCTGTGGGCCGTGATGGCCACCCATCTGTGGAAGTGGCTCGGCTTCAACATGATCGTCTTTCTGGCAGCCCTGCATGCCTTGCCGGCTGAGGTGCTGGGCGCCGCCGAGCTCGACAATTGCGGTTGGCTGGCCAAACTGGTCTACATCATCATCCCGATGCTGCGGCCGACGCTGGTGAACCTGATGGTGCTCTCCTTCGTCGGCAAGATGATGATCTTCGACCTGGTCTGGATCATGACGCAGGGCGGTCCCTTGTGGGCGACCGAGACGGTATCGACATACGTCTACAAGCGGGCGTTCGATTGGAACACGTTCGATCTCGGCTATCCCTCGGCCGTCGCGGTGCTGTGGTTCCTCATCATCATCGCCTTTGTCGTCGTCATGAGCCTGCTGCTGCGCCAGCGCGACCGGCTTGAATTCTAGCGGAACGGCGGGCAGGAAATGCGACCCTGGTTCGACTACATACGCCGCACCCCGCTGCTGCTGTTCCTGCTCGGCTATACGGTGCTCACTGGCGGCCCGTTCCTCTGGGTTGCCTCGATGTCGCTGCGCACCACGGCGGAGATCTTCGCCGACCCCTATGCGCTGCCGGGCCATCTGCACTGGGAAAAATTCGCCGACGCGTGGATGCAGTCGAACTACAGCACGTACTTCTGGAACAGCACCATCGCGGTGGGAAGCGCGGTCGCGATCGTCACCGTGGTCGGGGCGATGACGGCACATTGCCTCGCACGATACCAGTTCCGGGCGCGCCGGATCGTCCGGTTCGTGATCCTTTCGGGCCTGGTCCTGCCGCCGCAGATGCTGATCCTGTCGCTGTTCCAGATCCTGCTCGATTACCACCTCTACGACACCCTGCCGGGGCTCGCGTTGGTCTACGTGGCGAGTCAGCTCGGCATGACGGTCTACCTTCTCGAAGGCTTTTTCGCGCAGATCCCGCAGGACCTGTTCGATGCCGCGCGCATGGATGGGTACTCGGATTTCGAAATTTTCTGGCGCATCACCCTGCCGATCGGAGTGCCGGCGATCTTCACGACGGTGATCCTGAATTTCGTCACTCTCTGGAACGAGTTTCTCTATGCGGTCGTGCTCATGACCGACGATGACAAACGCACGCTGCCGCTCGGAATCATGCACTTCATGGGCAGCCATCAGCTCGACGTCGGCATGCTCGCGACCGGACTGATGATCGCCATCATACCGATCGCCCTGATCTACGCCTTGTTCTCGGAAACCATGATCCGCGGCATGAGTGCCGGGGCAGTTCGCTAGGAATCGAGTGCGCTATGGCGGTCGTCGTGATCGACGGGCTCAGCAAGCAATACGCGACGGGCGGCGATTTTGCCGTGCGCGATGTCAGCCTGACCGTGGCTGACGGAGAATTCGTGGTTCTGCTGGGTCCTTCGGGATGTGGCAAGTCGACCGTCCTGCGCATGGTCGCGGGGCTCGAACCGATCAGCGCCGGCACGGTGTCGATCGACGGTCGGGTGATGAACCAGATTCCGGCCAAGGACCGGGACATCGCGATGGTGTTCCAGTCGTACGCGCTGTATCCGCACATGACCGTCTACAACAACCTCGCCTTCGGGCTGCGCCGGCGTGGCGTCGTGCGGGCCGAGATCGACCGCCGGGTGCGGCGCGTCGCCGGGATGATCGGCCTGGTACCCTATCTCGATCGCAAACCCCATGCGCTCTCGGGCGGCCAGCGCCAGCGCGTGGCCCTGGGCCGGGCCATCGTGCGCGAACCCAAGGTGTTCCTGTTCGACGAGCCGCTCTCGAACCTCGACGCGGCGTTGCGCGTCTCGACCCGTAACGAGCTCATCAAGCAGCAGCATGCGCTCGCCACCACCACGATCTACGTGACCCATGATCAGGTCGAGGCGATGACCATGGGCGACCGCATCTGCATCATGAACCAGGGCGAGATGGTGCAGATCGGGGCGCCGCTCGAGGTCTATCGCGCCCCCGCCGACACCTTCGTCGCCCGCTTCCTCGGCAACCCGCCGATGAACCTGCTGCGGACGATCCTGACACAAGCTGCCGAGCCGGCGCTGGAACTCGATGGCATGCGGCTCGCTCTCACCGGCTGGTCCGCCGCGGCGCTGGCGCCCCTTATCGGCAAACCGGTCATCCTCGGTATCCGGCCCGAGGATCTCTACGAGACGCCGGCCGAAGTCGCGAGCGGACCGCCCCACCTTGTCGATGTCGAGGTCGAAGCGGTCGAATTGCTCGGCGCCGAGACTCTGCTGCTGCTCGCCCTCGCCGGCGCGCGCCAGGAGCTGATCGCCCGGGTCGGCCGCAGCACCGGTCTGAAGGTGGGCGCCCGGACCCGCATCGCGCTCGACAGCGGCGCGCTCCATCTCTTCGATCCCGCCACCAACAAGGCGATCCCACGAACGGCGTGACCGCCGCATCGTCGTCGCTGGTTACTTGATGCGCCCGCGCGCCGCGACCTTCCACACCGCCTCGACGCGACCGCCGCGGATGGCAACGATCTCCTCGTGAAGGTGCACGGTTGTGTCGCCATAGCCGACCACGAATTGCACCTTGTCACCCACTTGAGGCGTGTTGCTGGGCGCTTCGAGTTCGATCGTCGCGTGCTCAGCCGAAAGGCGCAGCCGCTTCACCGGCGGCAATCCGAGGGGAGCGGGCGGCGCGGCGTCGCTGCTCATCGACTTCTTGCCGGCATCCAGGATGATGCGGTGCGGCGTCGGGCGGCTGGTCACCGAGGCCAGCAGCAGCAACCCCGGCGGGAAATCGAGGTGGTAGTCCGTGCGATAATGCATGTCGCTGAAGATCGCGCCGCCCGCCTCCACTTCCGTGACGCCCGGCTGCGCCGTGCAGTACGGAAAGGTGCCGCTGCCGCCGCAACTGACCACGTCGATGCGATGGCCGGCCTTGCGGCACGCTTCGGCGCTGCCGGCCAGCAGCGCGATCGCATCGCGCACCACGCGTTCCTTCTCGGTGGGATCGGCGATGGTCACGGCCTGGCTCTCCCACGCCATCAGGCCGGCCAGTCGCACGCCGGGCATTTTCGCGACCGCGTCCGCCAGCGCAACCACGGGAACGCCGGGCGCAACGCCGGCACGGTTCATGCCGATATTGACCTCGATCACCACCGGTACGACCTTGCCGGCGCGCTGCGCGGCCGCGGCGATCGGCGCGCAGTTCGCCACCGAATCGACGCCCACCATCACCTCGGCCC
>CAYWOW010000067.1:0-16075 GCA_964459005.1 uncultured Acetobacteraceae bacterium
CCGCACCGGCGGCCTGTTCGATGGCGTCATCGATTTCGACGCCGTCACGCTGGACGCCGCCAGCGGCGGCATGAAGCCCATGTTCGTGCCGGAGAGCACCACCGGCGGGCCGGGCGACAAACTCCATCCCAACCGTGCCGGCTACGCCGCCATGGGCAATGCCATCGACCTGGCCTGGTTCACGCGGCGGTAGCTCGGGGCGGGGTGGAGGGATAGGCGGAGGGGGAATTTCCGGATCGGACGTTCGGTATTTCCGCTCGCCGAAGCGGCGATGGCGTGCTGCCCTATCTGGTCGGCCGTTTCGACAAGGGCGACGAGGTGGAGATCCCGTCGCGCCGAAAAATCAAGGCGCGGCCTTCGGAGTATCTCAAACGGATCTGGTGCGGCTGCATCACCCACCATCCGGCGGCGCTGCGGTTTCTCATCGAGATCGTCGGCGCCGACCGGGTGCTGTTCGCCACCGACTATCCGCACCAGGTGCACGACATGAAGGGCTCGATGGCCAACACGGCGGGCCTGCCGGGGGATGTGTACCAGGCCATCCGGGAGGATAATGCGCGCGCGGTCTTCCGGCTGTGACCAGCGCTGGCCACGGCACCGGGGGTTGAACGCGCCAACTCGCGAAAACGGGAATGGCGCCGGGGCGACGACTGCTTGCGTCCCGAACGGCAACTCCTATGCTCCCGGACACTATTATTGCGGGGTTGCAGTAAACGCAGGAAAGGGGGGTGTCCATGTCAGTTTCTCGACGGACTCTGCTTGCCCTGGTGCCATGCGCCTGGGCGAGCTCGATGGCGGTGGCCCGGGCCGCGCCCGTTGCCTTCACCGTGCCGTTGACCGGGGCGCAACAGGTGCCGCCGGTACAGACCGCCGGCACCGGCAACGCGGCGCTCACCTATGACGCGAGCACGCGCGAGCTGACCTGGTCGGTGACCTACAGCGGGCTTTCCGGCCCGGTGTCCATGGCCCATTTCCATGGCCCGGCGGCCATGGGCAACAACGCTGGGGTACTGATCTGGATCTCCAGGCGCGGCGAGCCGGCGCCCAGCCCGATGACCGGCCAAGCCACGCTGACGCCCGCGCAGGCCGAGCAGTTCATGGCTGGCGACTGGTATATCAACGTCCACACCCAGGATCACCCGGCCGGCGAGATCCGCGGGCAGGTCATGCCGCCCAAGGGCTGAATCCCGGCTAAAGATAAGTCGCGAGCAGCGCTGCCGCCACGGCGGCACCGCCCAGTACGACAACGGCGCGCGCGGCGGAGGCGAGGCGTGGCGGCGCGCGGTCCCCCGGCAGGCATTTGCGGCCCGTGACCATCGGGGGCAGCAGGTTGTGTCCTTTCGCGGCGGCGTAGAGCGCGATCGCCGCGACATGGAGTGCCACCGCGGCCAGCAGCGCGTCCCACAACCAGGCGTGCAGGTCGGTCAACAGATTGGCAACCGCCGCCGGCATGATGTCGGTGAGTGGGCCCGCATCCGCCACGTCGTTGTTGACCACGATGCCGGTCAGGACCTGCCCCAGCAAGAGCGCGAGCAACACCACCACCATCCAGCCGCCGGCGGGATTATGGCCGACCTCCGCATCCGGCTCGCGGTGAAACAGCCGCGCGAGGTGCCGCGCGGCGGCGCCAGGGGAGGCGAGGAAGCTGGCGAAGCGCGCGGTTTCGCTGCCCACGACCCCCCAGACCAACCGAAACAACAGCAGGCCCAGCAGCGCGTCACCGGCGAGCGCGTGCCAGTCCATCCAGTTGAGCCGCCAGGTGGCGTAGGCCGCCGCCACCAGGGCGACGGTGAGCCAGTGAAACACCCGAGTGGGCAGGTCCCACACCACCACCGCGCGGCCCGCAGACCCTTTCATTCCCATGTTCATCCCCCGCCAGCCGCACGTTATATCAACGCCTCCCCTATCGTCGCCTCCCCACCCCAGGCCAACCCCATGCGCATCGAGCCCGCGACGCCAGCCGACCTGCCCGCCATCCTGGCGATCACCAACGACGTCATCGCCACCTCCACCGCCATCTACGCCGACGACCCGGCAACCCTGGCGGACCGCACGGCCTGGTTCGCCGCCCGCCAGGCGCAGGGCTACCCGGTGCTGGTGGCCCGCGCCGACGGCCAGGTGCTCGGCTTCGCCAGCTTCGGCGACTTCCGGCCCTGGCCGGGCTACCGCTACACGGTGGAGCACAGCGTCCACGTGCACGCGCAGGCCCGGGGAAAAGGCATCGGCCACGCCCTGGTGGCGGCGCTGTTTCCCTATGCGCTCTCCTGCGGCAAGCATGTCATGATCGCCGGGGTGGACGCGACCAACACCGCCTCGCTGCGCCTGCACACGCGGTTGGGTTTTGTCCAGGTGGCGAAATTCCGCGAAGTAGGGCGCAAATTCGGACGATGGCTCGACCTGGTGTTCCTGCAACGCTTCCTCGACCCGCCCGGATCGCCGCGCCCGTGAGCGCCGCGCCGGCGACGCGGCTGCCCAGGCTCGGGCTCGTGCAACTCGGCGGATCGGTGCTGCTGTTCAGCGTGGCCTGGCCGGTCACCAAGGCCGCCATCACCGCCGGCGCCTCGCCGCTGTGGTTCGCCGCGGGGCGCGCCGGGTTCTCGGGGCTGACCGCGGCCATCGCGCTTATCCTGCTGGGCCGGCTGCGCACCCCGACACGGCGCGACCTGCCGGCGGTGTTCAGCGTGGGGCTGCTCTCGCTCGCCGGGTTTTTTGCCCTCTCCCATGCCGCCATGGCCTGGGTGCCGGCGGGTCGCACCGCCATCCTGTCCAATGTCACCACCATCTGGATCGTGCCGCTGTCCATGCTGGTGCTGCGCGAGCCCATTCCGCCGCGGCGCTGGCTGGCGGCAGCCCTGGGCGTGCTCGGCGTGGCGGTGCTGATGGGCCCCTGGGCGATCGACTGGTCGTCGCGAAACCTGCTGATCGGGCATGCCTTCCTCCTTGGCGCCGGGCTTTGCTTTGCGATCGCGATCACGGTGGTGCGGCGCCTGCCGCCGCAGGGGTCGATGCTGCCCTTGCTGCCCTGGTGTTTCGGCATCGCCACCCTCGTGCTGGTGCCGCTGGCGCTGCTGGAGGGCGGCGGCCTCGGCACCTGGCCGGCGCCCTCGCTGTGGGCGATGGCCTATATCGGCGCCCTGGCCGGGCCGGTCGGAACCTGGTGCGTCATGGCCGCCTCGGCGGCGCTGCCGTCCATGGTGGCCTCCGTCGGGTTCCTGGCCACGCCAGCGGTGGGCTTGCTGTTGTCCACCTGGTGGCTGGGCGAGCCGCTCGGCCCCGATCTGATCGCCGGTTCCGTCCTGATCCTCGGCGGCGTGGCCTGCGCGGCCTGGCCGGGAGGCCAACGATGATCCTGCACGCCGTGGAATCCGGCACCGGCGCGCCGGTCGCCCTGCTCCACGGCCTGTTCGGCCAGGCCGGCAATTTCGGCGCTCTCCAGCGCCGCCTCGCCGCCACCTGCCGCGTCATCGCGCTGGATCTGCGCAATCACGGCGACAGCCGCCACGCCCCTGCCATGTCCTACCCCGCCATGGCCGAGGACGTGCTGGAAACCCTGCGCGAGCGTGGCGCCCTGCCGGCCGCGCTGGTGGGCCATTCGATGGGCGGCAAGGTGGCGATGATGGCGGCGCTGGAAGCCCCCGCGGCGGTCGCGCGCCTGCTGGTCGCCGACATCGCCCCGGTGCGCTATCCGCCGGCCTTCCACGACCTCGCCACCGCGATGGCGGCGATTCCGCTGCATCCCGGCCTGACCCGCGCCGAGGCCGATGCCACGCTCGCCGCCGTCGCCGGCCCGGCCGTGCGCGCCTTCCTGCTCCAGAATCTCCGCCTCGGCGCCGCGCCGCACTGGCGCATCGACCTGCCCGCGATCACCGCCGCCCTGCCTCGCCTCGAGGACTGGCCCGACCGCGACGTCGCGCCCTACGCCGGCCCCACCCTGTTCGTCGCCGGCGCGCGGTCGGACCTCATCCGCCCTGAGCACCGTGCCCCGATCCGCGCGCTGTTCCCCAAAGCCCGCTTCGTCACCCTGAAGGACGCGGGGCACTGGCTGCACGCGGACAATCCCGCCGGTTTCGCCGCCGTCGTGGAGTCCTTCCTGGCCGCCGGTTAACCTTCACCGATCGAAATGCCGGGCGACCAGCCGGGCCAGGCCGGGCCCGATGAACATGACGAGGATGAAGCGGGCGGTCTGCAACGCCATCACGAACGGCATGTCCACCCGCGTCGAGGCCGCGATGATGGCCACCGAGTCGGCGCCACCCGGGCTCATCGCCAGATAGGCGGTCAGCGGGTCGATCCCGGCGAAGTGGCCGAGCACCACTCCGAGGCCGCCGCAAGTGCCGATCAGCGCCAGGGTCGAGGCGGCGATGCGCGGCAGCAGGTGGGCGACGTGCACCAGGATCGGGCGGGTGAAGCGCAGCCCGATGGTCCAGCCGACCAGCGCGTAGCTCCCCGCCAGCAGCCACTGCGGCAGCTCGATCGTCATCACGGCGGTGGCGTGCAGCACCGCGCCGACGACGAAGGCCACCAGCATCGACCCCGCCGGGATGCGCAGCAGCGGGGCCACCGCCGTGCTCGCCCCGGCCAGCGCGAGGGTGGCAGCGAAGGCGTCCCAGGTGACCGGCGGAAACCACACGATGGCGGCGACCGCGCCTGGCGCGGACGTCGTGCAGAAGCGGGCGACCCCGGAAGCCACCACGGCGACGAGAACCACCCGCGCGTACTGCATGAAGGCGACCAGGCGCATGTCCGCGCCGCCGCTCTCGGCCATCAGCGTCATGGCGGTGGCGGCGCCCGGCGAGGTGCCCCAGATCGCCGTGGTACCGGGCAGCACCCGCAAGTACGCCAGCACCGCGCCCAGGATGCTGCTGACCACGATCACCGAGACCACCGCGGCCAGGAACAGCGGCCAGTCCTGCAACAGCGTGCCGACGATGGCGGGCGTGATGGTGGCCGCCATCATGCAGCCGACCACGGCCTGCCCGATCAGGAACAGCCAGTGCGACACCCCCACCGAACCGCCGCAGACTGCCACCACCAGGATGCCGCCGATCATCGGACCCAGCAGCAGGGCGGCGGGCAGGCCCGCCCACTCCAGCACCGTGGTGAAGACGACCGACAGCGCCAGCAGCACCGCCCACTGCACGCCCAGCGCACGGCCGCGCATCGACCACGGATAATCCCCGCGCGGCACCCCGCCGCCTCAATCCGTCGTCATGACGGCGCCCGGCCCGCGCGTTCGAGGTCGCGCAGCACGATCGGCAGATCGGTATCGCCGGTATCCCGGCCATGGGCGGTCAACATTGCATGCACCTGGCCGCGATGATGGGCCTGGTGGTTGAAGAAATGTGTCACCACCACCACCCGCGGGCGCCGCACCTCGCTCTGCAGGACGCCGCTGTACCAGACCAGATCCTGGTCGAGCCAGGCCTGGTCGAGCCCCTCCGCCCAGGCGATGATGCCGCTGTCCGCCACTTCCCGGGCGGCCCGAAGCTGGTCGAAATTCTCGTGCAGCGCGGGGCTGTCGCGCATCTCCTGGGTGGGCTTCGGCCAGCCGGCAAAGCGCGACATCCAGATGCGGTCGCCCCACAGGATGTGGCTCAGCGTACCGTGGATGGAGCCCCAGAACGCCCGGTGGTCGGCCCGGCGCTCGGCGTCGGTGAGGCCGGCCGCCGTCGCGTAGGTGCGCCGGTTCATCTCCGCGTTGTAGGCGGCCATCATGCGCGCATAGGCCGGTGTGATCATCCTTCGCCTCCTGCCAGTCGCGCGTAGACCAGTTGGCGAGCGCGGTTGCCGGTGACGCGCAGCCCGCTCACCCGGCCGCCGGATCGCAGCAGCCGCACGTCCAGCCAGCCCTTGAACAACGTCCCCGGCATCCAGATGCGGAAGATGTCTCCCTCGACCGGCTCGACCACCCAGGGACCGCCCTCGGCCGCCACCGGCCCGTGCACGCGCACCGCCATGCCGTCCGCGTCCTCGCCGATGGTCCAGATGGCCGCCATATCGGCGTTGGCATAGCGCCCCACCAACCCCTCGGGCAGGGCCGCGCCCGGCACCACCCGATGATAGGTGCCCCGAACCCCGGCATCGAGTTCGACCGCCAGCGTGTCGTCCGGCGCCAGGGCACACCAGAAGTCGCCGCCGGACCGGGCGGCCTCCAGCCGGCCATCCTCGGTCGGCGTCAGCCGGAACGGCACGCCGTGGGTGTTGCCCATCGGCTGGCCGGAGGCGGTGACGCTGATATCGACGGTCATGCCGCTGTCGCGGTCGAGCCAGCGCCCCGCCAGCGCGTCCAGCGATTCGCGCGCGGGCATGGGCGGCACGGCATGCACCCCCGGCAAGCCATCGAGCACGACGTCCAGGATATCGTGCGCGAGATGATAGGGATCGCTGGCGCCGTTGTTGGTGATGCAGACGACGGTCACCCCGCGACCGGGCGCGCGCAGAAATTCCGTCTTGTAGCCCGGCCACAGTCCGCCATGTCCCACCGTGCGCACGCCGCGATACGGCGATACCCGCAGCCCGCAGGCGTAGCAGCAGCGCGCGCCGCCGGTGAAGTCGACCTGCGTCTCCAGTGCCTCGGTCAGCGCGGCGCCACCCACCTGGTGGGTGATGTAATTGCGGTCCCACAGGGCAAGGTCCTCGACGCAGGAGACCAGCCCGCCCTCGCCGCCCATGGGGAAAGCGTGTGCGGCCCGTACCCAACCCGCGTCTTTCGGCAGGTAGCCGGTGGCCAGCCCCGGCGCCGGTTCGGCCACGCTCGGCGTCATCCGGGTGCGGCGCATGCCGAGCGGGGCGAAGATGCGGCGGGCCAGGAATCCGGGCAGCGCTTCCCCGCTGATCCGCTCGACGATCAGGCCGAGCAGCAGAAAGTTGCTGTTGCTGTAGAGGTAACGGCTACCCGGCGTAAAGTTCAGACCGCGCTGGCGGCAGATGCCCGCCAGCAGGTCGGCCTGGGTCACCGGATAGCCGAGATCGACGCCGCCCTGGCGCATGATCTCCAGCATGTCGCGGATGCCGCTGACGTTGTGCATGAGCTGCGCGACCGTCACCGGCGTGCCGAATTCCGGCAACTCCGGCAGGTAGCGGCGCGCTAGTGCCTCAACGTCCAGCCTGCCTTCCTGCGCCAGCAGAAGGGCGGCGGCGCAGGTGAACTGCTTGCTCACCGAGGCGATGCGGAAGGTGGTGCCCGGTCCCACCGGCACACCGAGCTCGAGGCTGGCGAACCCGGCGCAGCGGTGCAGCACAAGCTCGCCGTCGCGCACCACCGCGACCGCGACGCCCGGGGTTTCCGGCGCCGCCCACGGCGCCACCAGTTCCCCGACGCGGCGCGTCAGCAAGGTCATGTCGATATTGGTCAACGCTTGTCCTCTCCTCTGCTCGGGCAACCTAACCACCGCGTCCGTCTCCGCCTAGCCGCACGGCAGTTGGACCAACACGTCGTCGCCCTCGATGCGGACCGGATAGACCGGCAGATCCGCCTCGATCGGCGCGCCCTGCCCCGCTCCCGTGCGCAGGTCGAAGCGCCCGGCGTGCAGCGGGCATTCGACGGTGCAGCCCTCCAGCCAGCCGTCCGTCAACCGGGCCTCGGCATGCGTGCAATAAAGATCGCTGGCACGCCAGCTGTCGTCGTCCAGGTGGTAAAGGGCGAGCTCGTATCCCGCCGCCTCGACCGCCTTCATCGTGCCCCTGGCCAGTTCGCCGGTCGCCGCTACGCGCAGCCACTTCCCCCCATCGCCCATCGCCTGCCATCCCTGTCCGTGTTAGGGCACCGATGATGGCGCACCGCGGGCGGGCTGTCGCCGGGTTGTTGTCTCCGCCGAAGAGGAAGGTATCTGCGCATGAGCGATTCGAAGCCGTTTCGTGCCGCCGGCGTGATCGGCTGGCCCGTCATGCACTCGCGCTCGCCGAAGCTGCACGGCTGGTGGCTGGAAAAATACCGTATTCCCGGAGTCTACGTGCCGATGGCGGTGCAGCCCGGACGGCTGGAGGCGGCGCTGCGGGGGTTGTCGGCGCTCGGCTTCGCCGGCTGTAACGTCACCATTCCGCACAAGGAGGAAGCCGCTGGCCTGATGGACCGCCTCGACGCGGCGGCGCGGCGGATCGGCGCGGTCAACCTGATCGTGGTGCAACCCGACGGCTCGCTCAGCGGCGCCAACACGGACGGCTACGGCTTCATCCACAACTTGCGCGACGTCCGTCCGGACTGGCGCGGCGACACCGGCCCGGCGGTGGTGCTGGGGGCCGGCGGCAGCGCGCGCAGCGTGGTGGTGGCGCTGCTGGACGAGGGGGCCAGGGAAATCCGGCTGGTCAACCGCGCCCGTGCCCGCGCCGAACACCTTGCCGCCGACTTCGGCGGCCTCGTGCGCGTGCTGGACTGGGAGGCGCGCGAGTCGGCCCTGGCCGGGGCCGCCCTGCTGGTACACACCGCCAGCCAGGGCACCGTCGGCCAGCCCGCGCTCGACCTGCGCCTGGACGACCTGCCGGTCGCCGCCCTGGTCTGCGACATCGTCTACAACCCGCTGGAAACCCCGCTGCTCGCCGCGGCGCGGACGCGCGGCAATCCGACGGTGAACGGACTCGGCATGCTGCTGCATCAGGCCCGCCCGTCGTTCGAAGCCTGGTTCGGCGTCGCGCCCGAAATAACTCCGGAGCTGCGTGCTGCGGTGGCAGCGGCCATCCGCTGACGCGAAAAATCCCGGAAAAGCCCCTCGCCCGCTGTCACTGGCTTGCAAACTCCGTCCGTTCTCGTAGCTTCCAGCCCACCCGAAGCAAGGGAGACCCGACGTGAAGGCAATGACTTTGCTGGGCGCCGCCGCCGCGGTGGCGCTCTCCGCCGTGCTGGCCCCGCCAGTGCAGGCGAAAGAGTGGACGAAGGTCGTGATCGCCACCGAGGGCGCCTTCGCCCCCTACAACCTGGTCCGCCCCGACGGCAAGTTGGACGGATTCGAGATCGAGCTTGCCGCCGACCTCTGCGCCCGGCTCAAGCTGCAATGCGAGTTCATCGTCTCCGACTGGAACAGCATCATCCCCGGCCTTCAGGCCGGCAAGTTCGATGCCATCATGTCCGGTATGAGCATCACCCCAAAGCGCCTTGAAGTGATTGACTTCTCGCTACCCTACACGCAGGCGCCCTCGACCTTCGCGGTGATGAAGGACGGCCCGCTCGCCAACCTCCCCGACACCGGCAAGCGCGTCTCGCTCGACGACAAGGCGGCCACCGAGGCGGCGGTGAAGGACCTCGCCCCGGCGCTCAAGGGTCACATCGTCGGCGTGCAGGTTTCCACCATCCAGGCCGACGTGCTGAACACCTACTTCAAGGGCCTCGTCGATATCCGGACCTACGGCAAGACCGAGGAGCACGACCTCGACCTGCAGGCCCGCCGGGTCGATCTGGTGATGGCCTCCACCAACTACTTCGTTTCCACCCTCTCCAAGCCGGGCGGCGACCAGATGAAGCTGGCCGGTCCGTTGTTTGTCGGCGGACCGCTGGGCCAGGGCAGCGCCATCGGCCTGCGCAAGGGCGACACCGACCTCAAGGCACTATTCGACAAGGCGATCCGGGCCGCCGAGGCCGACGGCTCGATGAAGATATTGGCGATCAAATGGTTCAAGAGCGACGTTACGCCGCAATAGACTGAAGTACCGACGTGTCTTCCACTCTTGAACTGCTCGGCTTCGGCCAGCAGGGCTGGGGATACCAGCTTCTGCTGGCCACGTTGATGACGCTGGCGGTCTCGGCGTCGGCCTTCGTCACCGGCATCTGCTTCGGCACCCTCGGTGCCTGGGCCAAGTCGGCCCGCACCGCGCTGCCGCGCCACCTCGCCGACGGCTACACCACCGTCGTGCGCGGCGTTCCCGACCTGCTGGTGATCTACCTGTTCTACTTCGGCGGCAGCACCGGGCTAAGCGCCATCGCGCACGCCCTGGGCGCCGAGGGGTTCTATGGGCTGAACGGCTTCCTGGTCGGCATGCTGGCGGTCGGGCTGGTCTCCGGCGCCTACCAGACCGAGGTGCTGCGCGGCGCCTACAACGCCATCCCGCACGGCGAGATCGATGCGGCGCGTTCGGTCGGCATGGGCGGGCTGCTCATGCTGCGCCGCGTCATCGCGCCGCGCCTGCTGCATTACGCGCTGCCCGGGATGGGCAACGTGTGGCAGCAGGTGCTGAAGGAATCGGCGCTGATTTCGGTCACCGGGCTGGTCGAACTGATGCGCCAGGTCCACATCGGCGCCGGTTCCACCCGCCGCCCCTTCGAGTTCTACATCACCGGTTTCACCCTTTACCTCATCCTCACCACCCTTTCCGGCGTGCTCTTCCGCGCCGCCGAGCGCCGCAGCGCGCTGAGCGAGCGGCGGCTGTGAGCGAGCTCGATTTCCTTTCCGATACGATGGGCCGGCTGCTGGCGGGGCTGCCCATGACGCTGCAACTGGCGGTGCTTTCGGTTGCCGCCGGGATGGTGCTGGCGGTGCTGATGGCGGTGGCGCGCGCCGCCTCGCGGCCTGCCGAGTGGTTCGTGCGCGGCTACGTGTTCGTGCTCCGCGGCACCCCGCTGCTGTTGCAGATCTTCATGATCTACTATGGCCTCGGCCAGTTCGCCGCGGTGCGCGACAGCGTGCTGTGGCCGTTGCTGCGCCAGCCCTGGTGGTGCGCCCTGCTGGCGCTGACGCTCAACACCGCCGCCTACGGCTCGGAAATCGTCCGCGGCGGACTGAATTCGGTGCCCGCCGGGGCCGTCGAGGCGGCCCGCGTGGCCGGCATGTCGCGTTTCACGGTCTATCGGCGCATCGTGCTGCCGATCGCGCTGCGTCAGGCGCTGCCGGCCTACGGCAACGAGATGGTGATCATGGTCAAGTCCACCTCGCTCGCCAGCATCGTCACCCTCATGGAGGTCACCGGTATCGCCTATGCCATCATTTCCGAGACCTACCGTGCGTTGGAGGTATTCCTGTGTGCCGGCGCGATCTATCTGATCCTGAATTTCCTGCTGACGCGGGCGATCGGCGCGCTGGAGCGCCGCCTGAACCCGCATCTGCGCCGGGAAGCAGCGTGATGAGCGAGGACATCGCCGTCGCCGTCACCGGCCTGCACAAGCGTTTCGGCGCGCTGGAGGTGCTGAAGGGCGTCACCCTGGCCGCCCGCACCGGCGAGGTGATCGCCATCATCGGCGCGAGCGGTTCCGGCAAGAGCACGCTGCTGCGCTGCATCCCCCTGCTGGAAGTGCCGGAGGAAGGCGAGGTTGCGATCGCCGGCGAGACCGTGCGCATGCGCAGCCACCGCGGCGTGCGCCAGCCCGCCGACGCCGCCCAGGTCAACCGGCTGCGCGCCCAGCTCGGCTTCGTCTTCCAGAGCTTCAATCTCTGGCAGCACATGACGGTGCTGCAGAACGTCATCGAGGCGCCGATCCACGTCCAACACCGGCCCCGCGCGGAAGTGGTGGCCGAGGCCGAATCAATCCTGGAAAAGGTCGGCATGGCCGACAAGTGCCGCGCCTATCCCGCGCATCTGTCGGGCGGCCAGCAGCAGCGCGCCGCCATCGCCCGCGCGCTCGCCATGCGCCCGCGCGCCCTGCTGTTCGACGAACCGACCTCGGCGCTCGACCCCGAGTTGGTCGGCGAGGTCCTGCTGGTCATCCGCGACCTCGCCGAGGAAGGCCGGACCATGCTGATCGTGACCCACGAAATGGCCTTCGCCGCCGAGGTCGCGACGCACGCGGTATTCCTCCACGACGGGCGGATCGAGGAACAAGGCCCGCCGACGCAGATTTTCCGCGATCCCACCACCGACCGCTGCCGGCAGTTCGTGCAGCGGCACCTGAACCGGTAGGCGCCCATGTCCCTCACCGACCCGCCCATCGACGCCGCCCGCCTGCTCGCCGATCTCTACACGCTGCGCGGTTTCGGCGCCTACCGGACCGGCGTGCACCGGCCGACCTATTCGCCGGTCGACATGGAATCCCGCCGCTGGCTCGCCGCCCGCATGGAGCAGGCCGGTCTGGTGGCGGAGATCGACGGCATCGGCAACGTGATCGGCCGCGATCCCGGCGCGGGACCGCGCCTGCTGCTGGGCAGCCACAGCGAGACCCAGCCGCACGCGGGCTGGCTGGATGGCGCGCTCGGCGTCGTCTTTGCCCTGGAGGTCGCCCGCGCGCTGCGCCGGCACGGCGTGCGCGGCGGCGTCGACGTCGTCTCCTGGGCCGACGAGGAAGGCCACTACGCCAGTTTCCCGGGTAGCCGCTCCTTCGTCGGCGATTTTTCCGACGCCGACATCGACGCCGCGCAGGGGCGCCACGAGGCTCGCAGCTTGCGCGCGGCGCTGGCGGAGGCCGGCCTGGCCGGACGGGGACGCGCCGGCTTCGAGCCGGGCCGCTATCTCGGCTATATCGAGGCCCATATCGAACAGGGCGACGACCTGGAGGCGAAGGCGCTGCGGCTGGGCATCGTCACCAGCATCGTCGGCATCTGGCAGTACCGCATTGCCTTCGAAGGCGTGCAGAACCATGCCGGCACCACCCGCATGGCGATCCGCCGCGACGCCGGACTGGCGCTGGTGAAGCTGGCCGACGCCATCGACCGCCGGTTCCCCGAGATCTGCGCGCCGCGCACGGTGTGGACCACCGGGCGGATCACGTTGGACCCCGGCGCCCCCAGCGTGATTCCCGGCGGCGCGGAGATGCTGTTCCAGTTCCGCGACGCCGACCCCGAGGTGCTCGCCCGCCTGGAGGCCGCCTTGGCCGAGCTGGTCGTGGCGTCGAACGCGGGGCCCTGCCGGACCACGCTGCACACCCTGTCGCGTTCGCTGCCGAAAGTCATGGACGTGCACCTGCAGGACGCGCTGGAGCGCGCCGCCGAGCGCCATGCCCCGGGATTGCACCAGCGCATGCCCAGCGGCGCCGGCCACGACGCCCAGCAACTCGCCCGGGTGATGCCGGCGGCGATGCTGTTCGTGCCCTCGATCGGCGGCATCAGCCACCACTGGAGCGAGGACACCGCCGAAGACGACATCGCGCTGGGCTGCCAGGTGCTGGCCGGCGCGGCGGCGGATTTGCTGGCCTTGGCGTAACGACCCCGGCAAGGAGCGGCGCATGTCCGGCTTTCACGTGGCCATCATCCCCGTCACCGCCTTCCAACAGAATTGCACGGTGCTGTTCGACGAGGACAGCACCGAGGCCATGGTGTTCGACCCGGGCGGCGAGCCCGACCGCATCAGGGATTTGCTGGGCCGCCAGGGACTGACGGCGCGGCGTATCCTGCTCACCCATGGCCACCTGGACCATGCCGGCGGCGCCGCCGCCCTGCGCGACACGCTGGGTGAGCCGCGCGTCGAGATCTGGGGTCCCGACGCGCGCGACCGTTTCCTGCTGGAGCAGATCGAGGCGCAGCAAGCCGCGCTCGGCCTGACCGGCATGGGCAACGTCACCCCGGACCGTTTCCTGGCCGAGGGCGACGTGGTCGAATTCGGCGCGCTGCGGTTCGACGTCCTGCACTGCCCCGGCCACACCCCGGGCAGCCTGGTCTATGTGGAGAAGACGGCACGTCTGGCCATCGTTGGCGATGTGCTGTTCCGCGGCAGCATCGGGCGCAGCGATTTCCCCTACGGCAACAGGGCCATGCTGATCTCTGCCATCAAGACGAAGCTGCTGCCGCTCGGCGACGACATCGCCTTCATCTGCGGTCACGGCCAGGGTTCCACCTTCGGCGAGGAACGCCGGGGCAACCCGTTCCTTCAATAGGCCGTCCGGCGACCACTACCCGGACTGCCGCCGAACCCACCGACCTCCCCAACTCCGATTCCGGCCTGAGCGGATCGCGCCAGTAAAGACCGGCTTGCGCATCTTGGTCTTGCCGAGTAATATTTGACCGCTCAGCTTCCGCTTCATCCACCTCAACAGAAAGCGGGAGATCACCTTGAGTAGACGGGAGGAGTCAGGAAAATGAATGTCACGAGCAGTGCAGTCACCGGCTTGTCCTATGTCAGCCCTTCGATCGACAGTCCCTGGGGGACATATCTTGCCCAGGTTAACCGCGCGGCCCCGCATCTGGGACCGCTGGCGCGCTGGATCGACACCCTCAAGCGGCCCAAACGGGCGCTCATCGTCGACGTCCCGATCGTGCTGGACGACGGGACGGTCGCGCATTTCGAGGGCTATCGCGTCCAGCACAACCTTTCCCGCGGACCGGGCAAGGGGGGGATACGTTTCCACCCGAATGTAACGCTCGAGGAGGTGATGGCGCTGGCGGCCTGGATGACGACCAAGAATGCCGCCGTCAACCTTCCCTATGGCGGCGCCAAGGGCGGCATTCGCGTCGATCCCAAGAGCCTGTCGCTGAAAGAACTCGAGCGGATGACGCGCCGCTATACCAGCGAGATCGGCATCATCATTGGGCCCCAGCGGGACATTCCCGCCCCCGACGTGAACACCAATGCCCAGATCATGGCCTGGATGATGGACACCTACTCGATGAATGTGGGGGCCACGGCGACGGGGGTGGTGACCGGCAAGCCCATCCACCTGGGCGGATCGCTCGGTCGCGTGCAAGCCACCGGACGCGGCGTGTTCGTCACCGGCATCGAGGCCATGCGGCGTTTGAACATGCCGGTCGAGGGCGCCCGGATCGCCATCCAGGGCTTCGGCAATGTCGGGGTGACGGCGGCCGAGCTGTTCGCCCGCGCGGGCGCCAGGGTCGTCGCCGTGCAGGACAGTACCGGCACCGTTTGGAACCCTCGTGGCCTGGATGTCGACAAGCTCACGGCCCACAAGCGCGCCCAGGGAAGGGTAGCCGGCTTCGCTGGCGCCGAGCCGCTCGATGGCGAGGCATTCTGGGATGTCGCCTGCGACGTGCTCATCCCCTCGGCGCTGGAAGGGTCGGTCACCGTCGAGCGCGCCGAGCGAACCAGAGCGCGCCTGGTTCTCGAAGGCGCCAACGGTCCCACGGTGCCGCAGGCCGACGATGTCCTGGCAAGGCGTGGCGTCATCGTGGTTCCCGACGTCATCTGCAACGCCGGCGGGGTGATCGTCAGCTATTTCGAATGGGTCCAGGATTTCGACAGCTATTTCTGGAACCTGGACCTGATCAACGACCGGCTCGACAAGATCCTGATCGATGCCCTCGCCAACATCTGGGAAACCGCCGAACAGCAGCGGGTTCCGCTGCGTACCGCCGCGTTCATCGTGGCCTGCACGCGCGTCCTGATGGCAAGGGAGGATCGCGGCCTCTATCCGTAATCCGACGGACAACCTGGCCAGGCGCCCCACCGCCTGGCCGCATTTTCGTCCGTCAGCGCAAGGATGGTGGGCGATAGTGGGATTGAACCACTGACCTCCCCCGTGTCAGGGGGGCGCTCTCCCGCTGAGCTAATCGCCCTGTGGCCGTGCGGAGGGCGGTGTCGTAGGGACTTCCGGCCCGGCATGCAACCCCGAAATCCCGCGCAGGCGCGGCATGCGTGTCGGGGTGCCCTGCTCCTGGGAAGGAATGCGTTGACCGGCTGAATGCGATTGCCTCACCCTGACGTTCCTGACATTGGCGAGCGTGGCCAGCCGAAGCGCTTCCTCCGGCGCACGTGCTTGGGGGTATGTGTGCGGTTCCTGTATCGCTACGCGGCTGTCGCGATTGCCTTGTTCGTGGGACTGTTTGGCGGCCTGGCCGTGTGGGCCAGCTATGCCGGAACCTCGGGCCTGATGGACAGCAGTGCGTTCTGCGTATCGTGTCACGAGATGCAAACCGCGGCCGATGAGTTCAGCCACACCGTCCACTTCAGCAACCGCACCGGCGTCCGCGCGACCTGCGCCGACTGCCATGTGCCAAAGCCGTTCGTCGCCCGGGTGGCGCACATGATCGGCGCCACCGGCGACATCATCGGCCACTTTACCGGCGTCATCGACACGCCGGAAAAATTTGGCGCGGACCGGCTCGTCCTGGCCAAGCGGGTGTGGGCCGAGATGGCGGCGAATGCCTCGCGGGAATGCCGCGGTTGCCACGCTTTCGAGGCGATGGACGCCAGGCTCCAGCGACCCGAGGCGGTGGCGGCGATGCACACCAGCATGGCCGACGGCAAGTCCTGCATCGACTGCCACCAGGGC
>CAYWOW010000068.1:0-15940 GCA_964459005.1 uncultured Acetobacteraceae bacterium
GGCCGAAACCATGGTGGAGGCATTCGCCAAGGCCTGGAACGTGATCGGCGCCCAGGCGGTCTGATCGCGCTGGAGCGATTCCAGACCAGCTGGAATCGCTCACGGTCGGGGCGTTGCCCCGCGCCCCACCAGGGCTTCGCCCTGGACCCACCAAGGGCCGGAGGCCCTTGGAACTCATCACTTTTGGGATCTACATACTTGACTCCCACAGCGAAACCCTCAGATTTCCATGCGAGGAGGAAACGAGCGTGCCGTCGCAAACCAGTCTGACAGGTGTGGCGGGAGAGCATTACGTTCTTTGCGAGCTATTGCGTCAACGATATGTCGCCGCATTAGCTCCTGCTGGCGCCCCAAACGTCGACATCGTTGTAACGGATGCGGAAGGTTCTCGTCTCTGTGCCATACAAGTGAAAACCCGCCGTGGTGTCGGAGCCGATGGCGGTTGGCATATGAACGCAAAGCACGAAAAACCCTTGGGTGATCGCTACTTTTACTGCTTTGTGGATTTTCAGGAACCGCAGAAGGTTCGTCCGCTCGTTTATGTCATTCCGGCGAGCGTCGTCGCAAAGGTCATATACGACGCTCACCGACAATGGCTTCGGACTCTCGGCAAGAATGAACAGAAGCATAAAGACGGCCCAATGCGTAGGCTGCTACCGGATTACCGAAAAACTTGGAGTAGCAATAACCCATATCCGGCGGGTTGGTTGGATCAGTACAAGGATGCTTGGAACGTTCTCGGACTCGAAAAGACAGAGCCGGAGAAGCCGTCGCCAATGGATTCAGGTATGTAATTCCCTTACTTCTTGGCTGCGCAGCAGCCTATAATCAAATCCAGATATCATTTGATGGCCGCTGGCGCAGCCAAGAAAAGTAATGGATTATCAAGGCTCTGCCTTGATTGGGGTCCAGGGGCAAAGCCCCTGGCCTTCTAACCTTTCGTCTCGACGTGCCCGCCGAAGCCGAAGCGCATGGCGGACAGCATCTTTTCGGCGAACGTGTGATCCTGGCGCGAGCGGAAACGCACGTAGAGCGCCGCCGACAACACGTCGGCCGGTACGGCCTCCTCGATCGCGGCTTCCAGGGTCCAGCGGCCTTCGCCGGAATCCTCGACATGGCCCGAGAATGTGTCGAGGCGGCCATCCTTGGCCAGCGCGCTGGCGCTCAGGTCCAGCAGCCAGGATGCCACCACGCTGCCGCGCCGCCACAGTTCGGCGATATCGGCCAGGTTGAAGTCGTAGCGTTCGTCCTCGGGCAGCCCCGCGGCGGCGCGGTTGCGCAGGATGTCGAAGCCTTCGGCGAAGGCCTGCATCATGCCGTATTCGATGCCGTTGTGGATCATCTTCACGAAGTGTCCCGCGCCGGAGGGACCGGCATGCAGGTAGCCGCGCTCGGGGCGCGGATCGTGGCCGTCGCGCCCGGGCGAGGGCGGGATGTCGCCGGTGCCCGGTGCGAGGGTGGCGAAAATCGGCTCCAGCCGGTCGAACGCTTCCTTCGGTCCCCCCACCATCAGGCAGTAGCCGCGTTCCAGCCCCCACACGCCGCCCGAGGTGCCGGCGTCCAGGTAGAGCACCGCCTTGCCGGCCAGCGCCCGGGCACGCCGCACGTCGTCCTTAAAATTGCTGTTGCCACCGTCGATGATGCTGTCGCCGGCGGCCATGAGATCGCCGAGCGTCTGCACGGTCTGCTCGGTTATCGCGCCGGACGGCAGCATGACCCAGGCCGCGCGCGGCTGGCGCAGTTTGGCCACCAGGTCGGCGAGCGAGTCGGCCGGCGTGGCGCCCTCCTTGGCCAGCGCCTGCACGGCGGCGGCGTTGGCGTCGAAGACGACGCAGTCGTGGCCGCCGCGCATCAGGCGCCGCACGATATTGCCGCCCATGCGGCCGAGTCCGATCACACCGATCTGCATCGCATCCCCCTTCTTTTGCGTCAGGCGACCCGGTCGCCTGGTTTGACCTGCACCGTCCGATTGTCGACCGCCGGCAGCATTTTCGCCGGATCGCGCGTGACGACCACATCAATCACCGTCGGCCCGCTGCCGGCAAGCCCGGCGCGCAAGGCGGCCGCCAACGCGGCGGGCCGCTCGACGCGGATGCCCGTGCAGCCCAGCGCCTGTGCCGCCCGCGCGTAATCCGTCTCGGCCAGGTCGGAGGCATGGTAGGCGCCGGCGCCGTACAGCAGATGCTGCAGCGCCTTCACATAGCCGGAGGCGGCGTTGTTCACGACGACGACAGTAATATCCAGCGCCAGGCGCCGCGCCGTTTCCAGCTCGCCCAGCATCATGTTGAAGCCGCCGTCGCCGGTCAGGCTGGCCACGCGCCGGCCGGGTGCGGCCAGCGCCGCGCCGATCGCGCCGGGCACGCCGTAACCGATCGAGGCAAAGCCGCGATCGGGGACAAATCCGCGTCCGGCCTGTTTGGTGTCGTAGAGCAGCCCGCCCCAATGCGCCGCGAACCCGCCATCGGCCACCAGGATGCCGTCGGCCGGCATCGCGCGGTTCAACTCGTGCATCAGCCGCGCCATGTTCACCGGGGTTTCGTCGCTGGTCAGGCGGGGCATGACGCCCTCGCGCCAGGCCGCCATCTTCGCTGCCACGGCCTCGGCGTATGGTTGCTGGCGCGTGCGGATGCCCGGCGCATCGTCTTTTAGCGCGGCGAGCAGGTCGCGCAGGGTTTCGCGCGCGTCGCCCCACAGGCACAGTTCCGGCTCGGCGGTGCGGCCGAATTCCTCCGCGACGATATCGATGTGCACGATCCGCTTGCCGGCCGGCGGCACGGCAAAACGTTTCGTCGCGATCTCGCCAAGCTTGCAGCCCACCACGAGAAGAAAGTCGGAATCGGCAATGCAGCCGTTGGCGATGCGGTCGTAGCGCCCGAACAATCCGGCGCTCAGCGCATCGGTGCAGGGAATCGCGCCCTTGCCCGTCATGGTGTGCGCGACCGGCAGGTTCAGCGCGCGGGCGAAGGCGGTCAGCGTTTCGGCGGCGCCGGAGATGTGCACGCCGCCGCCGGCCAGCACCATCGGGCGCCTGGCCTCGGCCAGCATCCGCGCGGCGCGCGCCAGGCCGCCGGCGTCGGGACGGCACCGCAGCGAAGGCGCCGCCTCGCAGGCCGCATCGGCGTGAAACGCGCCATCGGCGAAACCGTGGGTGGCGTGCGCGATGTCTTCCGGCACGTCCACCACCACCGGACCCGGCCGGCCGGACGTGGCCACGCGAAAGGCGCGGCGCATGAGTTCGGGAATCCGCGCCACCGCCTCGATGCGGATGAATTCCTTGCAGGCCGGCCGCAGGATGTCGGCCTGGCGGCTTTCCTGCGTCATGTTCCTGCCGGCATGGTCGCGGTGCGCGTCGCCGACGATGGCGACCACCGGCGAACCGGCGTTCAGGGCCTCCACCAGGCCGGTGACGAGGTTGGTGGCGCCCGGGCCGAGGGTGGCGTCGCACAGGCCGACGCGGCCGGAGACTTTGGCATAGGCATCGGCGATGAAGGCGGCGGCGCGTTCATCGTTGATGAGATGATGCCGCAATCCGAGCCGGCGCGCGGCATCGTAGAAGGGCAGCAACTGGAATCCGCCCATGCCGAACATGACGCCGCCGTTGTGCGCCTGGATCATCCGGGCGAGCGCCTCGCCGCCAGTCATTTCATTAGGGAGCATCTCGTTGCTCATGCCGTCATCTTCCGCACCGCCGCCGCCACCATCGGCGCGGTGACGCGCACCGCGTCCTCCACCGGCGGCGCGTAGGCGACGGGTGCCCGCGGCGCCCCCAGCCGGCGCACCGGCACGCCGGTTTCCTCGGCCACCGTCGCCGCGATCTCGGCGCCGAAGCCGCCGACCATCACCGCCTCATGCACCACCAGCAACCGCCCGGTCCTGGCAACGGAACCCAGCACCGTCTCGCGGTCCCACGGCCACAGCGTGCGCAGGTCGATCAGTTCGGCATCGAGGTCCCGCAGCGCCTCGGCGCAAACATGCACCTGCGCCGACCACGACACCACCGTCACCCCGCGCCCCTCCTGCACCACGCGCGCCTTGCCGAAGGGCACGAGGTGTTCGCCTTCCGGCACCTCGCCCTCCACCGGCCAGAGATTCTTGTGCTCCATGTAGACCACCGGATCGTCGCAGCGGATGGCGGTCTTCAGCAGCCCCTTGTTGTCGGCGGGCGTGGCGGGGCAGCACACCACCAGCCCCGGGATGTGTGCGTACCACGCTTCCAGCGACTGCGAATGCTGTGCCGCGCTGCTGCGCCACATGCCGATCGGCTCGCGCACGACCAGGGGAACGCGGGTCTGGCCGCCGAACATGAAGCGCGCCTTGGCCGCCTGGTTCACCAACTCGTCAATCGCGCACAGGGCAAAATCGGAGAACCGCATCTCCACCACCGGACGCGTGCCCATCATCGCCGCGCCGACGGAAACCCCCACGATCGCGGCCTCGCTGATCGGCGCGTCGGAGATGCGCTGCGGCCCGAATTCGTCGGCCAGCCCGCGGTACTGGCCGAACACGCCGCCGCGGCCAAGATCCTCGCCCACCGCCCAGACCAGCGGATCGCGCCGCATTTCCTCGGCGAGCGCCTGGCGAGCGGCCTCCAGATAGGTCATGCGCGGCATCACGCGGCCTCCGGCACGGGGGCGCCGACATCCTGCACATCCCGAAAAGCATCCGCCGGCGGTGGAAAGGGTGCCGCTTTGGCCGCTTCGTAGGCCGCCGTCATTTCCGCCGTCGCGGCCGCCTCGTCGGCGTCCAGTTCGGCTTCCGCCACCCCGGCCGCGAGAAGCAGATCGCGCGCGCGCAGCAGCGGTTCCTCGAGATGCTTTTCCGCCACTTCGTCCGGCGGGCGATAGGCCGCGGGGTCGACGCCGGTATGGCCGGTCAGGCGGTAGGTGCAGGCATGGAGAAACCGCGGGCCGCCGCCGCCGCGCACCGCCGCCATCAGCGCCCGCGCCGCATCCTCCACCGCCAGCACGTCGTTGCCGTCCACCTGTTCGGCCGGGATGCCGATGGCGCGTGCCCGGGCCGCGGCCCCGGTGCCGGCGGTCATGCTGGCGGCCCGGGTGGTGGCGGCGAAGCCGTTGTCCTCGCAGACGAACAGCACGGGCAGCGCGAACACCGCCGCCCAGTTCAGCCCCTCCAGGAACGGTCCGCGGTTGATCGCGCCGTCGCCGAAGATGCAGCAGACCAGGCGGTCCTCGCCCTTCAGCCGGATGGCGTGCGCCGCCCCGGCGGCGATCACGATGTTGGCCGCCACCACCCCGTTGGCGCCCAGCATGCCGACGCCGAAATCGGCGATGTGCATCGAGCCGCCCTTGCCGCCGCAGCACCCGCCCTGGCGTCCCAGCAACTCGCGCAGCATGGCCTCGGAGGAAGCGCCCTTGGCCAGCGTGTGGCCATGGCCGCGATGGGTGGACAGCAGAATGTCGTCGCGCCGCAGGCTGCCCACGACGCCGGCCGCCACCGCTTCCTGCCCGATCGATGGATGGATGGCGCCGAGAACGAGCTTGTCCTCCAGCCCGCGCAGCGCCGTCTGCTCGAGGGCGCGGATGCGTCCCATCAGGCGGAAATGGGCGCGCAATCGCGGGATGTCGGTGTTGCGGCGGTCGCTGGGCATGGCGTTTCCCTGGTGCCTTCTTCCCGGTGTTGCTACCACGGGGCTGGAAACTGCGTCCATCAGGGGTAGTGAGATGAATCTGCCGCCGGTTGTGGTGGCGCCGACCGTCACCAAGCTGCCGCCGGACATGCGGGGTGCAGTGCTGGTCGCCGGCTCGCATGGCGGGCAGTACGCCGCCTGGTTCGCGGCGGAATCGGGTGCCCGCGCGGTGATTCTCCACGATGCCGGGGTGGGACGCGATCGCGCCGGCATTGCCGCGCTGGATCTGTTCGGCGGGCAGGGCGTGGCGGTCGCCACCGTCGCCCACACCACCGCCCGCGTGGGCGACCCCGCCGACATGATGGCGCGCGGCCGCATCAGCCACGCCAATGCGCAGGCCCAGGCGCTCGGCGTGCTGCCCGGCATGCCCTGTGCCGAGGCCGCCGAGCGCCTCCGCCAGGCGCCGCCGTGGACCGCGCACCTGCCCAAGGTGACGGAAGCCCGCGTCGTGCTGCGACCCGAGGGAGCCCTGCGCGATCTGGTGCTGGTCGACTCCGCCTCGCTTGTCGATCCCGTGGCCGACCGGGGCGCGGTGGTGGTGGCCGGCTCGCACGGCGGGCTGATCGGCGGACGGGCCGACCAGGCGCTGCGCGCCGACGCCTGTGCCGCCTGCTTTCATGACGCCGGCATCGGCATCGACGATGCCGGGATCGGCCGCCTGCCGGTGCTCGATGCGCGCGGCATCGCCGCCATCGCGGTGGCCGCCGACAGTGCCCGCATCGGACAGGCGCGCTCGGTGTTCGAGGACGGCATCGTCTCCGCCGTCAACGCCACCGCCGCCGCCTGGGGCGCCCGCCCGGGCGAGCGCGCCCGCGACCGCCTGCTGGCCTGGACGCGCCGCCCCGGCTAATCTGTCGCCAAAACGGGGAGCCCCAGCGATGACGGACGCCATGGAGCCGGCTGCAATCCATGCCTGGCACGCCCACATCTATTACGACCCGGCCGATCGCGAGACCGCGGCGTGGCTCCGCGAATGCCTCGCCGCGCGCTTTCCCGGCGCCCGTCTCGGCCGCTGGCACAACGCGCCGGTCGGCCCGCACCCCGCCGCGATGTATCAGGTGGCGTTCGGCACCGAGGATGCGCCGGCGCTGATCCCCTTCCTGGCGCTGAACCGGCGCGGCCTGACCGTTCTGGTTCATCCCGAAACCGGCCGCCCGAAGGACGACCATCTGCTCCACGCCCTGTGGATGGGCGCGGTGCTGCCGCTCGACGCCACCATCCTGCCGGATACCGATGATGCCTGAAGCCGCCCGGTCCCGTATCCGCGTCATCGAGGCTGACATCACGACGCTGCGCGTCGATGCCATCGTCAATGCGGCCAATTCCACCCTGCTCGGCGGCGGCGGCGTGGACGGCGCCATTCATCGCGCCGCCGGGCCGGGCCTGCTGGCGGAATGCCGCCAGCTCGGGGGCTGCCCGACCGGGCAGGCGCGCATCACCGGCGGCCACGCCCTGCCCTGCCGCTGGGTCATCCACACCGTCGGCCCGGTCTGGCGGGGCGGGATGCACGGCGAGCCCGGCTTGCTGGCCGCCTGCTACCGCAACAGCCTGGCGCTGGCGGTGGCGCACGGGGTCCGCAGCATCGCTTTCCCGGCGATCTCCTGCGGCGTCTACGGCTATCCGATCGACCGGGCCACCGCCATCGCGGTGCGCGAGACCACCGCCTTCCTGGCCGCGGAGGCCAGCATCGGGCAGGTGATCTTCGCCGCTTTCGGTGGCGCCGTTCTGGCCGCCTACGAGGCCGCGCTGGGCTGATCCAGCCGGGCCAGCGCGCCGGCCGACAGTTCCAGTTGCCGGGCGATGCGCGCCAGCGACTCGCCGTCGAGATCCGCTTGCGGCACCAACGGGCGCGGCGGCAGGTCGGTGCGTCCGTCGGCCAGCAGGGCGCTGGCGGTGTCGATCCAGCCGCGCCAGGCCTGCCAGGCCATCCGGTCGTGCGGATGCAGGGCCGCGTCAACCTGAAGCGCGGACACCCGCCCGGCGATCCGCCGCAACGCCGCATCGACGGTCAGCGCCGCCTCCAGCCGCTTTCTGTCACTGCGCGCCGGTTCCAGCAGCACCCGCTGGAGGCTCGCCTCGGCGTTGTTGCTGGCCACGCCGGCGGCGCGGCGGGCCTGCTCCACCGCTTCGGGTCCGGCCTCGCCCAGCACGGCGGCGATCTCGGCGCAGGCGTAGCGGCCGTGCGCGGCGATCGCGGCGCGCAACTCGCTGCGCAGGCGCGACGGCTCCCACACCGGCCAGAGCACCGCGCTGAACACCAGCGCCAGCACGCCGCCGCCCAGCGTGTACAGCGCCCGCAGCAGGGCGATCTCCACCTGGTTCTGGCCGGGCCGCGTCAGTTCCACCAGCAGCACCACCACCGGGGTGATGCAGGAAATGAACAGGCCGAAATTCACCGTCCGCACGGCGAGCGCCAGTACCGCCAGCGGGAACAACGCCACCGCCATCGACACCGGCGTCGGGCAGGCGATGGCGATCGCCGCGCCGACCGCTCCGCCCAGCACCGTGCCGCCGATCCGCTCCGCCGCGCGCAGGAACGTCACGGCAAAGTAGGGCTGCATGGTCAGCACCAGGGTGATGGTCAACCAGTAGCCGTAGCTGGTCGGCCAGGCCCCGGTGACCGCGAACCCGACGGCCGCCGCCACCGTGGCCCGCAGCGCATGCCGCAGCGCCGCCGAGCCCGGGTTCAGGTTGGCCCGCAGTGGCCCGAATACGCGCGCCCGCCACCCGCCTTTGGCCGGCCCCACCGGCACCGGCGCCAGCGCATCGGATTTTGCCAGCGTGATGGCGATGCGCAGACGTTCGGCGATCGACACCGCGATCCGGTGCACCGGGCTGCCCGCCACCGTCGCGGCACACTCGGCGATGGCCGCCGCCGCCCGTTCCAGCCGGGCCGGTCGGTCGGCGGCCTCCACCACCATGGCCTCGCCGAGCAGCAGCAGCACCGGCCGCAGCCGGCGCAGCATGTGGCCGGCGGCCTCAAGCATTTCCGGCCGCGTCTCGTCGGCCAGCAGGTCGGACAGCGCGATCAGCGCGCCAAAAATCTGCTCCGCCGCCTCCAACCGGATCCAGGTCTGCGCCGCGCGTTCGCTCACCGGGCCGCGCGAGCGCACGGTCGCCAGCACGGCCTCGCGGGCCACCTCAATCGCCGCGCGCACGCGGCCCCGGTGCTCGCGCGCGTGCCGGTCCCACTCGGTCTCGTGCGCCGCGGGATGGCGCAGCACGTCGCGCATGTCGCCGGCGAGCAGGGCCAGGCAGCGCCAGCAATCGCCCACGGCGCGCCGGGCCGGCATGTAGGGATGCAGCCGCCAGATCACCATGGTCAGCAGCAGCGCCCACAAGCTGCCGCCCAGGAACACCAGCCCGAGCGCCGCGGCACTCTCCAGGTCCGGCAGATCACGCGTGAGCGCCAGCACCAGCACGACGGTCAGCAGGTTGCCGATCTGCATCATCGCCTGCCCGTAAACGCGCAACAGGCTGGCGCAGAACACCCCCAGCGCGGCGACCGCCACCACCACTGGCAGCGGCGCCAGCGCGCCGAGCAGCCCGTACCCCGCGGTCAGCGCCGCGCCGGCAAACCCGAAAATCAGCAGGTACGGCACCCGCCGCACGATCGGCCCGCCGGCGTCGCACAGACAGGTCAGCCAGGCCGCCAGCGCCGCTTCCATCAGCAGCGGCCATTGCAGCCACTCGCTGACCGCGACGATCGCCGCCATCGACAGCGCGGCGCGCAACCCCTCGGCCAGACTCAGCGCCCGCGGGTTGAACGCAAAGGTGGGCGGCAGGCCGGGATGCCGCCACCGGCCCCGCCGCGTCGGGTTTTGCAAGCCCCCGATCCGGTTTTCCTCAGCCCGTCTTCGCCATGCCGCGAAGAACAAAATGCAGGATGCCGCCATGGCGGTAGTAGGCGACCTCGTCCAGCGTATCGATGCGGCAGATCACCGGCACCGTGTCGGTCTTGCCGTTGGGCCGGTGGATGACGAGCGACAGATCCATCCGCGGCGACAGGTCTTCGACCCCCAGGATGTCGAGGATCTCCTCGCCGGTCAGGCCGAGCTTCTTGCGGTCCATGCCGTCCTTGAAGGTCAGCGGCAGCACGCCCATGCCGACCAGGTTGGAACGGTGGATGCGCTCGAAGCTCTCCACCAGCACCGCCTTCACGCCGAGCAGCAGGGTGCCCTTGGCCGCCCAGTCGCGCGACGACCCGGTGCCATATTCGCGCCCGCCGATCACCACCAGCGGCACGCCCTCGCGCTTGTAGCGCATCGCCGCGTCATAGATCGGCATCTGCTCGCCCGAGGGCAGGTGGCGCGTCACGCCGCCTTCCACGCCGGCCACCATCTCGTTGCGGATGCGGATGTTGGCGAAGGTGCCCCGCATCATCACTTCGTGGTTGCCGCGCCGGGCGCCGTAGCTGTTGAAGTCGCGCGCGGCGATCTGCCGTTCCAGCAGGTAGTCGCCGGCCGGCGAGGTTTTCCGGATGTTGCCAGCCGGGCTGATGTGGTCGGTGGTGATGGAATCGCCCAGCACCGCCAGGATGCGCGCGCCCTTGACGTCGCCGACCGGGGCCGGCTCCATCGTGATCCCGTCGAAATAGGGCGGGTTCTTCACGTAGGTCGAGCCATCGTTCCAGCGGTAAGTGGCGGACCCGGCATCGACGCTGATCGCCCGCCACTGCGGCGGCCCGGTGAACACCTCGCCGTAGCGTTTCAGGAACTGCGGCCGCGACAGCGAGACCGCCAGGATATCGGCGATCTCCTTGTTGGTCGGCCAGACGTCCTTCAGATAGACCGGCTTGCCGTCGCGCGACGTGCCGAGCGGGGCGGTGGTGATGTCCTCGTTCATGGTGCCGAGCAGGGCATAGGCCACCACCAGCGGCGGCGAGGCCAGGTAGTTCGCCCGCACGTTGGGGTGCACGCGGCCTTCGAAGTTGCGGTTGCCGGAGAGCACCGCCACCGCCACCAGCTTGTTGTCCTCGATGGCCTCGGCGATCGGCTCCTCCAGCGGGCCGGAATTGCCGATACAGGTGGTGCAGCCGTAGCCGACCGTGTTGAACCCGATGGCGTCCAGGTCCTGGGTCAGTCCGGATTTGTCCAGATATTCGGTCACCACCTGCGAGCCCGGCGCCAGCGAGGTTTTCACCCACGGCTTCGGCGTGAGGCCAAACCCGCGGGCCTTGCGCGCGACCAGCCCGGCGGCGATGAGAACAGAAGGGTTGGAGGTGTTGGTGCACGACGTGATGGCCGCGATCACCACGTCGCCATGGGTGATCTCGTAGTTTTTCCCTTCCGGCTTCACCCTGGTGTTCACGTCGTTGGCCGGCACGCCGAGGCCCTTCGTCAACTCGGCGCGGAACGCCGTCGAGGCGTCCTTCAACAGCACCCGGTCCTGCGGCCGCTTCGGCCCGGCCAGGCTGGGCTGCACGGTGGAAAGATCGAGCTCCATCGTGTCGGTAAACACCGGGTCCGGCGTCGCGGCATCGCGCCACAGGCCCTGCGCCTTGCAGTACGCCTCGACCAGCGCGATGCGATCCTCGTCGCGGCCGGACAGGCGCAGGTAGTCCAGCGTCACCTTGTCCACCGGGAAGAAGCCGCAGGTCGCGCCGTATTCGGGCGCCATGTTGGCGACGGTGGCGCGGTCGGCCAGCGCCAGGTCGTCCAGCCCGGGGCCGAAGTATTCGACGAATTTTCCCACCACGCCCTTGCGGCGCAGCATCTGGGTGACGGTCAGCACCAGGTCCGTGGCGGTCGCCCCTTCGGGCAGCCGGCCGGTCAGGCGGAAACCGATCACATCGGGGATCAGCATGGCGATGGGCTGGCCGAGCATGGCCGCCTCCGCCTCGATGCCGCCGACGCCCCAGCCCAGCACGCCGAGCCCGTTCACCATGGTGGTGTGGCTGTCCGTGCCGTACAGCGTGTCGGGGTAGGCGATGGTCTTGCCGTCCACCTCGGCGGTCCAGACGGTCTGCGACAGGTATTCCAGGTTCACCTGGTGGCAGATGCCGGTGCCCGGCGGCACCACGCGGAAATTGTCGAACGCGGTCTGGCCCCAGCGCAGAAAAGTGTAGCGCTCGCCGTTGCGCTCGAACTCGATGACGACGTTTTTGCCCAGGCTGTCCGCCGAGGCGAAGGCGTCCACCTGCACCGAGTGGTCGATCACCAGGTCCACCGGCACCAGCGGGTTCACTTTTTGCGGATCGCCGCCGAGCCGCACGATGCCGTCGCGCATCGCGGCGAGGTCCACGACGGCGGGCACGCCGGTGAAATCCTGCATCAGGATGCGGGCGGGCTTGAACGGCACTTCCTTGTCGCTGGTGGCCGATTCCAGCCAGCCGGCGATCGCGCGGGCGTCGTTCACCGTGTAGCTCTGGCCGTCCTCGAAGCGCAGCACGTTCTCCAGCAGCACTTTCAGGCTGACCGGCAGGCGGGTGACGTCGCCGATGGTTCTGGCGGCTTCGGGAATCGAGAAATAATCGTAGCTGTGCCCGCCCACCGTGAGGGTGCGGCGCGTCTTGAGGCTGTCCTGACCCATTGCTTTCATCCCGAGGCCCCGTCCTATTCGTCCGCGCGTGGATAGGGGGGATTCCCCACGGCGCGCGGAGGGTGTTTCTTAGCGTGCGGCGCTTTAACCACACCGCGACGGGAGCGTCCACGGGCCGGACGAGCAACTGGTGGGAGGGATCGTGCTTCAGGCGGTGGGGCTGGCGGCGTTCCGCGGCGAGCGGCTGGTCTTCGCCGGCCTGTCTTTCGCCGTCCCGGCGGGCGGCGCGCTGGTGCTGACCGGTCCCAACGGGTCCGGCAAGTCCACCCTGCTGCGCCTGCTGGCGGGCCTGGCGCGGCCGGAGGCGGGGCAATTGCTGTGGGACGGCGCGGACACCCTGGCCGACCTGCCCTCGCACGCCGCGCGGCTGCGCTACCTGGGTCATCAGGATGCCGTGAAGCCGGGCCTGACGGTGGCCGAGAACCTGCGCTTCTGGGGCGGCGGCGAGGCCATCGGGCGGGCGCTGGAGGCGGTGGATCTGCGGCGCCTGGCCGACCTGCCGGCGCGCATGCTTTCGGCCGGCCAGCGGCGCCGTCTGGCGATCGCGCGGCTGGCCATGACGCCGGCGCCGCTCTGGCTGCTCGACGAGCCCACGGTCGGGCTGGACGCGGCCTCGGTGGCGCGGGTCGGCGCCTTGCTGGCGGCGCATCGGGGCGGCGGCGGCATGGTGGTGGCGGCAACCCATCTGCCGCTGCCCCTGGCGGACGCCGCCGAGTTGTCGCTGGTGGCGACCCCCCAATGACCACCTTCCTCGCCCTGCTCGCCCGTGAGCTGCGGCTGTCGTTCCGCCATAGCAGCGACACCCTGGCCGCCCTGCTGTTTTTTCTCCTCGCCGCGGCGTTGTTCCCGCTGGCCATCGGTCCCGCTCCGGAGACGCTGGGCCGCATCGCCCCCGGCATCGTCTGGGTCTGCGCCCTGTTGGCCGCCTTGCTGCCGCTCGACCGCCTGTTCGGCGCCGATCTCGAGGACGGCTCGCTCGACCTGCTGCTGCTGTCCGGCCTGCCGGCCTCCGCGGTGGCGGCGGCCAAGGCGCTGGCGCATTGGCTGGTCACCGGGGTGCCGCTGCTGCTGGCGGCGGGACCGCTCGCGGTCATGCTGCGCATGCCGGACGAGGCCATCCCCGTCCTGCTGCTGGGCCTGCTGCCCGGCACGGTGGTGCTGTCGCTGCTCGGCACCGCCGGCGCCGCTCTGGTGCTCGGCGCGCGCCGCGGCGGCGTGCTGCTGCCGCTGCTGGTCTTGCCGCTGACCGCGCCGGTCCTGATCTTCGGCGTGGCGGCGGCCGATGCCGCCTCCGGCGGCCTGTCGCCGCGGCCGCATCTTCTCCTGCTCGCCGCGCTCTGCGCCGCCGCGCTGCCACTGTGTCCGCTCGCCGCCGGCGCCGGCCTGCGCAGCGCCGCCGAATAGAAAAGTAAAGGCCAGGGTTAGATAAAGTAAGGCCAGGGCGCTGCCCTGGACCTGCAAGGGGCCGGGAGGCCCCTTGACCCCGCTACTTTTGGGAATGTTATACCAACCGGCCAAGCGACTGACCCATAAGATTCCGTCATGGCCGGGCTTGACCCGGCCATCCACGTCTTTCGGCCGCACCGTCGTCGTGGGCGGCCACGACAGACAGGGCTAATCGTTGGTATTATACCCCTGGAACCCATACCTTTCTTGGCTGCGTCAGCCTCTATCGAATACGATCATTATTCGATTATGGGCTGCTACGCAGCCAAGAAAAAGAAGGCGATATTATACTTCGCGTCCCCACGCCCCGGATGTAGGTTTGGGGGTGACCTTTGATCCCCTTTGCGGAATTTCTGGGGATCACGCGGTCGCCTCGCAAGCGTCCCAGGGTGATCGTGATGCTCCAAGCCTACTTCGATGAAAGCGGAACCAACGGGAAAGAGCCCCTGACCGTAATCAGCGGGTTTATCGCCACGGACACTACTTGGCTGGATTTCGACACCTCGTGGCGCTCTGCCATCAAGCACGATTTGAAGGACTTGGGGCTCGCATGGTTCCATATGGTCGAGTGCGAAAATGGCACCAAGCAGTTTGCGCCGTGGGCGTCCAAACCAGAACTTAGGCGTTTTGCGGCCAAGACGATGGCCGACGTTATCGTGAAGTCTGGGCTCAAAGGCTTTTGGTCCAGCGTCGATTTCCCGGACTGGTGCGATGCTACCACCCCTGCCTTCAAGACCCGCTACCGGAAGCCATACTATTTCTGTTTTGAGGATTGCCTACAGCAGATCGCCGCGTGGGTCAGCGAATTCGCTCCTGGAGAGTCTGTTAAACTGATTTTTGCTGAGCAGGACGAATATCAGGACCGGGCGGCGATTATTTACGGCGACTACATGAAGGGAAAGCCATTAGCGCCTCTTCAATCTCTCGACTCCGCTCGGATGCAGGGCTGCGCGCGGCTGCAAGCGGCGGATATGGCCGTCTATTGCACGAACAAGCAAATGGTGGCTGACCTCCTCGGGAAAGAGACAAAAGAGAGAATCTATCGGTCAGCGCTCGACGTTCTGTATTGGAACGCCGGTTCTTTCACCGGCGGGCACCATGACGCGCTTAGTCTAACGATTTCTGAGGACCCTTCCCAGCAAGCGTAGCCCGGAATTCCGAGGCGTTGTAGGGCGGAAAAGCGAAGCGTCTTCCGCCAACGCAAGCCGCGCGCAATCCGACGCCGACGGAACGATAGTAAGCCGTAGGGTACAGTGCAGTGCCCCTTGGCACTGCACCACCCTCTTCGGTGGGCGATTATCCGGGACTTGACACAGTCGGGGTTCCTATCGGTCCCGACGCAGATGGTGCGCTATGAGTACCGTCAGGCATCGGGACCGAGGCGCCCGGAGGCAGCGTGCCCCGGTACTCTCGCATTATTCCTGCGGGCTCTGGGATTTTGTCACGTATTTTGCGCTGGCGCTTACATTCGTCGTCAGCATTGTTGTACTCACTATGAAAGAGAAAGCCGAAGCCGCAATCCTTTCTCGACGGGTCTCCATAGACAAATATTCTATAGCAGAATTCTGTTCTATGGCGGCGAGTCATGTAGAAAACGTCGTCATATTCTATCCACCATACATATAGTACCACACCAGATTGGATTTAGACATCACCAGATCGACTGTTTTAACTATCAATTCGGCTGGAAGGAAATACTGGCGCGGCCACAACAGCGTTCTTTTTTCTTGACCTTCGGTTATGAATCTAAAACCGGTAGGGAGTTCTGCGTCTGAGGTGACTATTACGATCGAATAGACAAGATTTCTCGTTGGTGTATTGCCAGTATTTTCCACATGTGGAGCGATTCTCCACACATCAACCATGTCGTCCTTCCCAATACTATTTGGATGCTGCTCCCATGTGCCAATATGCACATAAGCCCGATTGGTATGAACCATGGTTTCTCGCATCAGATAGGCTTGCGCAATATAAACGAAGACCGTTGCTATTGTGGCAACGGCGGCCCAGAGCCCGAGCATGTTATTATCTTCCTCCTGACTGTTTTCGGTCTTCTTGTGGGAGCAGCAAGCGTAGCCCGGAATTCCGAGGCGTTGTACGGCGGAAAAGCGAAGCGTCTTCCGCCAACGCAAGCCGCGCGCAATCCGACGCCGACGGAACGATAGCAAGTGCATGACGGTCAGCGAAGCGCCATCCGCCGTCGCCAGCGGGGCAACGCCTCGCGCCCACCCGGCCAGCGAGCGTAGGGTGCAGTGCTCTTGCACTGCACCATTCCGCCCTGGGCAATCTGGGATGAGTCGAGCTATT
>CAYWOW010000069.1:0-15192 GCA_964459005.1 uncultured Acetobacteraceae bacterium
GACTTCGCGGCGCGCGGGCGCGGCGGAAAACCGGCGGCGAGGCGGGCGAAGGCGCACTCCAGGCGGCGGGCGGCGCGGGTGAGGTGGGTCCAGAGCGGCAGGATCAGGGACGCGCGGAATGGGTCGCGCAGGAAGCGGCGGGCGATAAGGGCGGCGAGGCCCGCCAGGATGACAGCGAGCCGGCGGGCGAAGTCGGGAGCGGAGAGGGTTGGGCTGGCTTGCATTGAATATATTCCTAGCACGGGAGGGTGCGGGGTGCAAGGAAATTGTGGGTGGGGATGGTCGGGGTACGCATCGTGTCGGGGGGGCGAAGCGGGCAATGCGTGCTGTGGGTGGCGAGCGGACATTTGGCGTTACAGTCCCGCGTGTCGTCTTCCGACACTCGGCAGCCATTTGCCGTTGCAATCCGACGAGTACGCTCACCACCGCCTTCACTATGGGCACGTATGCTCTGCAAGGATGTACGCTCAGCGCGATAACGATCCAACCCCTGCGGCACCCAGACAAAGGGTCTGGGAGATGTCGTCGTGAGACGAACGGCCGCTCCGCTTGCCATTCTCCCGTCTGCCGCACAGCATTTGTCATTGCTCCTAAGCTCCCAGGGGAAACCGCTCATGAATCCGCCGGCCTTGCGCGGCCTGATTCGCCGCATCTTGCTGCCCATCTTTCTGCTCTCGCTGCTGGCAGGCGCCGGCGGCTTCTATCTGCTGCTTTACCAGGAGGCGATCCGGCAGGCTGAGCAGGAAGCGCGGATCATGCTTGCGTCGGCGCTCGCGGTCGCCGAATACACCGAGACGCATATCCTGCCGAAGCTCGCCGCGGCCGCGCCGGACACATTCGAGCAAGAACAGGTGCCGTTCTACGCGTCGCGCACGGTTTTCAGTTCCGTTACCGGCAAGGCGGCGTTCTATACGTTCCGATTTCCGACGTTCAATCCAACCAATCTGGACGATCGACCGACGCCATTCGAAGTCGAGTTGCTGGGGCGATTTCGGGACGAGGCGAACCTGACGGAACTGACTGGCGTGCACGATACCGGGCAGGGCAAGGTGTTCTATCTTGCCCAGCCGATCCGCATCCAGGACCCGGCGTGCCTGGCCTGCCACGGCACACCGGACCGGGCACCGCATGCAATGATCGTCAAGTTCGGCTCCGTGAACGGCTTCGGATGGAAAATGCACGACATAGTCGGAATGCAGATACTTACGGTGCCGGTGACGCAGCAATTGCGGGGCACGCTGCGGCTTGTGCTGCTCCTGGCGGGAGGATTGTTGCTGATTTTCTTGGTTGCGTATGGAACGCTGTCGCTGGCGCTCGATGCGACACTCGTTCGCCCGCTGTCGGCTTTGGCGGATGCCGCGGAGGTGGCCAGCCGAACAGGCGAACCGGAACTGGTCGCGCAGCAGTCTTCGGTTCGCGAAATCCGCGTGCTCGCCGAGGCGCTCGAGCGCATGCGGCTGAGCCTCACCAAAGCCCTGGCGGCGCTTGTCCGGTCGGACATGCGGGGCCCGAATGAACAACCATGAATAGCACGATGATCCCGAGAGGGCGCCCAGGCGGCGCGCTGGTTGCCGCCGTCGCCGCAACTCTGTTCTGGCTGCTCTATGTCGCGACGGCTGGCGATCCGCTGCTGGGTCAATCCCCCGTTCACCCGGCGCTGGAAGTGGCCGCAATCCTGGCAACGGCGTTGCTCTTCGTGCTGGGCGGCGGCATTTTATTGATCGCGTTCCTGCCGGGAGGCCAGGGTGCCACGGGACTGCAACGAACGCTGGTTCATGCAGTGCTTGCCTTTGTCGCCGCCTACTTCACCTTGTCCTATTACGGCTGGGACATGAGCGCTGCTCTCACCACGTCTGCGATCCTCACCGCGGCAATCGGATTCGCCATGCAGCCGACGCTCGGTAGCGTGATCTCGGGCGTCGTCCTCAACATGGATCATCGGCTGAGAGTAGGCGACGGGATCATCCGCGCGGGCGAGGCGATCGAGGTGCAACACCTGGGCTGGCGCAATGTAGTTGGCCGGAAGGGCGACGGCCGGCTGGTCGTGTTTCCCAATGCGAAGCTGGCCGACGCCGAACTCGAATTCGTGCCTGCTGGCTGGCCGGTGCGAGCCGAAGCTTTCCTGACCGTTCCAGCCGCCATTCCGCCTGATCAGATCAGCACCATGGTGGCAATGCTGGTCGGAGACATAACAGAACTTGATCCCAGCCGGACGCTGGGCGTGACGCTATGCGAGTTTGATCCAGGCGCTGCATCGGCGCGGTATCGCATCCAGTGCTGGGTTCGTCAGTATCGTGATCTTCCCTCGGTTGAAAGCCAGATCCAGGCCCGGCTGTGGTACAGCTTTCACCGCGCGGACCTGCATGCACCGCCGGCAACATCCGGGCCGGATCAATCACAGAATCTGCTTGCATGGCAGCGACATGCCGCCATCGCGGACCTGTTGACAGCCTGCCGCCCCGAGCTGACAGCGGAAGCGGCACGCACGCTGGTCGAAGGAAGCGCGGTCGTCCTTTTCGGGACGGGCGAATGCATTGTCCTGCCACCACGCCTGAAGGGTCGGGCATTTTTGCTGCTGCGAGGTGAGCTGGTCGATCTGGCTGCGTTCGAAACGAGCGGGACCGCTGATATCGGAAGCCAGCCTTCGATCTACTCCCCCAGCCGCGTCAGTGCAGAACGCTACCTCGCGGGCGAACTGGCTCGCCGCATCGGCCCCTATGCCGAGTACGCGGTACGTCAAGCGGCCCAGAACACGTGGGACCTCGAGGAACTGTGTGTCACGGTGGCCGCGGAAATTCCAGATGATGCGGCGCGCGCGCAGTTCCTCGACAAAGTTCGGCCGCCGCGTCCGGCGTCGCTGAAGCCGGGTCTGCTGTTCAAATCGGAGGATACTGCCGCTGGCGTGCTCATCCCGCATCGACCACTTCGCGCCCGCGGGGAGGTAACGTTGCTTGCCATTCCCGCAGATTTGATGCGCATTCTCGGCCCGATCGCCTCGGTCGCCTGACACCGGCACCTCATGAGGGCGGTAGAATTCAGCCGGTGGCAGCACGCGCAACGTTCGAAACGAGTCCGGGAAGGGCCGATAAATGTCCACTCTCCGCTACCGGGCCAACGGCGACTTCTGGCGGATCGGCGACACCCGGGCCTATGCCAGCCAAGGTCAGCTTCGGCTCGACGGCGACTGTCCGACGCAGAACCTCACACCAGCCGGCAAACCGGCCCCGAGCGGACGCCCGCCCTGCAACCCTTCGAAATCTCCGCGCTGAGGTATCATACCAACCTTCGAAGAGCACGACCTATTCCGTCATGGCCCGCGAAGGTGGGCCATCCACGACATTCTGAGGCCACGTCGGCAAAGTCGTGGATGGCCGGGACAAGCCCGGCCATGACGATATGAGTCACGGTCGCCGAGGCTCGGTATCATACCAACGACCGTAAGTTCTGACTGTCGCACCGCCCCCCGGCCTTGGTCCGCTTCGCGCCCCAAGCCCACAAGGGGAGGGGGAGGGGTTCGCGGAACCGGTCAGCCTTGCCACACATTGGTATCAGTGCCGCATTTCTATCCGTGATAGGAACGTACGCAACCGATCGTGGGCCTGGGCGCCAAAAACCTCGCGCGGGGTGCCCTCGACCGCCACGCGCCCGGCGTCCATGAAGACGATCCGCGAGGACACGTCGCGCGCGAAACTCATTTCGTGGGTGACGAGAATCATCGTCATCCCCTCGGCCGCCAGTTCGCGCACCACGTTCAGCACCTCGCCCACCAGTTCGGGATCGAGCGCGGAGGTGATCTCGTCGAGCAGCAGCACTTTCGGATTCATGGCGACGGCGCGGGCGATGCCGACACGCTGCTGCTGGCCGCCCGACAATTCGTGCGGCAGGGCGTCCAGCTTGTCGGCGAGCCCGACCCGCACGAGCCAGCGATCGGCGGCCTGCTGCGCCTCGGCGCGGGGCAGGCGGCGCACCTTGATGAGGCCGAGCATGACGTTCTGCCGCGCCGTCAGATGCGGGAACAGGTTGAAGAGCTGGAACACCATGCCGATGTCGGCGCGGATGCGCGCCAGTTCGCGCTCGCCGCGGCGGCGGCGGTTCGCGCCCTCGCCGCTGTAGCCGACCTCCACGCCGTCCACCGCGATCGAGCCGGAATCGTAGGTCTCGAGCAGGTTCACGCAGCGCAGCATGGTGGTCTTGCCGCTGCCGGAGGCGCCGATGACGCTGACCACCTCGCCGCGGGCGACGTCGAGATCGACGCCGCGCAGCACCTCGTTGGCGCCAAAACGCTTGCGCAGGTCGCGAATGCGCACCAGCGGGCCGCCGCTATTCCCGGACATAGGCGAAACGGGCCTCCAATCGTCGGCTGAGCAGGGACAGCGTGTAGTTGATGGCGAAATACATCAGCGCGCCCAGCACGTAGAGCGGCAGCGGCTCGAAGGTACGGCCGATGACCTGCTGGACGGACAGCATCAGATCGACGATGCCGACCAGCGAGACCAGCGCGCTGCCCTTCACCGTATCGACCACGGTGTTGATCCAGGGCGGCAGGAAGCGGCGCAGCGCCTGCGGGAAAATCACATAGAGCATGCGCTGGCCGAAGGTGAGCCCGATGGCGCGGCCGGCGTCGGTCTGACCCACGTGGATGGATTGCAGCGCCCCGCGCGCCACTTCGGCGACGTGCGCGGTCTCGAAGGCGGCCAGCGCGCCGGTCGCCGCCCACCAGCCCGGGATGTTCACGTGCAGCGCCGGCAGGGCGTAGTAGACGAAGAAGATCAGCGTGATCAGCGGCAGGCCGCGGACGATGTCGCTGTAGGCGCGCACCGGCCAGGCGAGCCAGCGCGGCGCATAGGTCAGCGCCGTGCCCATCAGCAGGCCGAGCAGCAACGCCACCACCACCACCACGCCGGAGACCTCCAGCGTGACCAACAATCCCTGCCACAGGAACGGCAGGGCTTTGAGCATGATCATCATGACCGGCGCAACGCGAAGCGACGCTCGAGCTGGCGCAGCAGCAGCAGCAGCGTCCAGCCCGTGAGCAGGTACATCGGCGTGACGACGGCGTAGACCTCGATGATGCGGAAGGTGTTGGTGTAGATCCAGTTGGCGCCGTAGGTGAGTTCCGGCACCGCGATCACCGAGGCGATGGCGGTATCCTTGAACAGCGAAATGAAGGCGTTCGACAGCGACGGCAGCACGATCCGCAGCATCGTCGGCAGCACCACGTAAAGCGTGCGCTGCCAGGGGGTGAGGCCGATGGCACGGCCGGCGTCGATCAATCCGCGCGGAATGGCGTCCAGTCCCGCGCGGAAGACCTCCACCAGGTAGGCGCCGGCGTAGACGGCCAGCGTGATGACGAAGCTGGTGGTGGCGTCGTAGGCGAAGCCGCCGGCGCTGGGGATGCCGTAGAACACCAGGTAGACCAGCAGCAGCAGCGGCACGTTGCGGATGAACTCGACATAGGCCGCGATCAGCCCGCGCACGACACGGCCCCGCCCCTGCGCGAGCAGCGCCAGGGCGAGGCCGATGACGATGCCGGCGACGATGCCGACCGCCGCCAGCTCGAGGCTGAGCGCCAGCCCCCAGCCGAGCCGGCCGAAATAGCGCCAGACGAAGGCGAAGTTCAGGTGATAGTTCACGCCGTCGCCGGGGTTTCAGATGCGCGGGAATCCCGGTTTGCGCTCCGGCACCTTCTCGCCGAAGAATTCCTCGAAGGCGGCGTCGTAGATTTCGGTCTGGTGGCCGTGCATGGCGACGTTGAAGCAGGTGTTGATCCAGTTCAGCCAGTCCGGATCGCCCTGCCGCACCGCGGCGCCGTAAAGCTGGGATTCGTAGGCGTAACCGGGATCGGCGTAGACCCCCGGGTTGCGCTTGACCAGCCACTTCACGGTGGAGGCATCGACGATGGCGACGTCGGCGCGCCCCGCGGTGACGGCCTGGAAAACGTTGGCCTGGCTGTCGAGCTGCATCACCTGGGCCTGCGGCAGGGCGTTGTGCACGAGCGTGTCGGCGTCGACGTTCTGCAGCACCGAGGCGCGCACGGCGGCGCCGGCGGCGAGCAGTTCCTTGTAGGTCGGATACTTGCTTTTCGGCGAGGTCATCAGCGCCGCGCCCTCGACGTAGTAGGGCCGCGAGAAGGCGACCAGTTGGGCGCGGGCCGCCGACATGGTCATGAACTGGATGACCACGTCCACCTTGCCGGTGGTGACGTTGGGAACCCGCGCGGCGGGGTCCTGGCGGACGTAGTCCACCTTGGTTTCGTCGTCGAACAGGCCCTTGGCGAGGATGCGCGCCATGGCGATGTCCATGCCGGTGAGCTTGCCCTGGTCGTCCTCGAAGTGCCAGGGCGGGTTGGTGCTGCCGGTGCCGACGATCAGCCGGCCGCGGTCGAGCACGGTGCGCAGCAGGCTGGTCGGCTGGGCCTGCGCGGCGGCGCGGCGGGCGTCGAGCAGCGAGCCGGCGGCCACCATCGCCCCGGCGGCGCCAAGGCCCAGCATGGTGCGGCGTTGCGCTTGCTTGTCCATTGCGGTCTCCCCGTTTGAATTCGCTGCCGCGATACTGGGACCAACCGTCCTCGACAATCAACGATGCATCGTGTAACGGCACAACGATTTCATCGTCGCCGCGAGCCGGAGCGGACCGCTCCGCCCGCCCGCCGAGGCCAGACACCGGGTAACCAGAACGGAGCAATAAAAATGCTCGTGGCAGCGCCCCAACTATCACGCCAGTCGAAACTGGCGGCGGTGGTCCGTGTCTCCGGCGGCAATTTCCTGGAGATGTACGACTTCTTTGTTTTTGCCTATTACGCGTCGGCGATCGGGCGGGCGTTCTTTCCGCACGGCTCGGATTTCGCGATGCTGATGTCGTCGCTGATGACCTTCGGCGCCGGCTTCCTGATGCGCCCGCTCGGCGCGATCTTCCTCGGCGCCTATATCGACCGGCGGGGCCGCCGGGCCGGGCTGATCCTCACGCTCGCGGTGATGGCGGTCGGCACCCTGTCGATGGCCCTGGTGCCGGGATACCAGACGATCGGCCTGTTCGCGCCGGTCCTCATCGTCATCGGGCGGCTGCTGCAAGGCTTCTCCGCGGGGGCCGAGCTGGGCGGCGTTTCGGTCTATCTCTCGGAGATCGCGACCCCCGGGCACAAGGGTTTCTACGTGAGCTGGCAATCGGCCAGCCAGCAGCTTGCCGTGATGCTCGTCGCCATCCTCGGCGTCGGGCTCAGCCTGGCGCTGCGGCCCGAGGATATGGACGCGTGGGGCTGGCGCATCCCCTTCCTGTTGGGCTGCATGATCCTGCCGTTCGTTTTCCTGCTGCGCCGGTCGCTGGCGGAAACCGACGAATTTCTGGCGCAGCGGCACCACCCGACGCCGGGCGAGATCGTCCGCACCATGGCGGCGAGCTGGCGCCTGCTGCTCGTCGGCATGCTGCTGATCGCGATGACGACGGTGTCGTTCTACCTGGTCACCGCGTACACGCCGACGTTCGGCAGCCAGGTGCTGAAGCTTTCCAGCCTCGACGCGCTGGTGGTGACGCTGTGCGTGGCCATCCTGAACTTCGCCGTCATCCCTTTGGCCGGCGCGCTGTCCGACCGCACCGGCCGCCGGCCGTTGCTGATCGCCTCCACCATCGCGGCGCTGCTGACGGCCTATCCGGTGATGTCGTGGCTGGCTGGGGCGCCGTCGTTTGAGCGCCTGATGATCGTCGAGCTCTGGCTTGCCTTCGTCTACGCCGTCTACAACGGCGCGATGATCGTCTACCTGACCGAGATCATGCCGGAGTCGGTGCGCACGACCGCCTTCTCGCTGGCCTACAACCTCGCCACCGCGACGGTCGGCGGCTTCACGCCGGCGATCTGCACGGCGCTGATCCACTTCACCGGCAACCGGGCCATGCCCGGCGCCTGGATGTCCTGCGCCGCCGCCACATCGCTGATCGCGGCCCTGCTGGTCAACAAGGTCCGGGCCGGCAACGAGGCCGCCCAGGCCTGACGACACCAACAGGAGCCACCCGAATGGACCACCCGCAACCCGCGGACAACAGCGACACCCGCGCCATCGCCGCGTTCGTGGCGGGGCTGCGGTACGAGGCGATCCCGGCCGAGGTGATCGAGCGGATCAAGCTGCTCATCCTCGATTCGCTGGGCTGCGCCATCTTCGGCGCCGGGCTCGAGTGGAGCCGCATCCTGCGCGACACCCTGGGCAGGCTCGACCGGACGCAGGACTGCCGGGTCTGGGGCACGGACGAGCGCCTGTCGGCGCCGCATGCCGCGCTGGTCAACGGCACCCTGGTGCAGAGTTTCGAACTCGACGACGTGCACCGCGTCGGCGTGCTGCATGTCGGCGCGGTGACGCTGCCCGGCGTGCTGGCGGTGGCCGAATTGCGGCCGGGCATGACGGGGCGGGACCTGCTGACCGCGGCGGTCGCGGGCTATGAGATCGGGCCGCGCGTCGGCATGTGCATGGGGCCCGAGCATATCGGCCAGGGCTGGCATTCCGGCGCCACGGTCGGCGTGTTCTCGGCGGCCAGCGGCGCCGCCGCCGCGCTGCGGCTGACGCCGGAGCAGACCGTGCACGCGCTCGGCATCGCCGGGACCCAGTCGGCCGGGCTGATGGCGGCGCAGTTCGGCGCCATGGTGAAGCGGATGCACGCGGGGCGCGCGGCGCAGAGTGGCCTCTACGCCGCGCTGTTGGCCGAAGCCGGGTTCACCGGCATCGTCGATGTTTTCGAGAACCCGTACGGCGGGTTCTGCACGACGTTCTCGCGTTCGACGGACCGGTTCAACCGGGCCGAACTCGCCGCCGGCCTGGGCGAGCGGTTCGAGACCCTGCGCATCGCGCTGAAATTCTATTCCTGCGTCGGCAGCAACCATACGACGCTCGACGCGATCCGGCGCATGCTGGCGCGGCACCGCTTCGGCGCCGCCGACGTCGCCGCGGTCACGGTGCACGGCTCGCGCGTCACCGTGGACCACGTGGGCTGGCGCTACCAGCCGCAGGGGCTGACCGCGGCGCAACTCAACCTGCCCTATTGCGTCGCCACCCTGCTGCTCGAGGGCGACGCCTTCATCGACCAGTTCACCGAGGCGGCGCTGGCGGACCCGGCGCGGATGGAACTGGCCGATCGCGTCTCGGTGGTGGAGGACCCCGCCATCACGGGGCGCGGCTCGCGGTACCGGCACATGGTGCGGGTGGTGGCGTGCCTGCGCGACGGGACGGTGCTGGAGGAGACCGTCGAGGCGCCGCGGGGCAGCGAGCAGTCCTTCGCCAGCGCCGGGGATGTCATCGAGAAGTTCATGAAGCTCGCGGTTCGGCGCATCCCGGCGGCCCGGGCCGACGGCATCGTCGAGCGCGTGATGGAGATGGAGCGGCTGGACGGCCTGGGCGGCCTGGGCGGCTTCATCCGGTTGCTGGGCGCCTGAGGCAGGCCAGCATCCCGGCCACTTCCTGCTGTCACGCGCGCGTGAATGGTGTAAGCAGTCCGGCGCAAAACTTCTTATCGGGCGACGGTGGCATGCAGGCCGATCATTCGCGGGGCCGGATCGGGGTTCTTTTCGGTGGCCTGGCCGCGGTGAACGCGGCGGCATGGGTGTGGGCGTGGACGATCTTTCACGACCGGCCGACGATGCTCGGCATCGCCCTGCTGGCCTGGGTCTTCGGCCTGCGCCACGCGGTGGACGCCGACCACATCGCCGCCATCGACAACGTCGTGCGCAAGCTGATGCAGGCGGGCCAGCGTCCGCTGACCGTCGGGCTGTGGTTCTCGCTCGGCCATTCGACCATCGTCGTGCTGGCCTCGGCAGCGATCGCGGTGGCGGCGGTGGCGGCGGAGGGACTCGATGGCATGAAAAGCCTCGGCGGGGTGGTCGGCACGCTGGTGTCGGGCGCCTTCCTGATCATCATCGGGCTCGCCAACCTGGCCATCCTGCGCGGGATCTGGCGCAGCTTCCGCCAGGTGCGGCGCGGCGGGGCGCTCGACGAGCACGCGCTCGACATGCTGCTGTCCGGGCGCGGACTGCTGGCGCGGCTGTTCCGGCCGCTGTTCGACGCCATCAAGCGGCCGGGTCACATGTATCCGCTCGGTTTCCTGTTCGGCCTGGGCTTCGACACGGCGACCGAGGTCGGGCTGCTCGGGATTTCCGCGACCCAGGCGGCGCAGGGCATGTCGCCCTGGCAGGCCATGGTGTTTCCCGCCCTGTTCACCGCCGGGATGACCCTGGTGGACACCGCCGACAGCACCCTGATGGTCGGCGCCTATGGCTGGGCCTTCGTCAACCCGCTGCGCAAGCTTTGGTACAACCTGACGATGACCGCCTCCTCGGTGCTGGTGGCGCTGCTGATCGGCGGCATCGAGGTGCTCGGGCTGCTGGGCGACCAATTCGCCCTGACCGGGCCGTTCTGGGACACCGTGGGCAGCCTGAACGACAATTTCTCCACTTTCGGGTTTGCCGTCATCGCCATTTTCATCCTTTGCTGGGCGGTATCCGTGGCGATCTTCCGGTGGAAGCGCCTGGACACCGTGGGGGCCGGGGTGCCGCGCTAGCTCAGAAGTGTTGCGCCAGACCGGCCAGGATGGTGCGGCGTATGCCGTATTGCGGCGCGCCGACGCCGACGCCGGTGCCATTGCGGATCTGGTATATCGCATCGGCGACATTCAGCACGTCGAGCCGCAGTTCCGTCTGCGTCCGCTTCAGCTTCTGGACCACGGACAGGTTGACCACTCCGTAGGTCGGCAGTGCGATGCCGTTCGGCACCCCGCCCGCGATGGTGGCGCGCAGGCCGCTCTGCACCGTCGCGTCCACCGAAAACCGCGTCGGATAATCGCTGCTCCGGTTCAGCGTGTAGGCGGCGCCGGCCGAACCGGTCCAGGTCTGGTCGTGGTCCAGGTGGATGTAATTGTTGGCGATGAAATTCAGCTCGTCGGGAGCGAAGTTGAACTGCGCGGAGACGATGTCCTTGCCCATGGCGCGTGACCAGGCCGCGTTGCCGTAGAGCGACCAGGGGCCGCGGTCGTAGCTGGCGGTGACTTCGACGCCCTGCTGCACGCCGTGCGCATAGTTGAACGCGGTCAGGACGATCGGCGCGCCGAACTGGCCCTCGTCGATCAGGTTCTTGGCGATCTTGTAGTAGCCGTCGATGCCGAGGGTGAGCCCCGGAAGCACCACCTGGCTCACGCCGAGATCGAAATAGTGCGAGCGTTCGGCGCGCGTCGGATCGTTCTGGGTCACCGACGGCGCCGCCGTGGTGCCGAGGAATTTGGTGATCGTCGCGGAGGAAAGCAACTCGAACGGCGGCGGCACGAAATAGCGCGCGTAGCCCGCGTGCAGCGTCGTCGTCGGGGTCGCCTTCCAGACCACGTTGATCCGCGGGCTGATCTGGTTCTCGTGGGTGAGTTCATTCACCACATCGAAACGCAGCCCGGTATTGATCGTCACCGTCGGCAGGATGCGCCACTCATCCTGCACATAGAGCCCGTAAAGGGTGCCGGTGTTCTGCGAGCTGTCGCCGATGGTCTGCGGAACATCGGTGGTCGGCGTGCCGGTGGCATCGACCGGCAGCACCTGCGAGGTGGTCCGCGCGCCGATAAGCTCCTCCTGAGCGAGGAACCCGAAGCGCAGCGTGTGCCGGTCGTCGATGCGCCAACTGGCGTCGGTCTGCACGCCATAGGCGGTGTCGGAGCGCGTCGCCTCCTGGGCGATGCCGTTGAATAGCAGGTCGCCGAGCCAGTCCGGCGAGAAATGCAGCCAACTGTCGCGGGTGTAGGCGGAAACCTGCACGTCGACGTCGCCGACATGTTTCTGTAACGACACGATGGCGAACTCGGTGCGCTCGTCCTGGGTTTCGTTCAGTTTTGAACTGTCGAAGCTGGTCACGCCGTTGACCGCGAATCCGAGGGTGGGCTGGCCGGGATTGTTGGGAATCTGGAAGCTGCCGTCGAAGCCGCCGAGGATCAGGCTGACCCGGGTATCTGGATCGACGATGGCGGAGAGATAGGCGAGGCCGTGAAACTGGTTGGTGGTGTCGTGGAGCGCGTCGAAGCTCGATGTCGCGTTCTCGATGCCGCGGTTGTTGTGCATGAAGTCGGAGGTGACGAACCAGTCGACCGGACCGCTGCGGCCACCGTAATCGAAGCTCGGCTGCATCCAGTTCCAGCTGCCGCCATAGGCCGATACCGTGAGCCCGGGGTTGGTGATGCCGGTCTTGGTCTGGATATCGACCACGCCCGCGGTCTGAAAACCGTATTGCGCGGGCAGCGCGCCGGTGATCAGCGACATCTGGTTGGCGAAGCGCGATTCGATGGCCTGGCCGAAGACCGACAGCCCTTCCGGCAGTTCGACGCCATTCAGGCGATACTGGACGTTGGCGTGCTCGCCGCGCAGGTGGATCTGGCCGAAACTGTCCTCGGCGACGCCGGGCGCTTGCAGCAGCACCTGGTTGAGCGGCCCGTTCTCGCCTTGCGGGATGGTTGCCAAGGTCTGCGGCGAGAAGTTGTACACGGTCGCGCCCAGGCCCGGCTGGATCTGCTGGCGCGCCGTGTCGAGGCGTTGCGCGATTACCGGGATGTCGATCGAGACCTCCGGCGCGGCCGGGGCGGGGTCGTCGGCGCGCGCCGGGCGGGCCAGCAGGGCGATGGCGGCGCAGGAAGCCAGCAGGACACGGCGGCAGGGCATCGGCGGGGCTTCCTTTTCCAGCGTCGCACGGGGTAGCGGGGCGGGCCAAATTGGTTATGATATAACGTACCAACTCTGACCGCCTGACAAGGGACCCGTTGCGGCAAACGATGCTCCGCGTGAATCCGCCGACACCGGGCCGGAACCCGGTCAGCGCCGCCGTGCGCCAGCGGCCCGCGGCGCTCGCACTGTCCGTGCTGACGCATGCCGTGGTCGTCGGCGCGCTGCTGGTTGCGGGGGTGGGGGCAGTGCCGCCCCGCCCCCTGACCGAGTTGCCCGTCGAATTGGTGTTCGAAGCGCCGGCGCCGGTCGCCGAGTCCGCACCGGAGCCCGCTCCGGCCGACCCGCCGCCAGTCGTTCAGCCCCCGCCGCCGGAACCTGCCCCGCCGCCGCCGGAGCCCACGCCGCCGCCGCCGGAACCTGCCCCGCCGCCGGTCCCGATTGCCAAGCCCAGGCCGGCGCCGGTCGTGCGGCGACCGGCGCCGCCATCCCCGCCGCGTCCTTCCCCGCCCGAGCCAGCCCCGGTCGCCGCCGCGCCGCCGCCGGTGACCCCGCCGCCACCCTCCCCCGCCCCGGTCAGCGCGGCCTGGCGGCAGGCGCTGGCGGCCTGGCTGACATCGCGCAAGACCTATCCGGACGAGGCCCGCCGGAGCGGCACGGAAGGCGGGGTGGTGCTGCGCTTCACCGCCGACCGGTCAGGTCGCGTGCGCGATGTCGTGCTTGTCCGCTCCAGCGGTTCGCCGGTGCTCGACTCCGCGGCACAAGCCATGTTGCGCGGGGCCGCCCTGCCCGCCTTCACCCAGGAAATGCCGGCGGACAGCGTCACCGTGACGGTGCAGGTCCACTATGGCCTGACCGACTGATGCCAAACGGCAAGCCGGGGCTTGCGGTGAGCGCCGTCGCGGCGGAAAGTTGCCGCATCGCATCCTGGAGGTCCCCATGACCGCGCCCTTCGCCCCGAATTCGCTGCACGCGCGCGACATTGCCTATGTCGTTCACCACCAGACCGACATCGCGTCCTACCGGGAAACCGGCGGCACGCTGATGGCCCGCGGCGAGGGCGTCTACGTCTACGACGACAGCGGCAAGAAATACCTCGAGGCGATGGCCGGGCTGTGGTGCGCCTCGCTCGGCTTCTCCGAGCGGCGGCTGGCCGAGGCGGCCTACAAGCAGATGCTGGTGCTGCCGTCCTATCACCATTTCTTCGCCAAGGGGAACGTGCCCAGCGTGGAACTGGCCGAGCGGCTGCTGGCCCTGGCGCCGGTGCCGATGAGCAAGGTGCTGTTCTCCTGCTCGGGATCGGAAGCCAACGACACCGCCATCAAGCTGGCCTGGTACTATCACAACGCCATCGGCAAGCCGCAGAAGAAGAAGATCATCGGCCGGGTGCGCGGCTACCACGGCAATACGGTGGCGGCCGTGAGCCTGTCCGGCCAGCCCGCGATGCATGTCGACTTCGACGTGCCGCTGCCCGGCTTCAAGCACACCGAGAACCCGAACTACTACCGCGGCCATCATGACGGCGAGAGCGAGGAACAGTTCGCCACCCGGATGGCCGACGCGCTGGAACAGCTCATTCTCGCCGAGGGCCCGGACACCGTCGCGGCGTTCTTCGGCGAGCCCGTGCAGGGCGCCGGCGGGGCGATCACGCCGCCCGCGACATACTGGGAGAAAATTCAGGCGGTGCTGCGCAAATACGATGTCCTGCTGGTTGCCGACGAGGTGATCTGCGGCTTCGGGCGGACCGGCAACGTGTGGGGCTGCCAGACCTACGGCATCAAGCCCGACATGCTGTCCTGCGCCAAGGCGCTGTCGGCCGCCTACCTGCCGATATCGGCGCTGATGGTGAACGAGAAGATCTACCAGGCGATGATCGGCGAATCGAAGAAGATCGGCAGTTTCGCGCACGGCTTCACCTATGCCGCCCATCCGGTGCCCTGCGCGGTGGCCGTCGAGACGCTGAAGATCTACGAGGAACGCAACATCTTCGACCATGTGCGCGACGTTTCGCCGGTGATGCAGCAGGGCCTGAAAGCCACCGAGGACCATCCGCTGGTCGGCAATGCGCGCGGCGTCGGGCTGATCGCCGGCGTCGAGCTGATGGCCGACAAGGCCACCCGCACCCCCTTCCCCGCCGCGGCGAAAGCCGGCGCGCTGGTTGAAGCCAAGTGCCACGAGGCCGGGCTGGTGGTGCGTGCGATCGGCGACCGCGTCGCCTTCAGCCCGCCGCTGATCATGACCGCGGAAAATTTGCGGGAAATGGTGGCGCTGTTCCGCCAGGGGCTGGACGCGGCCTATGCCGAGTTGAAGGGTTCGCACGGCCTGGCCTGAACCCGCCTTCTTCTCCCCCTCCCCTTGCGGGAGGGGGAGTTCCGTTCAGTCCGCCGCGCCGAGCAACTCCGCCAGCGTCAGCGCCACCACTTCGGTCGCCTTGGCGAGGTCGTTGAGCGGCAGGCGCTCGTCGGCGCGGTGGGCGTTCGCTTCCTCGATCGTGTGCGGCCCCGCGCCATAGAGCACGGTGGGAATGC
>CAYWOW010000070.1:0-15153 GCA_964459005.1 uncultured Acetobacteraceae bacterium
GCATCCGCGGCGATGATCTCGATTCCGCTCATCGGATATTCGTCCAGCGCCGCCGTTGCCCAACCGGCCACTCAGGCCCCTGCCGGCGCGAGGCCTGCGGTGGTCATGAAAGGCATCAATCCGGGCCAGCCCGTCTACAATTTCGATGCCAAGGTGAAGGCCAACAGGCCTTACAACATTGCGATCGTCGTCAAGTCGCTGGCGACGCCCGTTTGGGAGACCCATCTCATCGCGGCGGAAAAAGCCGGCGTGAATATGGGAGTCAATGTCTCTCGATATGCTCCGACCAAGGCGGATAACGTCGGGGAGCAGAAATCGATGCTGGAGGACATCGTCACCAGGGGTGCCGATTGCGTGGTTCTGGCGCCCGCCAATTCCGAGGCGATCCAGGGGCCGGTGGCATCCATCGTGAAAAAAGGGATTCCGGTCGTCTATGACAACACCCTCGGCGCGGGCGACGACTATCTCTCCTTCGTTGGCGTGGATAGTGTTCAGGCCGGCGAGGTGATCGCCAAGACGATCGGCGATATGATGAAGGGCACCGGCAAGCTTCTCATCCTCGAAGGCGTCCCTGGGCAGCAGACGTCCGACGATCGGATCAAGGGTCTCAAGGCCTATCTCGACAAGAACTATCCGAAGATCACGTACAAGGCGATCTCCGGGCACTGGATGTTCGACGAAGGCCGCAAGATCACCGAGGATACGCTGCAGAGTTGGCCTGACCTGGGCGGCATCGTCGACGTCGGGGGCGTCATGTCGGAAGGTGCGGCCGAGGCGGTCGCCTCGGCGGGCCTGAAGGGCAAGGTCATCATCGGTGCCTTTGATGTCCAGGCTCCCACCGTGGCCGCACTGAAGAGCGGCCTGTTGCAGTTCACCATCTCTCAGGGCGTCTATGAACAGGCCTATTATTCGGTGTCGGTGTGCGTGAAGGCGCTGAACGGAGAGACGGTTCCCCGCGAGGTCCGCACCCCGATCACGGTGGTAACGGCGCAGGACGTCGACAAGTTCGATGAATCGCCCGATGCGATGAGACGGCGCTGATCGGCTTTTCGGCCACCGCCGGCGCGCCAGAACCGCGGGAGCAGGGCGACGCTGGGTCGCCCTGCTGAATCGTGGAATCACTCCAACCTGGTCTTCAATACCCGGAGAACATCATGAAACTCATCAATCCTGCCGCAAACCCAGTACTCCCCATTCCAGATCATACCAACTGCACCGCTCAGGAAATCGCAGGGGAAATTGCCGGTGCCAAGACCTGCATCGTCAAAATCGGAACGGCCCAACCCGGCGGGACCTCCGTTTTCCACGCCCATCCCCACCAGGAGGAGGTCTTTTATATCCTGGAAGGGGCGTTGACCATGACGGACAAGGATCAGAACAAGATCACCGCGCGCGCTGGGCAGGCACTCTTCATCCCGGCCGGCGACGGGCACGCTGCCGCCAATCTTGGAGATGTCAAGGCGGTTTACCTGGCGGTGAAGTCGCCTGCTCAATAGCAGTGGTGTTTTGCTTTCGCGCCGATTGGATCTGTATCTCCCGTCGGGATGCCGGAAGGCGGGGGAATTGCTGCGCATTATCGGTCACGAAGTCGCCGGCGACATTGTGAAACTCGGTACGAGCACGGTGTGCTGGCGCTTCGGCGACCGATAACTGCGGCAGTCCATGTGACCTGTGGGCGCTTTCGCCATTACCTCCTCGGCGAGACACGTTGTGCCGAACCGGACGACGGACCGGTTTCAGGTGGGATGGCGGCCGTGCGAAGTGCGTCCTCGTGCCGGCTGACCCGCCCCCTTCGTGATCCCTCGATTGTATGGTCCCGGGATTTCATGGAGCAGATTGATACCAACCGGCGAACGGGTTGACTCGAATGTGATTTTGAGCGGCTCGGCCAGGCTCACTTCTCCATCCAGATCGAATCCCACCGCAATTCGTCCGGAGCCGTCCACAGATCGTGCAGGCCGTTGCTCGCGGCGTCGATCTCTGCTTGCTGGTGGATCACGAGCGCCGGCAGGTCCCGGGCCAGAATCGGTTGCACCGCGAAATAGTGCTTGGCGCGCTCCTCCTCGGTCGCCGCGTCGCGTCCCTTCCTGAACAGCTCGTCCACCTCCGGGTTGGAATACTGCGAGGCGTTGACAAAATTCGCCGCCCGATTGATCGATTCGGTCACGTAGAGCCGCTCGATGCCGAGGGCCGGGTCCCCGGCGGTCGTGTAGTTCTGCAGCGTGGCGTCGAAATCGTACTCCGAGAAGACCTGCTTGAGCTCGACAGCGCGTTCCGAACCTTTGAGAACGACGTTGACGCCGATGTCCTGCCAGAACCGCTTCACCGCCTCGGCGAACTGGACGAAGTCCGGCCGCGTCGAATCGAAAACCAGGCTCATGGTGAACCTGACACCGTTGGCGCCGGGCTTCACGCCGGCCGCATCCAGCATCGCCCTGGCCTTCGCAGGATCGTAGGGATACATCTTTTCGTAATCGACCTGCGGATTGTACGCCCAGGTCATGCGGCTGTCGATCGGCCCCGCCCCGACCTGTCCGACACCGAAGAAGACGTTCTTCAGAATGTAGTTGCGGTCGAGCCCGACCATCAAGGCCTGGCGGACCTCGGCGCGATCGAGCGGCGGGTGCCTGGTGTTGAGGATGATCAGGTCGTCGTCGGGATAGGCGACTTCGTGCAACTGGAAGCGCGGATCGTGTTCGATCATCTTGAAGGCGCTGAGCGGCAGGAAATATTCGTCGATGAAGTCGATCTCGCCGGCCTGCAGGCCCAGCACGCGGCTCGTCGGGTCCGGAATGAACCTGGCGATGATCCGGTCCAGATAAGGCTCTCCCTTGCGCCAGTAATCAGCGTTGCGTTCCAGCGTGATGTGGTCGCCCCGCACCCACTCGCCGAGCTTGAACGCGCCGGTGCCGACCGGCGCGTTCAGAACGACCGGGCTGGTCAGGACATCCTTGCCGGCGAGCAGGTGTGCCGGCATGATCGCGGCGTTCTTTTCGCACGTCATCGAGGCCAGCAGCGGACCGAACGGCCGCTGCATGTGAACGACGACCGTGTGCGCATCCGGCGTTTCGATATTCATGATCGCCTTGGCGGCGGCCGCGAAGAACGGCCCGTACTTGCCGCTGACTTCGGTCAGCGTGTACTTGACGTCCGCGGAGGTAAAGGGCTGGCCATCGTGCCAGTTCGCCGTGACCAGATGGAACGTGTAGGTCAGGCCGTCGGGCGAGATGTCCCAGGAACTGGCCAGATTGGGTTCGACCTTGAAACCTGGGCCAAAGCGCAGCAGCGCTTCATACACCATGCAGCCCAGAGAGGCCTCAGGCGACCCCGTCGAGATGTCCGGGTTGAGCGAGGGTGGGTCGTTGCCCATGGCCAGGATCACCGCGCCGCCGCGTTGAGGTTCCCCCGGCGCCGCAACGGCGGCGCCGGACAATCCCAGGATGGCGCCCGAGCCAAGCAACGAGATTCCCGCCAAGGCCAGAAGCCAGCGGATGCGATGCGTGCAGGCAGCCATCATCAACCCCCTTCACCCGGAAGCGCCACTGTGCCCCACTCCGGCCGAAAGCGCACTAGCCCTGGCGCGCGATTCCGCCAGCCCATACGCCGGCCCGGCCATCGCCGCCGTCCGCTCGATCGAGGGCACAGCCTTGAGCAGGCGCTGCGTGTACTGGTGCCGCGGCGCGGTCAGCACCTCCTCGGCCGGGCCGCACTCCACGATCTGTCCCTGCATCATCACCGCGACCCGGTCGGCGAACGCCCGCGCCACCGAAATGTCGTGTGTGATCATCAGGTAGGCCACCCCCCGCTCCTCCCGGATGTCGAGCAGCAGGTTGAGGATCTGGCCGCGGATCGAGACGTCCGCGCCGGACAGGGGCTCATCCGCGATAACCAGGCGGGGCTGCATGGCGATGGCGCGCGCCAGCACCAGCCGCTGGCGCTGCCCGCCGCTCAACTCGTGCGGCAGCCGCCCCATGTAGTCCGCGCCGGGCCTCAGCCCGACGCTTTCCAGGAGTTCGATCGAGCGTTGCTCGACGTCGCCCGCGAACCGGCCGCAGGCTTGGCCGAGCAGCGAGCGGATGGTCCGGCGCGGGTTGAGCGCCGCGGTCGGGTCCTGGAAGATCGGCTGCATGGCGCACCTGGCGCGACGGAATTCGCGCGTCGAAAGCGCTTCGAGGTCGCGGCCCGCAAGCAGTACGCGGCCCGCATCGGGGCGGATCAGGCCGAGCGCGATGCGCCCGAGCGTCGACTTGCCAGAGCCGCTTTCGCCCACCAGCGCCACCGTCTCGCGTTCCCGCACCGTCAGGCTGACCCCGCGCACGGCGTGCACCGTCTCGCCACCGGCGCTGCGGAACGTCTTCGCGATGTCTTCCAGCACGAGCAGGGGCGGCGCTTCCTCAGCCGGCATCGGCCTGCTCCGATGCCCCGTTCGCGGCCGCGCGGACCGAGCGGGCATTCCAGCAGCGCAGCGTGTGCGCGCCGTCGCCTTCCACCGGTACGGCATCGGGCATCCGCCTGCACGCCTCCAGTACGAACCCGCAGCGCGGGGCGAACGGGCATCCCTCGGCAGGCCGGGCGAGGTTCGGCGCCTCCCCGCCGATGGTCACGAACCGCCCGGCGGCATTGCGCGCGGCGTAGGCCGACTGCAGCAGGCCGATCGTGTAGGGATGGCAGGGGTTGCCGAACACCCCCCGCCGCTCGCCCCATTCGATGATCCGCCCCGCGTACATGACGTGGATCCGCTCGCAGGCGTCGGCGACGAGGCCGAGGTCGTGGCTGATCAGCAGCATCGCCATCCCCAGGCTCCGACAAAGATCGCGTAGCAGCAACATGATCTCCGCCTGGGTGGTCACGTCGAGTGCGGTGGTTGGCTCGTCGGCGATCAAGAGGCGCGGACGGCAGCCGAGCGCGATCGCCAGCAGCACGCGCTGGCGCATTCCCCCCGACAACTCGTGCGGATAAGCGCGCGCGCTGGAGGGCGGCAGCCGCACCAGTTCGAGCAGTTCGTGCACTCGCGCCGAAACGTCGACCCCCGGGTCGTGCCGCCGGACGCTCTCGCCGATCTGGCGGCCGGCGCGCATCACCGGATTGAGAAAGTTCAGCGGATCCTGGAACACCATGGCCAGCGGATGGCCGCGCATGCGCTCCCACTCCGCCGCCGAAAGATGGGTGACATCCTTGCCGTCGATGGCGATCCGCCCGCCGTCGATGCGCGCACGCCGCGGGTCGGTCAGGCCCATCAGGGCACTCGCCAGCGTCGACTTCCCCGACCCGGACTCGCCGACCAGTCCCACCACCTCGCCCGCCCCAACCACCAGGCTGACGCCCTGCAGCGCGTGCACGACCTGCGTGCCGATCACGTACGCCAAGCGCAGATCGTCCACTTCGATGAGCGGGGGGCCGGGCTCGGAGTTTGCCACCTAGCGCGATCCCTTCGGGTCAAGGGTCGCGCCGATAGCGTCGCCCAGCAGATTGAAGGCGAGCACGGTCGAGAAGATCGCCACTCCGGGGAAGAACGACAGCCACCAGGCATTGAACAGGAATCGCTGCCCGCTATTCAGCATCCGCCCCCAGCTCACGATGTCGACGCTGCTGAGGCCGAAGAAGGCCAGCGAGGCTTCGAGCAGGATGGCCTGGCCGACGATCATGGTGCCGACCGCGAGCACCGGCGCGATGGCGTTGGGAATCACTTCGGCGAACAGGATGTAGCTTTCGCGGAACCCCAGGCAGCGGACCGCATCGACATATTCGAGGTTTTTGATCCGCAGCACCTCGCCGCGCATCACGCGCGCCACCTGCGGCCAAGCCAGGAGCGCGATCACCGCGACCACGCGCATCAACCCCGGGCCGGAAAGCGCGACCAGGACTGCGGCCAGGATGAAGCTCGGGATCACCTGGAAGATTTCCGCCAGCCGCATAACGGCGAGATCGGCGAGGCCACCGTAGTGGCCGGAGGCGGCGCCGATGACGGTGCCGAGCACAGACGCCACCACCGCCGCCGCGAACCCGACGAACAGCGACACCTGCACGCCCAGCAGCAGATCCACCAGCACGTCGCGGCCTAGATCGTCGGTGCCGAGCGGATGCCCCCCGGAGGGCGCGATCAGCACGTCATTGGACATGCGGTCCGCCTCGGCGAGCCCGATGAGCGGCCCCACGATGCAGATCCCGACCAGAAGGGCCACGAACAGCGCCGCCGCCACACCGGCACGCTGGCGCGCGAACCGGCCGGGGAAGCTACGCATGGCGCACCGCATAGCCGCGGCGGATGCGCGGATCGAGGAACCCGTAGAGGAGGTCCGTCGCAAGGTTGACCAGCACGACCATGAACGCCGAGACCAGCAGGATTCCCTGCAGGACCGGATAGTCACGATTGGTGATCGAGGCGATGAACAGGTTGCCGAGCCCGGGCCAGGCGAACACGGTCTCGACCAAGATGGCGCCGGTCAGCGAATAGGCGAAATTGTAGCCGATCACCGTCACCACCGGGATGATCGCGTTCGGCAGCACGTGCCGCCACACCACCTCGCGGTGCGAGAGTCCCTTCGCCAGCGCGGTCAGGATGAAGTCCTCCGACAGCACCGCGAGCACGCTGGCCCGCGCGATGCGCGCCACCACGGCGACATAGTAGATGGTGATGCTGAAGGCCGGCAGGACCATGTGCCAGAGCACGCTGCCGACCGCGGCCCATCCGCTCGGCGAGGTGCGCAGCGAGATCATCCCCGCCGCCGGCAGCCAGCCGAGCCTGACCGCGAACAGCATTACCATCAGCTGGCCAAGCCAGAAGATCGGCACCGAATAGCCGAACAGGCTGAGCGCGGTGATGCCCGCGTCGATGGCGCTGCCGGCGCGCTGCGCCGCCGCGACGGCCATGACGATCCCGAGCATAGCAGCGGCAGTGAGCGCCGGCACCATGAGCAAGAGGGTGAGGCGGGCCCGCGCCAGGACCAGTTCCAGCACCGGCTGACGGTTCGCGAAGGAAAAGCCGAGATTACCGTGCGCCACGTTGCCCGCGTAGAGCCAGAGCTGCCGGGGGATCGAGGCATCGAGCCCGAACTGGTGGCGGACCTGGGCGATGTAGTCGGGCGGCGCGGGAAAATCCCCGACCAGGGCCTGTAGCGGATCGCCGGGCACGATCCGGATGATCAGGAAGCTGATCACCACGATCGTGGCGACGATTGGCAGCGCCCAGGCCAGTCGCGCGAAGAGGTAGCGCCACATCGGCTCAGGTGCCTTCCCGGTCGAGCCCGGCCAAGAGATCGAGCAACGTGCGACAGTCGGGGAGCCCGTCCAGCCCCTCCACCGCGGCAACGATCGCGCGGCAGCGCTCCGCCCCCAGAGCCGGAACGATCAGCGACTCCACCTTCTGCCGCAGCTCGCCATCGGTGAGCGGGTTCTGCGGCGCTCCCTTGGCAAAGGCGATCTGGCGCTCCAGCGTCCGGCCGTCCTGGAGGCGCAGCTCCAGCGGCGGGTATTCGGTCGGGCCGAGTTCGCGGTCCGCCAGTACCTGGGTCGTCGCCATCAGGCGCGCGATTTCCGGTTCGCGCGTGCGCAGCGGCTGGAACTGATCGATAGTGGCGCACCCGCTCTCGGCGGCGACTGCCAGCGTGTAGGGCAGGCTGAACTGCGCATCGAGCAGTGAGGCGATGTGCTGCCGGTCGAACTGCAGCCGCGTCTGCGCATCGCCGTGCACGAGCATGCCGGCGATGCCGTCGCTGCCGATTTCGGCGTCCCGCATCAGCGCGAACAGCGCGTCGATGCAGGCATGGATGCTGCGGCAGCAGGCGTACGGCTTCATGCCCGATGCCGCGATGCCGAACCGTTCGCCGAGGCCGGCCAGCGTCGCCTCCGGAGTGGCGATGCCGGGGGTATAGGTCCCGTAGAACCCGCCCCACTCGGCTTCCAGCACATGGCGCGGCCCGGTCATGCCGGAGGCCGCGAGCAGGGTCGCGGTGAGGCCGGTTTCGGATGCCTTGCCGGGGTGCAGGCGCTTGGTCATCGCGCCGTCCACCAGGAAGGCCCAGATGCCGCCGGTGAAGCTGCCGGCGATGCCGAGCGCGTCGGCGAAGGGTTCCTCCTTGAGCCCGAGCAGCCGGGCCGCCGCGGCGGCGGCGCCGAAGCTGCCGCAAGTGCCGGTGGAATGCCAGCCGCGCCGGTTCACCGGCCGATACCCGCCGGCGCCGTCGAGCACGCGCGCGGCAAGGTCGTAGCCGGCGAGGATGGCCACCAGCAGGTCGCGACCGGAGATGCCGCCTCGCCCCGCCAGCGCCATTGCTGCGGGGATGACCACCGCGCCCGAATGGCCGCAGCCGCCGAAGTCGTCGAGCTCCAGCGCGTGCGCCGCGGTGCCGTTCACCAGTGCCGCCCCAACCGGCGGCAGGCGCGAGGCCTGGCCCCACAGCACCGACGTTCCCCCGCTGTCCTGAAGCGCGGTGCTCATGGCGCGCATCACGGCCTGCACCGGCTCGGCGCCGGCGCCGGCGATGCCGGCCGCCAGCGTATCGAGGAGAAAGCGCCTGGCCAGCGCCACCATCGCCGGTGGCAGGTCTTCGTAACGAACGTGGGCCCAGTAGCGGGCAGCCTGCTCGGTCAGCGTCCCGCCGGGGGCGGGAGTCAGGCTTTCGGCCATCCGCACCTCTTCCTAAGGAGCGGTCAGGCGGCCGCCCTGGCCTTCAGCAAGGCCAGCGTCCGGGCCATTTCGCTCCGCTGGATCATCAACGCTTCGTCGCAGCCCAGTCCCGGTTTGGCAAGCATGAAATCGGGGCTGCAGGCCAGGCCGATGTGGGTACAGATGCGCGCCGACTGGTCGGTTTCGTTGGCGGTGCCACCGAGGCACGTCCCCATGCCGCGGCTGCGGCAATAAAGCAGCGCCTCTATAGTGTTGTTGATGCCGCCGAGGTCGGGAGTCTTCACCTGCACGAAATCCGAGGCCGCCGCATCGGCGAATAGCCTGATGTCCTCTAGCGTGTTGCACCACTCGTCGACGATCACGCCGATGGAGATGCCTTTCCGCCGGAGCGTCGCGCGCAGCCTCCGGTAGCGGTCGATCTGTTCGGGCTGGGTCGCTGCGATGATCGGTGATTCGATCAGGAACTCATAGGGCCGTACCGCCTCGACCAGGGTGGCGAGATAGTCCGCCAGCGCCTCGGTGTCGTCGCCGAACAGCTCCCCGAGCGTACCGTAGACGTCGAGGTGGATGCGCGGGCGATAGTCGGCCTCGCCGATGGCCTGCACCCGCCGGGCGACGGTGGAGGCGAACTCCGCCAGCTTCTCGCCTTTTTCCCCGACATGTTCGCGCCTAGTGAAGCTGGCATGTGGAAGTAGTTCCGCCCGCTTGAGGATGACGCGGTCGAGCTGCAACCAGTCGCCGCGATTGCCCGACGCGAGGATCGGGATCGGCTGCGTGCTTGGGCTGGTGTGGTACTCGCGCGCGACGATTTCGGTCATGGTTCTGTGTGCGGCCAGGGCGGTCGCGTGGAGAAAGGCCTGCGTGATGCCATAGCGCAGCGCCATGTGGAGCGGTTTGCCGTCGATGCTGCTGCGATCGAACACTTCCGCGTTCTGGCGGAAGCTGTCCACGGTACGCCCGAGCAGGCGCGGCTTCATTTCGCATTCCAACGTGGCGATGTGTTCCGCGGCCTTGAACACGCGGTCGCGCCCGGCTGCGCCGGCGAGGATCACATCGGCGCAGTCGCCGAACGCGACCTGCCCGTCCTCCAGGACCAGCATGACCGAGATGGTGGTGCCGGGCTCGTCGATCCTCTCGTAACCGGGCAGCACAGGTGGGCCGCGAAAGATGTACCCATCCGGTATTGCGCCGGCCTTTACCGCCACAAGGTCGCGGTGCATGTAGCCAGACTGTCCGATGGCGTAAACGACTTCTGCAACCTTCATTTTGTTCGCCTTATCGACCTCCACTACTCGGGGCCACAATTGGGTTATCACCTTCGGTACCGGCTCAAACTCTTATTACCAATGGCGATAGCGTTCAACCTCTGCGCGGGGCCTGTGTCCGTGGTGGTCTTGGTCGCCCAACAATATGAACCGGTGCGGTATTATGGCGCAAACACCAAATCAAAAATTGGGAACCCGGGAGGAGTATCCCAACATGAGGGAGGGTAAGTTGTAGGAGCGCGCGCCATGTGGGCGCGGGCGGCATGGGCCGCTGTTTTGCTAATCAGCGTCAGTTCCCACGGTGTAAATATTCAGATGTGTCCTATCGGTTATTTCAGCTTGATATGAACAACAAACCGATATATAATGCTCTTTGGAGACTGAGTGGTAAACAAAACACTCAAAAATGGCGAAAAAATCCTTCCCAGAGACCAGATCGTTGGACGCCTTAAATCTCAAAGATTCAGAAATATCATCAGATATATTGTCATCATGAGCGACATAAGAAGATTTTTCACTTGTCAGAAAGGTTGCTCTAGTTCCTTGGATTGCGTGGACATTAAAACGCGCCACTCTGTAATCGAGAATAAACTGCTTTGCGCCACCGTTGTTCCACGCCGCTTGGGAGAGAACTATTGACTTGGCCAAAGCGATGAAATTAGTCCAGGGTTCGCGCCCGGTATTTATGTACGTGACGTCAATCTTGATTCCTTGGTCTTTTACAAGACCAGCGAGGAGGTTGGCGTTTATGGGACCAATCCAGGCGCGCCTGTCGAGTTCTGCCGCGTTCAATTGTCCGTAGAAAGTCTAAGCGGAAACTATAGGCACTATAACAGCCAGGAAAGCAAATAGTGAGGTGGCGAACAGCGCAATGATAGCCGCATTTTCGTTTTTTGAGCGAGTTTTTTCATGGGTATCGCGTTGATTGTGGTAAACGGGTATTGCGTTAGCTACAGCGTTGATGCGAGCTTCAAGGCGTCCCACAGCTCGCCGCGGCTCCAATTGATTGCTTTCGCCTGCTTCATGGTCGAGGGACGTCTTGTCTTTTTTTGGGGCAGTATCCCTGATCGCGTACCCATTGTTGTACAATTGACGACAGCAACGTATTGAGAACAATGAAGGTCGCGAGACAGGCTGGGCTCAACAGAAAAATAACGACCTTCACGGCGGCATGCTCCGAAAGGTCCGTCAGCCGCACCCCTTCCAACTCCAGCAGCCAGACATGCCAGAAGGAACGTAAGCTGAGAATGTTCCGCGCGCCAACTTGCTGGCGATCCCGATTTCGGTTTCCTCCAAGCCGCACCTCGTCAGCCGTTCGGCCAACTCCTTGTAGCTGACGTCAGCCCGCTTCAACTCGGCTTTCAGGAAGCGCCGTACCCAGTCGGCGCGTGGTACCTCTGGCGCGCGCTCGACGAGGCGCGGCAGGCCACCGGCGCGACCGTATAGACCCTTCCCGGATTCGTCCGTCTTCCCGACGCGGCAGCCGCGGATCAAGTTGGCACCATGTTGCCGTTGCCCGTTCTGCTGGCCGTGCTGCTCGCCGCTTTGTTGCACGCGGCGTGGAATGTCTGCGTGCGCGCGGGCGAGGACCAGTGGCGGGAAACCGCGCTGCTGGTGGCGGGGGCCTGCGTGCTGTCGGCGCTCACCCTGCCGTTCCTGGACCAACCCGGGGTCGCGTCGCGGCCGTACCTGACGGCCTCGGCGATCGTGCATGTCGGCTATTTCACGCTGGTGGCGGCGGCCTATGCGCGCGGATCGGTGGCGCTGGCCTATCCGCTCATGCGTGGGGTGGCCCCGGCGCTGGTCGCGGTGGCGGCCTGGCTGTTGCTGGGCGAAAAACTTCCCCCGCTCGGCTGGCTCGGCGTCGGGGCGGTGTGCGGCGGCGTGCTGCTGATGGCGCGCCGGCAGGGTGTTGTGGGCGAAGCCGCAACGGCCCGGCTGGCGCTGGCAAACGCACTGGTGGTCGCCACCTATACGGTGATCGACGGGGTGGGCGTGCGGCTTTCCGGCGCCCCGCTGGCCTATACGATGTGGATCTTCGTCCTCACTGCGGCGCCGTGCCTGTTGGTGCTGCAACACCGCCTGGGCTGGGCGGCCTGGCACGCGAGTGCGCCGGAGATGCGCCGCGCGCTCGGCTCGGGGGCCTGCTCGATCGGCAGTTATGCGCTCGCGCTGTGGGCGATGACGCACGCGCCAGTGGCGCCGGTGGCAGCCCTGCGGGAAACGGCGATGCTGTTCGGCCTGGTGCTGGCACGGGTCATTCTCGGCGAAAGGCCGGGAGCCTTGCGCTGGGCAGCGGCCGGCACGATCGCGGTGGGCGCGGCGCTGTTGCGACTGGCGTAGGAAGAAGGCCAAACGCGATCGAATGGCCCGGGATTGCTCGAAGGTATGATCGTCGGCCCCGCATTGAACGAAGGGCGGCGGAGTGACCGGATCACTTCCAAAGTTGTCGAGGCCTGTTTCAGTAAATACCGTCCGCCCCGTGCGATCTGTACTTGCACCGACGCGACGGAACGGCGCAAAAGCCGGCTTCAAGGGGAGTTTATTGTGCTGAAGCAGCGGGTCATTTTGTGCCTTGCCGTCAAGGACGGACGGATAGTCCGGGGTGTCAACTTCGTCTCCTTGCTCGACGCGGGCGACCCGGTCGAGCAAGCCACGGGCTGCGACGGCAACGGCGCAGGTTCGCCGGTGCGGCTGGTGGCGCGTGTGGTTTGAGGGCGCAGGCATGGCAAAGCCGACCAAGAAAGCGCGCCCCAGCCCTGAGCCCGCGCGCGGCGAGAAAAGGGGCCGGGTGAAAACGAGAGCGGCCAAACGGCGGCTCGCCAAACCGGCTGCCTCGGCCGTGCCGGCTGGCGCGGCGTTGCCGACGGCCCTGGCCCCGGCGATCGGCGCATCCGATGCCGCGCTCGATCAGCTGTGGTCGCTGGTGATGAGCCGGCGCGACGCCGATCCGAAGCTGAGCCACTCCGCCCGGTTGCTGTCGCGCGGTACCGTTAAAATCGCCCAGAAATTCGGCGAGGAGGCGGTGGAATGCCTGATCGAGGCCATCCTTGGCGAACACCGGGCGCTGGTGGCCGAGAGCGCCGACGTGCTCTACCACCTGATCGTCCTGTGGGTGGACGCCGGGGTGCGGCCGGAGGAAGTCTGGGCCGAGTTGCGCCGACGCGAAGGTGTTTCCGCCATCGCCGAGAAAGCAGCACGGGTGCGCACTCTGCCGTTAGGGCTTGCCGTGCGCTCTACCAAAATTCCCTGAGCGGATCGGCGGCCGGGCCGGCGTTGCGCGGACATGAGCGATCAGAGGCACGGCAGATAAGGTACGCCTACAGCCGCACGCCGAGATAAGTCCGGTCGTCGGCAAACACGCGCGGAGTTGAACCCTTCGGGGAGAGATGCGTGCGCACTTTTTCCGCGTCGGTCCGTTCAACGTCGCGGAACGACGCCTCCCAGGAAGCCACGCCAAAAGCCTTGCCGGGCCTGAAATACCCGTCGGTAAACAGCTCGACCGTGGCGACCTCCGCACGCGGGCGCTCCAGCACGCGCACGAGTTGCGGGGGCACCGGGAATCCGTCCAGGCACGAATACCCCAGCACTGAATCTGGATTGTTCTGGTGCACCCCTTGGCCGCCCACGATGCCACCGGCGAGCACCGCGCTCACCACGCCGGCCGGCAGATGCGGCATGGCGCTGAGGCAATCCGCCAGCGCGGCCGCATGCAACGTGGCGAGATCGGCTTGCGTGAGCGGCGCCGGCAGCCCCGCCGCGCCCTGTTCCGTGCCGCGCATTGTCACTGCTCGCGCGGCACGCTCGCGCTGCTCGGCGTCCTGTGTGCGGGCAGCCGCCAGATGCCAGGTGCGCGCCCGCAGCCGCGAGGTGATGCGGTCGAGGTCCTTGTCCGCACGCACCACCTCGGAGCCGTTCAGCCGCACGCCGCTGTCGCCCACCAGCACGATGCGCACCGCGTCCCCGTCGGTAGTGGCGAGCGCGAGCGTCGCGGCGATGCGCTGCCCCCAGTCGGCGCGGGCGGCCTCGGTGTTGCCGCGCGTCGCATAGACCCGGGCCATCGCCGCGGTCAGCCGCGCCACCGCCAGCAGTGGCGCGCGCAGCATCGCCTCATCGAACCCGCGTTCCAGCTCACGCGCCACCAGCCGGGCGGCGTAGCGGCCGGACAGCATGTTTTCGTAACGCAGCCCGGAACGGTCGGTCACCCCGTCGATTACCGCGTAGCCACGCCCGGGCAGCACGACCAGCGCATCCTCGTTGGTCGTGCTGTCGGCGGGGTCGCGTGCGGCGCTGAACGCCTCGATCAGCACCGGGTCAACGCGCGGCGGCCATCTCGGTCCAGCGCGCTATCCAGGCGGCACGGTGGGAGGCGATTTCCGGGATGTTGTAGTTGATGATCTTTACCTCGGTCAGCGGTTTGGCGCCGCCGCCGCTGGGCACGTCGGTGCGCACCGCGCGCCGCCCCAGTTCACGCACCACGACTTCCTGCGCCGGCTTGGTCAGCAGCCAGTCGATGAACTTCTTGCCGTTCGCCGGGTTCGGCCCGCCCTTGATCAGCCCCATGGCGTCGGCCAGGGTGGATGTGCCGTCCTCGGGATAGACGATCGCCACCGGCCCGCCGCCCTTCACGTAGCGCAGCGCGTCATCTTCCAGGACGATGCCCACTTTCGCCTCGCCGTCGTTCACCAGCCGCGACACCAGGCCGGAGCTGTCGGCGAGCTGCATATTGGCGAGGATCGGGCGATAGACGTCCCAACCCTTGTCGCCGTAGATGGTCAGCACCGTGGCCAATTGCTGGAACGACGAGCCCGAGCTGTCCGCCCGCGCCGAGGAGATCTGTCCTTTCCATTTCGGATCGCCGAGGTCGCGCCAGGTCTTGGGGTATTCCGCCGGCTTCACCAGGTTCGTATTCACCACGAAAGCGGCCAGGATGCCGCTGAACGGCACCCACACCTTGCTGACGTAATAGGCTGGCACCAGCACGTCTTTCTCGGCCGGCGTGTATGGCTCCAACACCTTCGTGTTGGCTTCCAGCGTCTCGGCGCCGATGCTCCAGATCACGTCGCCACGCGGATTCCCGGCTTCGGCGATGACGCGGCGGACCACGTCCGACGAACCCGCCACCACCAGCTCCACCTTGATGCCGGTGTCCTTGGTGAACTGCGTGGTGAGCACATCCGCGAAGCTCTGCGGGGCTGCCGTATAGACAACTACCGTAGATGTCTGTGCCGACACGGGGCCGACTACTGCGGCCGCCATGGC
>CAYWOW010000071.1:0-15117 GCA_964459005.1 uncultured Acetobacteraceae bacterium
CAGCAGCCCAAGGGCCACGTCCTCGGCCACCGCCACGATTGGCAGGATGGTCAGCCCGTGGCCGCCCAGGACTAAGCACCTCTGCACATGCACGGAATTGGTTTCCACGGCAATGGTCAGCTGCACCCCTTCCAGGGTGCAGGCGTGCTCCACCAGGAGCCGGAACCCCTTGAAGGAACTGGGCAGGATCAGCGGCTTGCCGGCCAGTTCGCTAATCGGCAGCGGGCGGTCGGCGCGCAGCCCAGCCGCCGCCGGCCCGACCACCCACAGCTTCTCCTCCAGCAGCGGCTCCGCTTGGATCCTGGGGGAGGGCTTGTAGTCGGACACGAGTGCCAGGTCCACCTCGCCGGCCTCGACCCAGTCCTGCATCAGGTCGGAGTAGCCACCGGTGGAGAAGCGGAGCTTGATACCGGGATAGCGGGCGGTGACGGTGGCCATGACCGGGCTGGTGAGCAGATTGACCAGGCTGGGCACCAGCCCGATGGTGACGATGCCCGCCACCTCCCCGAGCTGGGGCGTGATCTCGGCGCGCGCCCGGTCCAGGTTGTGCAGGGCGCGGCGGGCGTATTCCACGAGAATCCGCCCCGACTCGGTCAGCTCCATGCGGTTGTGGCCCCGCTCGAACAGCGCCGTGCCCACGTCCTCCTCCAGCAGGCGCAGCTGCCTGGACACGGCCGGCTGCACGATGTGCAGGAGCTCGGCCGCACGGGTGACGCTGCCGGTGTCAGCGATGGTCAGCAGGGCGCGAAGCTGCTTGAATTCCATTTGCCAGGCCTCAGCCGATCCATGCCGAAATGTGATGGGGCCAATCTATTTTTTCTATTATGCAAGCGGCCCCATCACATTTCAACATAACTCAAACTGCTTCAACCCCAGTGCAACCCGCCGACTCCATTTCAGGGAACGTAAGATATGGATACCAGGAAAGCAGCCACCATTGAGACAAGCTTGATCCCCGCGGAATTGCTGGAAGAGGTTCGTTCAAAGTTTGCCTACGTCGAGGCATGCCCATTCTCCGGGAAGCGGATTTTCCTGGATTCCGCATCCGGATCATTGCGCCTGAAATCGGTGATGGAGGCGGCGGAGCGTGAGCTATTGCTACCGGATCAGTTCAGCCGGCTCACATTGGGCGCGAAACATTGTCGGGAAGTCAGACAGCGGGGGGAAGAAGATGTCCGCCTTTTCCTCGGTGCCAAATCAGGCGTCATCGTCCCCAGCAAGACCTCCACGGACGGGCTGTTCCGGCTGATCCGGCACGCGGCGGCCCGCTACCCGGGCACCAACGTGGTCGCCACCATGCTGGACCACCCGTGCACCTATGACGGTACCCGGCTGGCCGCCGAGGCCTACGGCAAGGAATGGCGGATCGCGCCGCTGAACCCCGCCACCGGGTTCATCGATCCCGCGGCCATCCTGAACCTGGTCGACCGCAACACCTCGGTACTGGCCTTCATCCACGGCTCGAACATCACCGGCGCCCTGATGGATGCCGAAGGCATCGTCCGCGAGGCTAGGAAGATCAAGGAGGATCTCTGCATCATCGTGGACGGCGTCCAGTATTCCCCCCATGCGCCCATCGATGTTGAGGCGATCGGAGCCGACGCCTACCTGTTTGGCGGCTACAAGACCTACACCCGGCGGGGCATCTCCTTCGCCCATCTTTCCGAGCGCTTCTCCACGGTCCCCCACGACAAGGTGTCCGGCAAGGCCCCCAATGAATGGGCTGTGGGCAGCCAGGACCAGTTTGACTACGCCTCCTGGTCCATCGTCGCAGACTACCTCTGCTGGTTCGGCTCGCACTACACTCCGTCCGGCGACAGCCGGGAGCGCGTCGTCGCCGCCATGCTGGCGATGGAGGCCCATGAAGCGGCGCTGCTGCAGCAGCTCCTGAATGGAACCCCCGAGCAGAAGGGCCTCAGGCAGATGGACCATGTCCAGGTCTTCGGCGTGCCCGAGGACCTCTCCAGGCGCTGCTGCCTGGTGCCCTTCAGCATCAAGGGAGTGGACACGGCCGATTCGGTCATCAGCTACATGGACCAGGGCATCTTCGTGAACAACCGGAAGTCCGCTATGTCCAAGCACATGCTGGACGGGTTGGGGGCGGGCGGCGGCATCGTCCGGCTTTCGGCCGCGCACTACACCACCCCAGGAGAAATCGACACCTTCCTGAAGGTGACGGAGAAAATGAAAAGCTAAATGTGACGGCCAGAAAACGGCTACAGGTCCATGCCGAAACCTGATGGAGCGGTGTCCTCGCTTCCATCTTGATGCTTGGTCATGCTTCCCCGCGCCTGGGGATGGCCCAACGATTCATCCAACCAGCCTGATGTAATAAGGAGCGGAAAATGGGAGAGACTCGGAAAAAACGGTTCGGGCTTACCAGCCAGATATTCGTCGCTCTCTTCCTGGGCATCGCCTTTGGCTTCCTCTTCCCCGAGTACGCGGCGTACCTGAAGGTGCTCGGAGACATCTTCCTGCGGATGATCCGGATGATCGTGGTGCCGCTCATTTTCAGCGCGCTGATCGTCGGCATCGCCGGCTCCGAGGATTTCAAGCAACTGGGGCGGTTGAGCCTGAAGACCATCATCTGGTTCGAGGTGGCAACCACCTTCGCGTTGGTCCTGGGTCTTCTGGCGGCCAACGTGTTCCAGCCCGGCACCGGCGTTCCCATCACCAACCTCACCGATATCAGCGCGATCAGCGCCGCGGCGCACAAGCCCGTCGATCTCATGCAGATATTGATCGACATCGTTCCCGTCAACATCGTCGACGCCATGTCCCGGGAGAGCCTGCTGCAGATCATTTTCTTCTCTGCCTTCTTCGGGGTGGCCACCGCCACCGCGGGCAAGTATGGCGAACCCATCGTCAAGCTCGCCGACAGCATCCTGCATGTGATGTTCCGTTTCACCTCGTACGTGATGACGCTGGCCCCGTTCTGCGTGTTCGGTACCATCGCCTGGACGGTCGGCAAGTTCGGCCTGATCATGCTGGTTCCGTTGGTGAAGCTGATCTTCTGTCTGTATTTCACTCTGATCTTCTTCATCATCGTGCTGCTGGTGGGCGCGAGCCTCATCTGCAGGGTGAACTTTCTCCATCTGCTGCGCGCCATCAAGGACCCGTTGCTGCTGGCCTTCTCCACCGCCTCCAGCGAGACCGCGCTGCCCTCGCTGCTGGAACGGCTGCAGGAATTCGGAGTGCCCAAGCACATCGTCACCTTCGTCCTGCCCATCGGCTACTCGTTCAACCTGGACGGCGGCACCATCTACGCCTCCATGGCGGTCGTGTTCGTCTCCCAGGCCTACGGCATCCACCTGGGCGCGGTGCAGCAGGTGATGATCATCCTCACCCTGATGGTGATGACCAAGGGCATGGCCGCAGTCCCAGGGAACGCGATGGTCATGCTGGCCGCCACCAGCGCCGCGTTCGGACTACCGGTGGAGGGGGTCGCCCTGGTGCTGGGCATCGACCGCATCCTCGACATGGGCCGCACCGCCACCAACGTGATCGGCAACTCGGTGGCAACGGTCGCCGTCGCCAGGTGGGAAAAGGTCCTGCCCGACGAAGTTCTGCAGGCGTCCTATGCCAAGACCTACGGCACCCTGGTGCCGGACGAGGCCGAAGCCTAGCTGCTGGCTCTCCCCGCATCGGCGCTCCGCCCGGCAGAATCGGGCGAGCGGTCGCCGGGGTGCGGCTCCATCTGCTGGGATGACCTGGTTGCCCAGGGCAGCCGTCATGGACATTATGCCGGCCAGAGCAATGTCGGCCCGCACGCCTGGCGCCATGCGTATTCACCGCGCCATTGCTCGGCCGAGCCGGCTGGCACATGTCCGATCGCCCAACGGCGCGCACCTATCCAATGCTCCCCACCGGCACGACCGATCCTGCACCTTCAGGGGCGCACTCCAAGCAGCAGAACCGGCTGCGCCGTCTCAGTGAATACTACGTCTACGATGACGCCTCGCGTATCCGGACGCTGGTCAGCGAGCATTGCCAGATCATGGATGTGCTCATCGCCGGTGACCGCGCCTGGGCCGCTAGTCTGCTTCGGCGGCATCTGGAAATCGCCAGCCGCCTGAGCCCGCCTTTCGGCGATGCGGCGGCAGAGAACGCGCGAAGCTGAGCCGGAATGGCAGCGGACATGCGACGGGCTGGGCCCCCGACCTTCCTTTGCCCGATCGATTCCGGTGGAAGTGCAAGTACAGATGTCCGCGCGGCTTTCGTCCAGTGAGCGGTGTGCTGACGATACGGCCTGTTTTTGCTTGACGGTGCAGTTTGCGGGGATGTGCACTGGCCCGGGTTCAGACACGCAAAAGCCCGTTAGACGATTGATCTAACGGACTTTTTCTGGTTGCGGGGGCAGCAAACCACCGAGAGTTGACTCCCGTGACAACCCGATGCTGATCGCGGTTGGGCTCGGCGCGGCGGACTGCGGGCCACCCTGCCGACAACGCCCACATCGAAGCCTTCAATGCCCGTCTGCGAGCGGCATGCCTCAACACATCGGCTCTGGATCAGCTCCGCTCGGCCAGCGCGCGCGCAATCACCTTTGCGCCGAGCGCCAGCGACACCGCTCCGGGGTCGCGATGACCCAGGCTGCGCGCGGCGTGCAACCTGGCGCGACCGAGTTTCGGCGCCATCCCGGCGGTCGCTTCGGCCGCGGCGGTGCTGGCTTCGGCCGCGGCGTTCCAGGCCTCGACGAGAGACCGACCCCGCGACACTTCGGCCTCCAGCGTAGCCGCGAACGGCACCAACGCGTCCACCAGAGTCTTGTCGCCGGGCTTCGCGCCGCCGAGCGCGGTCACGGCGTCCAGCGCCAGCCGCGCGCCCCACGCCACCGCCGCCGGCCCGATCGCCGCGCTGTCGCCGATCGCCCCGCCCCAGGCCCGCAGGGCAGCTCCCCACAGCGCGCCCGAGGTGCCGCCGGCACGCTCGGCCCAGGCGTCTCCAGCGGCCGCCAGCAGGCTGCCGGCCCCCGCACCGGCCGCTGCGGCAACCCTGGCGGCTTCGGCCGCTGCCGCTGAGCCACGCGCCATGCCCTGGCCATGGTCGCCATCGCCGGCCAAGGCGTCGAGCTGGCCGAGTTCGTCCTCGGCACCACGCAAGGCCGCGACCAGCGCGTCCAACAAGCCGGCGATGCACTGCGCACCCTCCCGGGATTCGCTGGACGCCGGGGCGAACCCGGCTGGCTTCTCGTGGCTTTGCACTGCCACCGTCGCCTCGCCCGGCGCCGCAGCGGCGACACTGCCCCGCCGCAGCACCGGCGCATCGACCGGCGCGCGCCAAAGCGGCTCCAATTCCGCGTCCAGCCACGTCAGGGTGAGCGAGCAGCCCGCCATGTCAAGGCTGGTCACGAATTCGCCCACCAGCGAATCGACCGGCACCAAGCCGGCCGCGTGCAGCGCCACCTCCACGCCGGTCCACAGCACGAACAGTTCTTCCCACTTGGTGCGGCCGAGCCCGTTCAGAACCACCGCCACCCGTTCACCCGGCCGCTCGGGCGCCTCGGGCACCAGCTTGGCGACCAGCAACGCCCCCAGCTCGGCGGCTGAGACAATGGGCTGCTCGGCAATGCCCGGCTCGCCGTGGATGCCGAGCCCCAGCGCCATGCAGCCCGCTGCCACGGAGAACAGCGGCTGGGCGGCGCCGGGCAGGGTACAGCCGCTGAACGCCACGCCGAATGACCGCGTGCGGGCGTTGGCCAGCCGGCCCAGCCGTTCAACCGCGTCCAGGTCCATGCCCGCCTCGGCGGCGGCACCGGCGATCTTGAACACCACCAGATCGCCAGCGATCCCGCGCCGCATGGCCTGCTGGTCCGCCGGCGCGCTGACCACGTCATCGGTCACCGCCAGGATACGCGCTTCGATGCCCTCGCCCTTCAACTGCCGCGCGGCCAGGCCAAAATTCATCACGTCGCCGGCGTAGTTGCCGAACCCCAGGATGACGCCACCGCCGTGGTGGGCCGCCCGTGCCACCCCGGCCACGCGGGAAGCGGGCGGGGAGGCGAACACGTCGCCGGCGACCGCCGCGTCGGCCAGCCCCGGCCCCACGTAGCCCGCGAAGGCCGGGTAGTGCCCGGAACCGCCACCCACCAGAAGGGCGACCTTGCCGTGCGGGGTCGCCGTCGCGCGCACCACGCCGCCTGGCACGGGCCGCACCTGGCCGGCATGAACGGCGCAGAAGCCGGCCAGCGCTGTGGCGGCGAAGTCGGTCGGGTCATTGAGGATTGTGGTCATGGCAGGGCTCCGGGCAATGCGGTCAGGGCGTCGGGGTCATCTCAGCCCGCCTTTCGGGTGCGTTGGTCGAGGTCGTCGATCGCCCCGACATTGCCGCCGGAAGGGCCGTTCGGGTCGAACTCCGACGCCAGGAAGGTGTCGACGATGACCTTGGCCAGTTCCGGCCCGATCACCCGCGCGCCCATGGTGATGACCTGGGCGTTGTTGGATTTGGCGGCCCGCTCGGCGGAGAAGGTGTCGTGGGTCAGCGCTGCCCGAATGCCGGGGATCTTGTTGGCCGAAATGCTGACGCCGATGCCGGTGCCGCAGCAGAAGATGCCGCGCTCAGCCCGGCCGTCGAGGATCACCTGGGCCGCCCGCTCGATCATGAACGCATACGGCTCCGGGACGCCATCTGCGCGCTTGCTCATGTCGATCAGCGTAACATCCGGGCGCCTGGCGAGATGTGCCGCAATGACGTCGATCAGCGGTTTGCCGGCGCTGTCGCCGGCGAGGACGAGCTTCATGGGCAACCTCCCTTGTTCATGGCGGCCCGGGCAACGAGGGCGATGATCGCGGCGAAACCCTCCGCTGTCCAGGCGGCGCGGCCGACGAACAGCCCATCGACATCGGCGAGCGACACCAGCGCCGCGCCGTTGTCCGGCGTCACCGAGCCGCCATAGACGATGCGCACCGCTGCTGCTGCCGCCGCGCCCCAGCGCCGCGCGACCAGCGCGCGGATGGCGCCGTGGCGCGCCGCCACGTACTCGGGCGTGGCCGCCGCGGCGGCACCGATGGCCCAGCGCGGCTCGTAGGCCAGGATCGTCTCGGCGACGCGCCCCGCGGGCTGGTCGGCCAGCGACGTCTCCGCCTGCGCGCTCAGCACTACATCGGCGCGGCCAGCGCTGCGGTCATCGGCGGTCTCGCCGAGGCAGAGGATGGGGGTCAGGCCGTGCCGGAACGCGGCGTTCAGCTTGTGCCGTACCGCGTCGTAGGTTTCGCCGAAATGCGCCAGCCGCTCGGAATGGGCCAGTTCGACATAGCGGCAGCCCGCCTCACGCAACATCGGCGCGGAGATCTCGCCGGTCCACGCACCAGCGTCGTCCCAGTGCATGTTCTGCCCGCCGATCGCCACCGGCCCCGGCGCGAAGGCCTCCGCGGCGGCGTGCAGCGAGGTGAAGGGCGGCAGCACATAGAGCTCAAGCGAGTTGGCCGGCAGGGTGGCGAGCCGCGCATGGAGCTCGGCCGCGTAGCGTCGGGTCGCGGCGGCGTCGTTGTTCATCTTCCAGCCGGTACCGGCCACCAGTCGGCGTGAGGCACCCATCTATGCGGCTCCTTTTCGTCAATGTAGCGGTTCTCCGGCTGCGTTATTCCGTGTTGTCGCTGATGGCCATCGCCAGTTCGTGGTGATCGCGGGTGATCCTGGCCAACCCCCTGCCCATCGTCAGGATGCCGTCGTTCTTCGAGCCCCGCGCGACCGCGGTGAGGTCGGTGCCGGCTGCCCGGGCCACCGCATGGCGATCGATATCGGGCTCGATCTCGGCCTCGCCGATCATGCCGATGTCGATCACCAGGGAGCGATGCCCCCTGGCGGCGATGAGGTCGCGGCAAAAGCCGGTCTCTTTCCCCTTCGTGTCAAGGGTGGCTGGAAGGAGAATGGTCAGCGCAGAGGTCATTCAAGACCGTCCTTCGCTCATCAGCAGGAGCAGGGCGATCTTGGCACATTCCTCGACGAGTTCGGTCTGCATTTCGATCTGACGCCCAGGGAGTGCCGATCGGGCGAGACGGATGTGACAGGGCGCATCTCGAAGATCGGCGGCGCAGGTGCGCCCATCATGCGGTACGAGGGGATCAGCACCATCCTGCCCCACCCCGCGCGAGGTTCGGCTCTGAAAAGCTGGCAGGATAAATCCCCTCCGGGCTGCCGGCAGGAAGGAGAGTGGACTCTGGGTCACACCAATTTTGGGATCTCTATCATCTATGGACGTCAACCGTAACGTACAATATGATACGCGACTGGACGATGCGGGGGAACAACGGGGCGGCTCGGATGCCAAACGCTGCCGGGCGGCCGCGTACCCGTCGCTTCGTCTTCGGGGTCGAATGTTGCTCAGTGAGGTGGACATGATCATCGACGCCCATGCGCATATCGGCAGGTCGCTCTTCAGTGGCGTGGATACGACCGAAGCAGAACTGCTGGAAAGCATGATGCTGAATGATGTTGACATGGCACTTGTCATGCCGCAGCCCAGTGAAGAACCCGTCCAGCAGTATCACGACCGGATTGCGAGGTTCGCGACCGACAATCCTGACAAAATCAAGGGAATGGCCAGCATCCCTCCGCGCTGGTCGACCGAAAGATACGAACGCGAGTTGCGACGCTGTGTTCAGGAACTGGGGTTTGTCGGCGTGAAGCTGCACCCACTCGGCCACAACATTTCCCCCGAAGCGGCGGAGTGCGACAAGGTCTTCGCGCTGGCCGGCGCGATGGGGCTGCCCGTCATTGTCCATACCGGAACCGGCCTGCCGCACGCGCTGCCGTCCCTGTTGCTCACACCGGCCCGGGAATATCCGAATACGAAAATAATCATCGACCACGCGGGATTCGCGGTGTTCGCGGATGAAGCATTAGCGGTGGCGCGGGTCTACTCGAATTATTACCTGAACCCATCATGGTGTTGCAGTTTTCAGGTAAAGAAGATGGTCGATAAGCTGGGATCCGAACGGGTCATGATGGGGTCGGATCATACGACGAATTTGCCCGTGGAACTGACCAAATTCCGTTCGATTGGCCTGACACAGGGTCAGTTGGACGATTGCCTCTACAAGACCACTCTCAGCGTTTTCCCGCTCAACGTCCACTGAGCCCTGCACAACCAACATAACCGGAGACGTCGGATGTCGGATCGGATATCTGAAGCAAGAAAAAAATATACCTGGACCGTCGTCCTGGCAATTTTCCTATGCACCATGGTCAACTACCTCGATAGGGTGAATATTTCGGTTACGGCACCCGTGATGAGCAAGGAATATGGGTGGGACACAACGAGTCTTGGACTCATTTTTTCGAGCTTTTTCTGGGGATATTTTCTTCTTCAGCTGCCTGGAGGATGGCTGTCCGATAAGTTTGGCGGCGGGCGGTTGCTCTTTGGTTCGTCGTTGCTGTGGGCGGTGTTCACGTTCCTGACGGCCATTCCCAGCAACCTGATCGTCTTGAGCGGCGTGCGGGCCGCGCTGGGCGCGGGAGAAGCGGTGAATTTCCCGGCGCAGACAGCTTTCATCGGCCGGCATCTGCCCAAGCGCATGGTCAGCCGGATCATGGGATTCAATTTTTCCGCCATTGCGCTTGGGCCGTTCATCGGCACGCCGCTCAGCGTGTACTTCATGACCAATTGGGGTTGGCGGAGCGTTTTCTACGCCATGGGCGCGATGAGCCTGGCATGGGCCCTGTTCTGGTTCTGGCTCACCAGGTGGGCGGGCATGACGGACGAAACGGTCACCAGCGTGAACCAGGGCGAAGCGATGCAGGCTCGCGCCAGCGAGGCAATATTCGAGAAGCCACTGACCAAGGTGGAAGTGTGGGGCTCTTCCATGTCGTGGTATTGCTGCAGTTACGTATTCTACTTCTTCGCTTTCTGGCTGCCAACGTACTTTGTCAAGGCGCGAGGTATGTCGGTGGAGCAGATGGCAGGATTTGCCACCATCCCGTGGCTGGTGTTGTTCTTCACGATGAACGTGGCTGGTCACGTTGTCGATATCATCAAGCAGAAGAGCGCACACTCCATCTTCTGGCGCCGCATGATCTTTGCGGCGGGTTTTGCCTGGGCAGCGGTCTTCATCTTTCCCTTGCAGCACGCCACGACCGGCGGGGGGGCGGTGCTGCTGATTTGCGTGGCCTTCATGGGGCTCGGCTGGAGTTGGCCGGTGGCCTTCGCACTTCCCATCGAATACGCGCCCGCCAAGGCGGGGGTGGTCACCGGCTTCATGAATGCGTGGGGCCAGGTGGCCGGAATTACCGCCCCCCTGATCACCGGCGCCGTCATTGCCGGGGGCAATTGGGAATGGGCGTTCATCATCACCGCTTTCATCTCGATCATGGGAACCGTGCTGGTGGCCGGAACGAGCCACTACTCGACCGGCGTCCGTCGGGCGTAGAACGAGGAACGTCCCTGTGAAAAATAACCACGTGCGTGTTGTAAGGCCTTTGCCATGGAGGTGCTCCTGACCTCACACGACAGGCGCAGCCGGCTGGTGGAGCATCTGCACCAGGCGGAATCGGCCACCATCGAGGAACTTGCCTCGCGGTTTTCCGTCAGCAAGATGACGATCCATCGTGATCTTGACCGGCTCGAAGAACAGAAGATCGTCCGCAAGGTGCACGGCGGCGCCACCCTGCTGCCGTCCACCGTGTTCGAGGCCGACCGCGCCTATCGCTCGCAGCTCGCGGTCAAGGAGAAGGCAGTGGTCGCGCGCGCCGCCGCGGAAAGGATAGAGCGTGGCATGGCCGTCCTGGTCGACGACAGCTCCACTGTGGCACAAGTAATTCCGCTGATTCTGGACAAGATTCCGCTGAAAATCATTACCAATTCTCTTAGTATTATCTCTGATTACCGCTATACTGACGGAATTTCAGTTACCGCGTTGGGCGGAGACTACGATGCAATTTGTGATGCCTTCTTCGGGATCATCGCCGAACAATCGATTGCTCGCCTGCGCGCGGATGTCGCGCTATTGTCGGTCGCAGCCATCCGGGGCGCCAGTGCCTATTTTCACAACCCGGAAGTCGTCCGTTTCAAGCTTGCTTGTCTCGCCGCGGCGGATCGTTCGATCCTGTTGGTGGACCACACCAAGTTCGAGAAATCCGCGCTGCACTTGTTCTCACACCTGAGTACCTTCGACGAGGTTCTGACCAGCGATCTGGTCGATCCCCTGATCGTGAATGACCTGCGCGATGCCAGAGTGAAGCTTTCCGTGATCGACATGAACCGGCCGGCCGAGGCTGACGGAATGACCCAACAACGGTCCACACCATCGTAATGCGCTGTGGCTTGGAGGAATGAACGTGACGAAGCCAAAGAAGCTCATCAATGACCCCGGCCAAATCGTCGAAGAGGTCATCGACGGCATGGTGTACGCCTCCGACGGGCGTCTTGTCCGGGTACCAGAATCGGCCGCAGTGATGCGAACCGCCATGCCGGACGAAAAGGTGGCCTTGCTCATCGGGGGAGGCAGCGGTCACGAGCCCATGTATTCGGCCTACGTCGGCGAGGGTCTCGCCGACGCGTCGGTCTGTGGCAACATTTTCGCGGCACCATCCCCGGACATCATCCTGAATGCCACCCGTGCCGTGCACCGCGGCCGCGGGGTGCTGTACGTCTACGGCAACTATGCCGGCGACAACATGAACTTCGACATCGCGGCCGAGATGGCGGCCGACGAAGGCATCGAGGTGACTACCGTTCGAGTGATCGACGACGTTGCGGCCATGCCCCCGGCAAGGATGGATGAGCGGCGCGGTATCGGCGGCGCCTTCTTCCAGGTCAAGGTGGCGGGCGCCGCCTGTTCCGAGGCTTCGACGCTGGCTGAGGCTGCGGCGCTGGTCACCTCCGCACAGCAGAACATCCGCACACTCGGAGTCGCGATGAGTCCCGGATCGATCCCACAAACCGGTTCACCGACCTTCGTTCTCGGCGACGACGAGATCGAGATCGGGCTGGGGGTCCACGGCGAAGCAGGTGTCGAGCGCGGAAGAATGTTGCCGGCCGATCAGCTCGTCACCGCAATGGCAAAGCGGATCATGGACGATCTGCCTTTCCGGCGCGGCGACCGCGTTGCTCTGCTGCTCAACAGCCTGGGTGCAACCACGATGATGGAACTGATGGTGGCCAACCGTTGCATGCGCCGCCTGCTCGACGAGGCTGGCGTGACGGTTGCCCTGACCTATTCCGGTCCATATTTCACTTGCCAGGAGATGGCGGGCTTTTCGCTTTCCCTCATGCGTCTCGACGCCGTGCAGGAAAAGCTGTTGCGGCGCCCTTGCTGGTCGCTAGGCTATCGTTGTTGAGGACGAAGATGAGCCATTCCCTGGATGGGGCGGCAGTTGTCGCCATGCTGCGCAGTGCCGCAGAATTGGTTATCGCCAAGGAGCCTGTCCTCACCAAGGCTGACCAAGCCATCGGCGATGGCGACCACGGCATCGGCATGGCGCGCGGCTGCAAGGCGGCGCTGGCCGCTTTGGACGGGATCGGTGATGCCACGACCCCGAAAGCGGCGTTCATTGCCGTCGGCAGGGCGATCCTCGCCAGCACGGGGGGCGCGGCGGGCGCCGTGTTCGGCACCTTTTTTCAGGCCACCGGCAAAGCGATCGCTGCCGATTCCGTGGACCGCGAAGGCCTTGCCTTCGCATTCGACGAAGGCGCCAAGGCGGTGATGACCCGCGGCAAGGCCAAGCCCGGCGACAAGACCATGCTGGATGCGGTGCTCCCGGCCATCGAAAGCCTGCGAGACGGCGGAGACGCGGATTTCGCCGTACTCGGCCAACGGGCAGCGGCCGCAGCGAGGCGAGGCGCGAAAGCTACCGCGAACATGGTCGCGGGCACCGGGCGCGCGAAGATGCTTGGTCAGCGGGCGGTCGGCCACCCCGATCCGGGCGCGTTGTCGGTGAGCTTCCTGTTCGAGGGAATGGCCATTTCCCTGGCCGGTCACGGGCAGTGAACGGGGACCGCTGGAACCGCTAGCATATGCAGGGGTTTTATCAAAGGAGTTGGCAATGTCACTGACCGATCAGGCACGCGAGTCCATCAAGGCGCGGCTGCGGCACCTTCAGGCCGTGCGCGACCGGGTCACAATCGACGCGGATACGCATCCCTCGACTCCGGCGCTCTATTCGGATGCGCTGCGGCGCCGGCTGGCCGAGGATCCAAATTACTATCATGGCCGGCCCATCAGCGGCGACGAACTGCTGCGCGATATGGACCATTCGGGCGTGGACATGGCGCTCTGCTGGCAGAACCCCGCCGTGACCACCTATGTCAACGACCAGCACGAGAATTTTGCAATCCTTCGCGCTGTGAACGCCGGGATCGCAGACCTGGCGCAGCGGTATCCTACCAGGATAATTCCGGCGGGCTGGACCGACCCGAAGGCCCTGGGCGAGGACGGCGCGCTCGAAATGGTGCGCATCTGCGTCGAGGAATGGGGTTTCTCCGTCGTCAAGCTGAACCCCGCGCAGAACGAGTATCCGATCGACAGCCCCGTCGTGGTACGCATGGTGGACCGGATCGTCGCGCTTGGCGCGATCCCTGCGTTCCATTTTGGGGCGGATACCGAGTTCACCCCTGCCGAAGGCCTCCGCGCCGTCGCGTTGCGCCATCCGGACTGCCCAGTGATCGGCATCCACATGGGCGGCGGTGGACCCGCCTTTGTTGCGGCCGAATCTCTTTACCTGGCAGCCCGGACGCTTGGACTGACCTGTCCGAACATCTTTTTCATTGAGAGCGCAAAGCGCGACACTCATATCGAAAGCGATCTCATCACCTATCGGGCCGCCGGCCTGCCCTTCGCGCACAACATCGCGGTGGGAAGTGATGCGCCGTACGGGCGGGTGAGCTGGAATTTCGGCGGCTACCGAGCGATGTTCGGGAGGCTGCGCAACGGTGCTACGCATGGTGATCCACGTCTCGCCGATCAGCCGGGCCTGTTCGACGAGGCGGCGGTGCAGGACTTCATGGGTCGCAATATGGCGGACCTCATCATCCGCGCCGACCTGTCCCTTCTCGGCAAGAACTGAAGACTTGCTTCGCCGTATCGACTGTCTGCCGGCTGCTGTCGGCTTACTCAGGTGGCTATGCTGAGAGGGTCCTCGGCACTGAAGATGTTGCCTAAAGCCGCCGGCGGGCAGCCGCGTTCCCTGATGAACAGATGCATTGCTTGTTTGCCGGGAACGAGGTGCTGGCGATCGGCCACGGCAGGATTGCTGGGATGGAGTGACCACAGCCATTGCGCGCTGCGCCACTGGTCGCGCAGTTTTCCTTCGCGTTCGAGCCGGGTTAGAAGGAGACGAACACCATGCCGACAGGCACGGGCCAGCAGGTGCGTATGTCGGGCCTTATCGATCCCGCGACGGGTCACGGCTTTTGTATCGCCTTCGATCATGCGCTGCAGTTCGGAATACGCCCGGGGGGCGTGCAACCCGAAACGATGCTGGACATGATGGCTGAGGCGGGAGGGTACGCCGCTTGCGTACAAGGATGGACTGACGCGATTGATCGCCAGCGTGGCGGACGCTGTTTCGCTTGGCGCCGATGCGGTGATCACCTACCTGTTCTTTGGCCACTCCGATCCTGCGCTGGAGAGCAAGAGCTTCGAGGATTGCGCCGCGGTGAACGCAACGGCGCGGGCAGTCGGTATGCCGCATATCATCGAGACCATGGGTGCGCGGGGCGGACTGGCGCAGAATGTCTTCGACCCCAAATTCATCGCCAGCCATACCGGTGTCGGCGCGGAGATGGGCGCGGACATCATCAAGACCGACTAGCCGGGGAGCGCCGCCGCGCTCAGCGGCATCACTGCGACGCTGCCGGTGCCCGTTCTGATGGCCGGCGGACCACGACAGGACTCCGATATTGGCACGCTTCGCCTGGTTGCGCAGGTGATGCAGGGAGGCGCGGCTGGAACTCTGTTCGGCCGGCAGATCTTCGAGGCTGGCAATCCGCTCGCCGTGATGAAAGCTTGCCGGGCCATCATCCATGGCGGAGTGAGCGTCGGGGACGCGATGGCCGGAGCGGGTTTCTAGAAGTGCGGCAGCGCCAGCCACGGCATGCAGGTGACGACTATGATCGTCATCCACAGCGTCGCTATGTAGCGCCAGCAAGGCGCGCATCGCCTTTTCGGCGCCACCCGCCGA
>CAYWOW010000072.1:0-10595 GCA_964459005.1 uncultured Acetobacteraceae bacterium
CCGGCCAGCGCGCCGCCGATATTGTCCGCCGTCCACAGCTTGCCGTTCGCCGCCAGCGCCCGCGCCCCCCGCGCCAGGCAGCGCGAGGCCAGCGGAATGTCGGACGTCACGCAAACATCATGCGCGCCGATGCGCTCGGCGATCCAGTCGTCGGCGACATCCGCCCCCGCCCCCACCACCACCATGCGGACATTGGGCAAGCCGGGCGGACGGATCGGCCGCGAACCGTTCGACACCACGTGCACCACCAACCCCAGCCGTCCCGCGACGCGAAAAACCTCCTCGCGCACCGGGCAGGCGTCGGCGTCGATAAAAATCTCGGTCATGCCAGCGCCGGCAGATCGACCCAGCCCTCGCCGCGCGAACTGCGGTAACAGGCCTCGGCCAACTGCACCATGCGCGCCCCGTCCCACAGCGTCGGGCACGGCGCGTCCTCGCCCAGGTGGCGCAGGAAGCGCTCCCACACCATGCGGAAACTGCTGCCGGACGGCGCGGTATCCGGCACCTCCGCCCACTGGGCGCGAAAATCCGGCTCCTTCGCGCCGGTGTTCCAGCGCGGCGAGGGCGTCTCGACCAGCCCCTGGGTCACGCAGCGCTGCCCGCCCGCCACCGCCGAGCCCAGGGTGCCGTCGATCTGCACCTGGATCAGGTCGTCGCGCCGCACCCGCGTGGCCCAACTCGCGCTGATCGTGCAGGAAATGCCGCCCGCCAGTTGCGCCACGCAATAGACGCTGTCGTCGACGTCCACGGGGTAGCGCTCGCCGCGCTCGTCGATGCGTTCGGGGATATGGGTCGCGGTCAGGCAGGCCACCCGCACGAACGGCGCCGCCAGCCCCTCGATCATGTAGCGGTAGTGCGAGAGCATATCCAAGGCCAACCCGCCGCCGGTGGCGGCGCGATAATTCCAGCTCGGCCGTTGGGCCGCCTGCAACGTGCCGTCGAACACCCACCAGCCCGATTCCAGCCGCACCGACAGCATGCGGCCGAAGAACCCGGCATCCCGCAGCATGCCAAGCTTGGCGAAACCGGGCAGGAACAGCTTGTCCTGGACGACCGCGTGCTTCACCCCCGCGGCGTCGGCCAGCCGGGCCAGCGCCACCGCCTCGGCCAGCGTCGGGGCGGTCGGTTTCTCGATATGGATGTGCTTGCCCGCCGCGATGGCCCGCTCGACCAGCGGCACCCGCAACCCGCTCGCCGAGCATTCCATGAACACCGCGTCGTCGCCGGAGAGCGCGGTATCCAGCTTGGCGGTCCAGCGCAGCCCGCCGTGCGCCTCGGCCAGCGCCTTCAGCTTCGCCGCGTCGCGCCCGGCCAGCAGCGGGTCCGGCACCAGGCGGTCGCCGTTGCTTAGGCCCACGCCGCCGGCGTCGCGAATCGCCAGCAGGTTGCGCAGATGCTGGGTCGAGCCGATCCGCCCGGTCGCCCCGTGGATGATGATGCCAACCCGTCGCTCTGCCATTGCCCGCCGCCCGTTCCACCTGGGTTCAGGGTGGCACAACCTTGCATCGATGCAAGCGCGTGGGTTTCGCCCGGCCGGCAGGTTCCGCTATACTGGTCCCATCATGTCCGATCCCGAGGATCCCTCGACCCCCATGGAAGACCCCGACTGGGAGATCCCGGCCAATCTCCAGCCGGACCCGGACGAGTACGGTTTCGACCTGGAGCGCGCGCTCCGGGCCGTGGTGGGCCTGCGCGTCAACGTTCCCGCCGACGCCTTCACCGCCGGCACGCTGGGCACCGAACGCCTGGGCAGCGGCGCGGTGATCCGCGAGGACGGGCTGGTGCTGACCATCGGCTATCTCATCACCGAGGCCGAGACGGTCTGGCTCATTACCGCCGACGGCCGCGCCGTGCCGGGCCACGCGCTGGCCTTCGACCAGACCACCGGCTTCGGCCTGGTGCAGGCGCTCGGCCGGCTGGGCCTGCCGGCGCTGGAACTGGGCAACTCGGAGGCGGTCGGCCTCGGCGCGCCCGCCATCGTCGCCGCCGGCGGCGGGCGGGAACACGCGGTGGAGACCAAGATCGTCGGCAAGCAGGAATTCGCGGGGTACTGGGAATACCTGCTGGACGAGGCGTTCTTCACCACCCCCGCGCACCCGTTCTGGAGCGGCGCCGCCCTGATCGGCAAGGACGGCAAGCTGCTGGGCACCGGCTCGCTGATCCTCCAGCAGGGCGACGGCAAGCGGCGGATGGACATGAACATGATCGTGCCGATCGGCCTGCTGCGCCCGATCCTGGACGATCTGCTGACGCTCGGCCGCAGCAAGGCCCCGCCCCGTCCCTGGCTCGGCCTTTACGCCATGGAGAACGACGGCGGCCTGGTGGTCGGTGGCACCGCGACCAAGGGCCCGGCCGAGCGCGCCGGACTGCGCCAGGGCGATCGCATCCTGTCGGTGGGCGACGAGGACGTGGCCGATCTGGCAAGCCTGTGGCGCAAAGTGTGGTCGGCCGGAACCGCCGGCGCGCCGGTGGTGCTGCGGGTCGGGCGGGACGGCAACACCCAGACCGTCCGGCTGACCTCGGCGGATCGCACCTCGTTCCTGCGGGCGCCCCGGCTGCACTGACAGAACAGGAGGACGGCCGTGCAAGGCTTCGTCGACGACATCGAGGACCTGACCGAGAGGAACGACGATTTCCGGCGCGTTCTCTACACCGGCAAGTATCTTCAGCTGGTCCTGATGGCGATCGCGCCCGGCGAGGAGATCGGCGAGGAGGTCCATGAGGACCACGACCAGTTCTTCCGCATCGAGGACGGCAAGGGCGTGGTGGTGATCGACGGCGCCCGCACGCCAATCGAGAGCGACGATGCGATCGTGGTGCCCGCCGGCGCCCGCCACAACGTCATCAACACCGGCGACGATCCCCTGAAGCTCTACACGATCTACGGCCCGCCCGAGCACATGGACGGCGTGGTGCGCCCCACCAAGGCCGAGGCCGAGGCGAGCGAGGAGCATTTCGACGGGACGACGACGGAGTAGGCGGCCCGTTCAGCGGAATCGCCCGATCCGGAACGGATGCAGCGGCAAGTTCGTCCCCCCGTCCAGGACCAACTCGGACAGGATGCGCCCGACCACCGGCCCCAGTTGGAACCCGTGGTGCGAAAAGCCGAACGCGTGAAAGGCATCCGCTTCCGTGCTCGACGGCCCGATCACCGGAATGCCGTCGGGCAGCCGGCTCTCGATGCCCGACCAGGTCCGCACGATCGGGGCTGAGCGCATCACCGGAAACAACTCCGCCACCGTGCGCGCGCTGATCACCAGCTTGCGCAGATCGACGCTGGAGGTTTCGGCCACCGTGTCGGGCACGCCGAGGTGGCCGCCGCCGATCAGCACGGTGCCGTTCTGCGCCTGCTTGAACGACAACGCCCGGTGCACCCCGATCACCACCGGCTCGCAGAACGCGGGCACCGGCGCGGTCACCATCATCATCGGCGCGCTCGGCTCCAGCGGCACCGGCTCACCGAGCGCTTCGGCCACCGCCCCGCCCCAGGCCCCGCCGGTGTTCACCAGCACGCGCGCCGCGATCGCGCCGGCGCTGCTGGCCACCCGCCAGCGCCCGGCCTCGCGCTTGAAGCCGGTGGCCCGCACGCCCTCGACGATCCGTGCCCCGGCGCGGATGGCGGCGGCGCGGATCGCCATGGTGGTGTGGTAGGGGCTGGCGAAGCCGTCCCCGCGCGCGATCAGCCCGCCCAGGCAGCCCGGCACCAGCGCCGGCAGCACCTCGTACAGCTCGTCGGGTCCGATCAGTTCCTCATGGCTCCAGCCGAGCGCGGCCATCCGGGCGGCCCGCGCGCTGAGCTCGTCCCATTCCGCCGGGTCCGCCGCCACCGCGACCTGGCCGCTCACCTTGAAGCCGCAATCCGCTTCGACCAGCGCCTCGAGACCGAGCCATATCTTCATCGCCTCGACCGACAGCGGCACCTCCGCCGGGTCGCGCAGCAGCCGGCGCACCCCGCCGGCGTTCACCCCCGAGGCGTGCCGGCCGACCGAGTTCTTCTCCACCAGCAGCACGTCGGCGCCGCGCCGGGCCATGAACAGCGCCGCCGAGCAACCCTGGATGCCGCCGCCCACGATCAACACATCGGCGGACAGGCTCACGCGTCGGCTTCCAGGTTCACGCCGGCCAGCTCGCCCACGGTCAACGGCTTCAGCGGCGGGCGGATGCGGTAGTAGCCGACCTCGTCCAGCCCGACCCCGCGCGCCTCGGCGATCAGTTCGGAGACCACCGGCCCGCACATGCGGCCCTGGCAGGGTCCCATGCCGGCGCGCAGGAAGCTCTTCGCCTGGTTCGGGCCGAGGCAGCCCTGCGCCACCACGTCGCGCACCGCCCCGGCGCGCACCGCCTCGCAGCGGCAAACCACGACGTCGTCGGCGGGTCGCAGCACCGACGACGGCGGCGCGAACAGGGCATCGAGGAAAGGCCGCACCGCCACTTGCGCCGCCAGGCCCGCGCGGTCCGCCGCCGCCAGCCGGTCGCGCGCGGCGGCGTCCAGGCGGCCGAGTTGGCGCAGCGCGTCGGCGGCGGCGATCCGACCCGCGTGCTCGGCGGCGCGCGCCCCGATGATGCCGCCACCGTCGCCCGCTACCAGGATGCCGGGCACCGACGTGTTGCCCCACGCGTCGAGCACCGGGCGGAAGCAGCGCTGCGCCGCGTCCCACTGATGCGCGCAGTCCAGGGACCGGGTGATCTGCTGGTTCGGGATGATCCCCTCGTGCAGCGCCACCAGCCCGGTCGCGATCCGCTGCTCGCGGCCGCGATAGACGAAGCGGACGGCCTCGACCGCCTCCGTCCCCTCGAGGACCAGATCGGTGACGCGGCGGTACCACTCGGTGCCGCTGGCCCGGATCTGCGCCTGCAACAGGAAGCCCTTCATCAGCGTGGCGCGGCCGATCGCGCCGATCAGCGCGCGCGGCAGGTGCCGGCGCGCGCTACGGGCATTTTCCCGCGTCGCGGTGTCGAGAATGGCGGCGGGCCGCGCGCCGGCGGCGATGCATTGCGCGGCGACGAGATAAAGCAGCGGGCCGGAGCCGGCGAGCACCGCCCCTTGCGGCACCAGGCCCGCGGTCTTCAGCAGGATCTGCACGGCGCCGCAGGTCATCGCCCCGGGCAGTGTCCAACCTGGGATCGGCACCGGCCGCTCGATCGCCCCGGTCGCCACCACCACCACGCCGGCCTGCATCAGTTCGGAGCGGCCCTCGCGGCTCACCCACACCTCGCGGTCGGGCGTCACCTGCCAGACCGCGCTGCCCGGACGCCATTCGGCGGCGCTGGCGCGGAAGGCGTCCACCAGCCCGGCGCCCCAGCCGTAATCGTCGCCCAGCAGTTGCAGCAGCGCCGGGGAAGCGCCCTCGACAGCGCGGTAGATCTGCCCGCCCGGCGCCGCCTGCTCGTCCAGCAGCACGGTGCGCGCGCCCTGCGCGGCCAACAGGCTCGCCGCCGACAGCCCGGCCGGGCCGCCGCCGATCACCACCGCATCGACACGGGCCATCTATGCCTCCTCGCCGGCGATGCCGCGCGCGCCGGGCTGGCGGCGCACGCGCATGCCCTCGGCCACCGGCGTGTTGCAGGCCTGCCGGCTGGCAACGCCATCGATCTCCACCAGGCAGTCGAAGCACACGCCCATCATGCACCAGGGCGCGCGCGGCGCCCCGTTGACGGGCCGGTCGCCGAAGCGGGCCACCCCGGCGGCCAGCAGCGCGGCGGCCACGCTGTCGCCGGGCCGCGCCGTCATCGCCTCGCCCTCGAAGGTGAAGCGAAGCGTCGGACCCTCGGCCTCAAGGCGTCGGAACATGGAAGCGTGCGGCTCTGAATGCATCGAATTTCCCAGGAAGAAGGCCGGAGAGAATGGCGGGCGCCAGCTCGAGCGCGTGCGCGCCGGCCAGCGTCACGCCGGAATGGCAGGTGGCGGCAAAGGCGCCCGGGCAGGCGAGGCTTTGTTCGTAGATCGGGAACCCGTCCGGCGTCATCACGCGCAGCGCGCTCCAGACCCGCACCACGGTGGCCTCGGCCAGGCACGGAAAGGCGGCGAGGTTGCGCGCGGCGATGTCGCGCAGCACCGGCACCGAGACGGCGGTGTCGAACCCCACATCCTCCTGGCTGTCGCCCAGCATGACCGAACCCTCGACGGTCTGGCGCATGAAATGCGTGGCATAGGGCAGAAACGGCTTCATCCGCTCGGTCACGATGATTTCGCCGCGCACCGGATGCACCGGCATGTCCAGCCCCACCATCGGCGCGAGCCGCGCATTGCCGAGTCCCGCGGCAAGAACGATTTTCGGCGCGCGGAAAATTTCTTCGCCGCAATGCACGCCGAAGCCGCCGTCCGCATGGGCGATGTCGTCGACGTGCCGCCCCGGCCAATAGTCGCCGGACTGGTCCAGCAACGCCCGGTGCAAGCCGCGCAGGAGATACAACGGGTTGGCGTGGCCGTCGCGCGGGCAAAAGGAGGCGCCGACCACACGCGGGCCGATCGCCGGCACCATTTCCTTCACCTCGGCGCGCCCGATCATCCGGCTGCCGATATCGCCGCTCTCCTGCTGCATGCTCTGGTTCAGCCGCTCGCGTTCCGCCATCTCGTCTTCGGAGAAGCAGAACATCAGCCCGCCAGGCTGTTGCAGTCCCGGATCGACGCCGGTGGCCTCGCTGAGCGCCGTGGCCAGGTGCGGCCAAAGCTCGGCCGACCGGCGCGACCAGTGCGCGTAGGGCGGCAGCCCCGCGCCCTTGGTCTGCACCCAGACCAGCCCGAAATTGCCGCGCGAGGCGCGAAAGGCGATGTCGCCCTCGTCGAGCAGCGCCACCGCCGCGCCGGTGCGCGCCGCCCCCCAGGCGATCGCCCCGCCCACCAGGCCGCCGCCAATGACGATGACATCGTAACCCTTCAACGCCGTCCTCCGGAAAACAAGCGGTCCACGCCATACAACCGGTCGAGCAGGATGAGAAGCGCGGCCGACAGGGCAAGTATCACCGCCGACACGCTCGCCACCAGCGGATCGGTCGTCTCCGCGATGTGCGAGAACAGCCGCAGCGGCAGCGGCGTGGTCTGCGGCGAGGCGACGAACACCGACACCGTGAGTTCGTCGAAGCTGGCGATGAAGGCCAGCACCCAGCCGCCGGCCAGCCCGCCCAGCAGCATGGGCAGCGTCACCCGCCGGAAGGTCGTGAACCGTCCCGCGCCCAGCGAGACCGCCGCGCGCTCGACATTGCCGTCGATGCCGGTGGCGGCGGCCAGCAGCATGCGCAGCACATAGGGCCCGACCACGACGGTATGGCACAGCACCAGCCCGCCGAAGGTGCCCTGGATGCCGAGGATGCTGAGAAAGCGCAGCAGCGCGATCCCCATCACCACCGCCGGCACCATCAGCGGCGACATGACGAAGGCCAGCACGCCATCGCGACCCAGGAACCGGCTTCGCCCGATCGCCACCGCGGCCGGCAGCAGCACGATCGTGGACAGGCTCGCCGAGGCCAGGCCGAGGCGGATGCTGATCCAGAAACTGTCGACGAACTCGGGATAGTCGGCGATCGCGCGGAACCAGCGCAGCGACGGCCCGTGCACCGGCAGCGACAGGTAGCCGTCTGGCGTGAAGGCCACCAGCGCGACCACCGCCAGCGGCGCCAGCATGAAGGCGACGAACAGCGCATGGAACGCGAGGCCGACGATCCCGTTGCGCCTCATGGCGCCATCGCCGCGAAGCGGCGCTCCACCAGCCGGTTCCACAGCAGCACGATCGCCACCACCGAGACCACCAGCAGCACCGCGATCGCCGCCCCCAGCGGCCAGTTCAGGGAGGCCAGGAATTCGTCATAGATGGCCGTCGCCGCCACCTTCAGCCGCCGCCCGCCGATCAGCGCGGGGGTCGCGAAGGCGCTGGCGGCGAGGGAAAACACGATGATGCTGCCGGACAGCACGCCCGGCATGGCCTGCGGCAGCACCACGCGGAGGAACACCTGCGCCGGCGAGGCGCCGAGCGAGGCCGCCGCGTTCTCGGTGGCCGGATCGACCTGTTGCAGCGCCGTCCACACCGCCAGCACCATGAACGGCACCAGCACATGGGTCAGCGCGATCACCACACCGGGCAGGCTGAACAGCATTTCCGCCCGTGGCAGGCCGAGCGCCGCGAAAGCCTGGTTCAGCAGCCCGGAGCCGCCCATCAGGATGGTCCAGCCCAGCGTGCGCACGACCACCGACACCAGCAGCGGCCCCAGCACCACCAGCAGGGAAAACGTCCGCCAGCGCGGCGACAATCGGGAGATGATCCACGCCTCCGGCGCCCCGATCGCCGCGCTGATCAGCGTCACGGCCACCGCCAGTTGCAGCGTGCGGCCGAAAATCCGCAGGAAATAGCTGTCGGAAATCACCTCGGCGTAGTTGCGCAGGTCCCAGGTCAGCACGATGCCGAGGCTGCGGCTGTAGGAATTGAACGACAGCAGCACGGTCATCGCCAACGGCGCCGCCAGCAGCACCGCATACATCGCCAGCACCGGCCCGCAGAGCAGGAATGGGCTGGTCTTTTTCACCCCGCTTCGGCCGCCAGCACGAGCAGGCTGGCATCGTCCCAGTCGAGCCCGACCCGATCGCCCTCCTCCGGCATCGCAGCGCCGGCGTTCTGGCAATAGACCAGCAGTTCGCCGACCGCGCTCGCCACCTGAAACAGCCAGTGATTGCCAAGGAAGAGCCGCGACACCACGGTGCCCGCCAGCCGCCCGCCGGCCGCCGACAGGCGGATCTTTTCCGGCCGCAACGTGCACAGCACGTCGCCCACGCGTCCGCCGGTTTCGGCGGGCAGCACGGTGTCGCCGGCCAGCGCCACCCCGCCCGGCACGCCACGCCCGCGCAGCGTGTTGCTCTTGCCCAGGAAGGTGGAGGCGAATTCGTCGGCCGGACGCTCATAGGCGCGCTGCGGCGTGTCCACCTGAACGATCCGCCCGGATCGCATCACCGCGATGCGGTCCGACAGCGCCATCGCCTCGTTCTGGTCGTGCGTCACCATGATCGTGGTGATGCGCAGGCTGCGTTGCAGGCGCCGCAACTCCAGTTGCATGTCCTCGCGCAGCTTGGCGTCGAGGTTGCTCATCGGCTCGTCGAGCAGCAGCAGTCGCGGCTCGACGACCAGCGCGCGGGCCAGCGCCACGCGCTGCTGCTGGCCGCCGGACAACTGCCGCGGATAGCGCGCCCACAAATGGTCCAGATGCACCTGTTCCAGCGCCCGCTGCACCCGATCCCGCCGCTCGGCCTTGGCCACGCGGCGCATTTCCAGGCCGAAGGCGACGTTGCCCGCCACCGTCATGTGCGGGAACAGGGCATAGGACTGGAACACGATGCCGATGTCGCGCCGGTTCGGCGGCACCCTGGCGAGGTCGCGCCCGTCCATTTCCACCCGCCCCGTGGTCGGCGTCACGAAGCCGGCGATCATCTGCAAGGTGGTGGTCTTGCCGCAGCCCGACGGTCCGAGCAGCGAAACGAACTCGCCCTCGTGCGCTTCCAGGTCGAGGTGCCGCACCGCCGTGAACTCGCCGTAGCGGCACTCCAGACCGTCAAGTCGCAGAAACGACATCGCGCCCGGTCAGCGCTCCACCTCGCGCTGCCAGCGGGTGGTCCAGGCGTCGCGCTGGGTGTTGATCTTCGACCAGTCGAAGGTAATCAGCCTGGTCACGTCGTCCGGCCCGTACGGCATGCGCGCGGCCTGCGCCGGCGGCAGTTGCACGGTCTTGTTGACCGGCCCGTTGCCGGCCTCGGCGAGGGCCTGCTGCACGCCGGGCGACAGCAGGTAGTCGACGAATTTCTGCGCCGTCGCCTCGTCATGCCCGCCCTTGACCACGCAGGCCGCGGTGAACAGCGCCAGCCCGCCTTCCTTCGGATAGACGAACTTGATCGGGAACCCGGTGTCGGCCAGCGCGTTCACCCGCCCGCTTCCCCAGATCGCGGCGACGATCTCGCCGGACTGGAACAGCTCGCTCATCCGTCCCGGCGAGCTTTCGAAGGCCCGGATGTTGGGCGCGATCTTGTCGGTCATGTATTTGAAGCCGGGGTCGATGTTGTCGATGCCGCCGCCGTTGAGCTTGGCGTAGACGATCAGCGCCTGCAGCCCATAGGTGTTGTCGATGCCCGGCATCGCCAGCTTGCCGCGGTATTTCGCATCGGCGAGGTCGGTCCAGGAACCCGGCGGCGCCCAGCCCAGTTTCGCAAACGCGCTGGCGTCGTAGCCGATGCCGGTCGCCACCACGCCGGTCGCCACCGCGTCGTCGCCCATCCGGGCGAGATCGTAGATCTGCGCGTAGTTCGGCCCGGGTTGCAGCTTGGCGCAGAAACCGAGCCCCTTGGCCTGGTACATCGGCCCGTCATCGATGATGATGACGTCCATGTCGGGCTTGTCCCGCTGTGCCTGGATCTTGGCCAGCGTGTCGGTGGAGTTGCCCGACACGTAGGCAACGCGCACCCCGTTGGCCTGCTCGAAGCCGGGCAGCACGTGCTGGCGCATGATGGTCTCGTAGGAGCCCCCGTAGGAGCCGAGATAGAGCGTTTTATCCTGCGCCTGCGCACTCACCGCCGCGCCGAGCGCCAAGGCCGTTACCACCGCGCAGCAATACCTGGGCAT
>CAYWOW010000072.1:10695-14810 GCA_964459005.1 uncultured Acetobacteraceae bacterium
TCACCGCCGCGCCGAGCGCCAAGGCCGTTACCACCGCGCAGCAATACCTGGGCATCTGTTTGTTGCTCCGTTCCGCGTTCCCCTATGCAAACCTCGTGCCCGTACACGGCGGAGTCAACTGGCAATGGGGTGAGCAACCCACCAAGGGCGGGAGGCCCATGGAAACCTTGCGGGCTATCCGAGGATGCAGCTGACGAGGGCCAGCAGAAGCAAGGTCACGGTGACCGTCGTGAAGCATCCGCCCTTGCCGCTGTACGCGAACGCACTGACCGTCCGGCTGAGCACGAACCAGCCCATCCACAGCGCCAGGATCAGCAGGATGATGCCGGTTGTGTTCCTGAGCATCGCGGCCCTCGTGTTAAGTCATCGAGTCCATGGCAGCGACCCCAGCGTCACTTCGCCTCCGCGCGAAGGCAGTCGGCGCACTGGCCCTCCGCCTCGATGGTCGCGCCGGCGACGGTGAACCCGACCCGCCGCGCCGCCGCCGCCAGAGCCAGGGCGAGGTCGTGATCCTCGATCTCGGTCACCCGTCCGCAGGCCCGGCAGATCAGGAACTGGGCCGGCTCGTGCTGCACGTGGGCATGCGCCGTGCCGTTCACGTCGATGCAGCCGACAAAGGCCGACAATCGTTCCAGCCGATGGACAAAACCCTGTTCGCGCAAAAATTCCAGCGCCCGGTAGACCGTCGGCGGGGCGCCGCCGCCGCGCCGGGCGCGCAGGCGGTCGAGCAGCTCGTACGCTCCCACCGGCGCGGTGGAGTCGAGGATGAAGCCGAGCACGTCGCGCCGCAGCTCGGTCAGCCGCACCCCGCGCTGCGCGCACAGCGCCGCCGCACGGTCCAGCAGGGCTGCCGTGCGCGCCGGGACTTCCGCGGGATTTCCCTGCCGGGCCATGTTGATGGCAGGATAGCAGGCATGAGCGCGCATGCCACCATTCCCGCTGATCTGTGGGACACAATCCGCTTCGATGCCGCCGGGTTGGTCCCGGCCATCACCCAGCAGCACGACACCGGCGAGGTGCTGATGCTGGCCTGGATGAACCGCGACGCCGTGGCCGAGACGCTGGCCACCGGCCGGGTCTGCTATTTCAGCCGCAGCCGCAACCGGCTCTGGCACAAGGGCGAAAGCTCGGGCCAGGTGCAGCAACTCGTGGAACTGCGCGTGGACTGCGACGGCGATGCCCTGCTGGTGCTGGTGGACCAGACCGGGGTCGCCTGCCACACCGGCCGGCGCTCCTGTTTCTTCCGCGCCGTGCGCGACGGCGAGCTGGTGGAGATCGCCGCCCCGGAAATCGATCCGGCCGTGCTGTACGGCGGCGCCGATGGCTGACACCGTCCCCGTCACCGTGCTCACCGGCTTTCTCGGCGCCGGCAAGACGACGCTGCTCAACCGGCTGCTGCACCGCGACGAGCTGGCCGGCACGGCGGTACTGATCAACGAGTTCGGCGCCGTCGGGCTCGACCACCTGCTGGTGGAAAAGCTCGACGAGGACACGGTGCTGCTGAACGCGGGCTGCCTGTGCTGCACCGTGCGCGGCGACCTCGTGCGGGCGCTGCGCGGCCTGGAGCCCCGCATCGCCGCCGGCGACGTGCGCCGGGTGATGATCGAGACCACCGGGCTGGCCGACCCCGCGCCGATCCTGCACACGCTGATGGGCGAGACCGTCCGCTACCGGCTGGACGGCGTGGTCACCGTGGTGGACGCGGTGAACGCCGCCGCCCAGATGGACGCCGAGCCCGAGGCGGTGCGTCAGGTCGCGGTGGCGGACCGCCTGGTACTGACGAAAACCGACCTGGCGACCCCCGCGCAGGTAGCGACGCTGACCGCGCGGCTGCGCCGGCTGAACCCGGCGGCGCCGCTGCTGAGGGCGCTCCACGGCGAAGTCGATCCCGCCGCCCTGCTGGATTGCGGCCTGTTCGATGCGGCCGGAAAAATAACCGACGTGAAAGATTGGCTCGACGCCGAGGCCTTCGCCGCCGCCGGGCACCCCGACCATCACCACCACGACGTCAACCGCCACGACGCCCGCATCCAGGCGTTCTGCCTGACCTGGGACAAGCCGCTGCACTGGCAGGGCGTCGGCATGTGCCTGGAGATGCTGATCGGCACCCGCGGCGAGAACCTGCTGCGGGTCAAGGGGATTCTCAACCTCGTCGGCCAGGACCGGCCGGTGGTCATTCACGGCGTGCAGCACCTGTTCCACGAGCCGGTGCTGCTGGCGGCGTGGCCCGCCGGCGACGACCGGCGTTCGCGGCTGGTGTTCATCACCCGCGACCTCGACCGCGACACCGTCGCCGAGGGGTTCAGCGCCTTCGAGCGGGCCGCCGCGGAGACCGCCGGGCCGGGCTGACACCCGCACTCGTAAAAGTTGAACGTATTTTAATCCGATTCCGGCCAAACGTGACGCGAATGTGGCCAACGCCGCCGCATTCTGGCACTATCTGGGGGCTAGACCCTTGCCCGTGCCAAACGGAGTAAATGGTTGTGTCTGGCGAGAGCTACGGCGGTCTGACGTTCGAAACCTTCCTGACGGATCCCCTGATCCGGCTGGTCATGGACAGCGACGGCGTGACGGTGGCCGAGATGCGGGCGGTGCTGGAGGCGGCCGGCCACGCGGTGGCGCGGCGCCTGCCAATACCGGAACAACCCGACTTTCGCTGAGCCGCCCCTGATGGACGTTGCTGGCGCCCTCGCCTATGCAGGGCCATGCACGCGGCGGCACGCCCTGATCCCCTGATCTATCTCATCGCCGGCGAGCAGAGCGGCGACGTGCTCGGCGCCCGCCTGATGGAGGCGTTGCGTGCCGCCCGCCCCGGGCTGCGCTTCGCCGGCGTCGGCGGCCCGCGCATGGTCGAGCACGGACTCGAGTCGCTGTTTCCGATGCACGACCTGGCGGTGATGGGGCTGCTGGAAATCCTGCCGCGGCTGCGCCACCTCCGCCGCCGCCTCAACGAGGTCGCCGCGGACGTGCGGACCCGCCGGCCCGACGTGCTGGTGACCATCGACAGCCCCGGTTTCACCCTGCGCCTGCTGCGGCTGCTGAAGGGCACGGGAATTCCGCGAGTGCACTACGTGGCGCCGCAGGTCTGGGCCTGGCGGGAGCACCGGGTGCGCGAATTTCCGGGGCTGTGGGAGCGTCTGCTCTGCCTGCTGCCGTTCGAGCCGGAATTCTTCGCGGCTCACGGCCTGCCCGCGACCTTCGTCGGCCACCCGGTGTTGCAGTCCGGCGCCGACCGCGGCGATGCCGCCCGCTTCCGCGCCGCCCATGGGCTCGCCGCGGACGCGCAAATCCTGGTGCTGATGCCGGGCAGCCGGCGCAGCGAGGTGCCGCGGCTGCTGCCGGTGTTCGGCGCCACGCTGTCGCTGCTGCGCGGGCGTATCCCCGGGCTGGTGCCGGTGCTGCCGGTGGCCTCCGCGGTAGCCGGGACGGTGCGCCGCGCGGCGGCGGGCTGGCCGGTACGCCCGGTGATCGTCACCGAAGTGGCGGAAAAGCACGACGCCTATGCGGCGGCGTCGGCGGCGCTGACGAAATCGGGCACCTCCACGCTGGAACTGGCGCTGGCCGGGGTGCCGATGGCGGTGACCTACCGGGTGAACCCGATCACCGCGGCGATCGCGCGGCGGCTGATCCGGGTCAGGCATGTCGCCATGGTGAACCTGCTGGCCGGGCGCGAAGCGGTGCCCGAGTTGCTGCAACAGGACTGCACGCCGGGCAAGCTGGCCGAGACGGTCGAGCGCCTGCTCGGCGATCCGGCGGCGGCGGCCGCCCAGCGCGCCGCCTTCCGCGAGGTCATCGCCCACCTCGCCGCCCCCGCCGGCACGCCCTCGGAGGCGGCGGCGCGGGAGGTGCTGTCGGTGCTGGACGAGCCCGCCGTTACCGGATGAGCCCCGACGCCTCGGCGCGGGCGCGGTTGGCCTGCATGCTTTCGGTCACCGCCAGCGCCGCCGCGAGCGCGCGCCGGCCGGCGGCGGCGTCCACCAGCACCGGGGCGCCATCGAGAATGGACGCCACGAAGGCGGCGTGCTCGGCCGCCATCGCGTCGTGTTCGTTCCAGGTGATTTCCTCGATCCGCCCGCCGCCGGTGCCGGGCAGCGGCAGGCCGCGCTCGCGGCCGA
>CAYWOW010000073.1:0-12265 GCA_964459005.1 uncultured Acetobacteraceae bacterium
CCTGACGCTGCTGTCCGGCCCCGACGCGGTGGACCTGCTGTTCACCGACATCGTGTTGCCCGGCGCGATGGACGGGTTGGACCTGGCATACCAGGCCATGCGGCTGCGACCCGGCCTGCGGGTGCTGCTGACCTCCGGCTTCCCGGGCGGACGCGGCGCCGATCAGCGCGTGGCGGACAGTCCGTTCGGCCTGCTCGGCAAGCCGTACTCCCTCATGCAACTGGCGCAGACCGTCCGCAGGGTGTTGGACGAAGCCGCCAATGAGGTGGAATTGACGCCACCCGGCCATGGCGCCGGGCCGGCGGGAAGGGCGGAAGAATGATCCCCACGGTCGAGCGGCTGAAGGACGCGGACGCGACCATGCGGGTGCTGGTATTCGACGATGACGCCGCGATTGGCCGCCTGGTGGTCAGGGTCGCCACCCTGTCGGGGATGGCGGCGGTTGCCGTCGCCGATGCCGATGCCTTTGGCCAGCAACTGCTGAGCGATCCGCCGCAGGTCATCGTGCTGGACCTGCAACTTGCCGACACCAACGGGGTGACACAGCTGCGGCTGCTGGCGGAGCGGCACTACACGGGCGCGCTGGTTCTGATGAGCGGCTTCGACGCCCGCGTGCTCGATACGGCACGCATGCTGGGGCAGACCCTCGGCCTGAGGGTCGTGGGGGCGCTGGAAAAGCCGCTGCAGGTGGGCGAACTCCAGCAGATGTTTGAGCAGCTGCGGTCCACCGCCGAGCCGCTCTCGGCCGGGCGGCTGCTCGAGGCCATCGCCGAGGACGAACTGAGTCTCGATTTTCAGCCGATCGTGACGCGACAGCCGAAAGAGTTGAAAAAACTGGAGGCGCTGGTCCGCTGGGAGCATCCGGTCCTGGGGCGGCTTGCGCCCGGCGCGTTTCTGCCGGCGGTGGAAAGCAGCACGGCGCTCAGCGACGCCCTGGCCGTTTGGGTCGTGGGTGCCGCCATGGATGCCTATCAGGTGCTGGCGGAGCTTGGCGTCGGCGTGCCGCTGTCGGTGAACCTGTCCACCCGGAACCTGCACGACCTGAGCCTGCCGGACCGGCTCGGTGAGCGCCTGCGGGCCGGCGGCATGCCGGCGAGGCATCTCTGCATCGAGATCACCGAGACCACGGCGTTCAAGGACGCCGTGCGCACCATGGACATCCTGAGCCGGATCCGGCTGAAGGGCATGTCTCTCTCGATCGACGATTTCGGCACCGGCTATTCCTCCCTGAAGCTGCTGCGGCAGATGCCGTTCTCGGAATTGAAGATCGACCGGTCGTTCGTCAGCGATCTGGCCACCTCGCGCGATTCGCGGGCGATCGTGAAGACCATCATCGACCTGGCCGGCAACATGGGAATGGACTGCGTCGCCGAAGGCGTCGAGACCGAGGAGATCGCCGAACTGCTCGAGCAGATGGGGGTCCGCGACATGCAGGGTTTTCTGATCGCCCGCCCGATGCCGGTCGAGGCGGTTCCGGCCTGGCTGGCGATCTGGCTGCACGGTGGTCCGGGAACGCCGGGGGAGGGGCCGGTCCATCAGCCGGCGTCCAGGCCCGGCGACAGCGCCGCGGCGACCGCGCTGGCGGAGGTCGGCGGCAATGCCGTGCGGCTGTCTCCCCGGCAGCTGGAGGTGATGCAGGAGCTGTCCGAGGGGCGCTCGGTGAAGGAGATCGCCCGTCGGCTGGGCATCAGCGTCGGCACCACCAAGATTCATATCGCGCTGGCCTACACGGCGCTGGGCGCCCGCAACCGCGTCGAGGCGGTGATGCGCGCCGAACCGTGCCTTCGCGGAAGGTCGAAAAAGCTGGAGACGGCCGGCTGACCGCCGGCTGCCGCGCCGGATCCAGGCAAAGCCCCGGCCCGGGGTTTGGCCGGTAGACCAGTTGCATGGTGCGACAGGGCGCCTGGGGCCTCAAATCAATAATCAAATCAGTTTTATAAGCGTCACGGCGTCTTCGACCTGCGCCAAAAATGCGTCGATGCTCTTTTTCTACCCGCACCACACACCAGCATGCGCTTAGATAGCACATCGGGACGCAGATTCAACGATATCAAACAGTTTCATTCGAAGATCGGTAAAGTTCACGCTAAGCTGCGCGTGAGCCGATGTCTCGCCTTCGTTGGCGCGAAGAGACGCGCCCGAGAGCCGCTAGAACAACCGCAACCCGTCAGGAGACGACAATGACCTTCGTACACGACCATCAGCAATATGCCCGCAGCCAGCCGGCCGCGCCGCCGCCCGAGCTCGGCACCGAGTACGGCATCCCGGACCGTCCGGTTCCGATCCCCGCCGACGACGAAAATCCCATCAGCCGCGCCGCGCCGCGCGACGTGGTGGCCAGCCAGCAGTTCGCCAGCCTGGATGTGGCGCTGACCGAAGAGGACCGCGCCTTCTGGTGCTTCATGAGGCCCGAGCCGCGCCCCAGCTTCACCCGCCAACTGCTGGTCGACTTGGCCCACATGCAGCGGCTGATTGGCGACCTGTTCGCCGCCGCGCCCCACGGCGGACCGGCGCCATTCGACTATTTCATCCTTGGATCGCACTCGCCCGGCGTGTTCAACCTGGGTGGTGATCTGACGCTGTTCGTCGACAAGATCCGCCGCGGCGAGCGTGAGGAACTGCGCAGCTACGCGCATGCCTGCGTCACCTCCGGCTACGCCAACTACACGGGCTACGGCCAGGGCGTGATGACCATGGCGCTGATCCAGGGCGACGCGCTGGGCGGCGGACTGGAAGCGGCGCTGTCCTGCGACATGCTGATCGCCGAGCGCCAGGCCAAGTTCGGCCTGCCCGAGATCGTCTTCAACCTGTTCCCCGGCATGGGCGCCTACACCTACCTGCAGCGCCGCGTCGGCATGCTGAAGGCGGAAGAGATCATCATGAGCGGCCGCGTCTACACCGCCGAGGAGATGCATGGGCTCGGCGTCGTGGACATGCTGGTCGAGGAGGGCGAGGGCGAACGCGCGGTACGCCAGCACATCGCCCGCAACCGCCCGCGGCACCTGGCGCAGTCCGCCATCTACAAGGTGCGGCGGCGGGTGAACCCGATCTCGCTCGACGAGTTGCGCGACGTCACCGACCTTTGGGTGGACACCGCGCTGCGCCTGTCCGAGCAGGACCTGAGCAAGATGTGCCGGATCGCCACGGCCCAGGATCGCTTCCGCGCCCGCACGGCGAGGCAGCGGCAAGCCGTCGCGTGATGCGAACCGCGGCAGCCCGGCCGGGTGACGCTTTGTCAACTGGTCGAGCCGCTGGCAGCCAGGGAGGGGTGGTCAGGCGTCACCCCGGTTTCGCGCCGCCGGTCTGGCGGCACGCTCGGCGAGGGCCGCAGCCACCCGATCGAGTTCTGCCTCGATCTGCCCAAGATACGCCTTCGCGTGGCTGCGCAGCGCGTCGCCGGAAATGGTCTCGAACGGAAGACAGAGCTTGGCGAGCGGCTGCGCCCCCATGTTGGTGGCGATGCTGCGGATCGCGTGCGACCGGTCGCGGAACGTGCCCACATCGCCCCGCGCCGTCGCGTCCCGCAGCTCCGCCAGTATGGCGCGCGCCTCGGACTGGAAGCTCTCGGCGATCTCAGCGACGAATTCCTCGCCCCCAAGCGTGCTCAGCCGCAGCAGCACGTCGGGGTCCAGCGGTGGCACGACGGGGTGGAACCGCGGATGGGTCGCGATCTCCGTCACCCGCGGATCGGCGGCGGCCGGCACTGGCTGCTCCGCCCGCGCCTTGCAGACGATATCGTCGATGAACGCCAGCATCATCGCCGGCTCGACCGGCTTGACCACAACGGCGTCCATCCCCGCCGCCAGGCAGCGGTCGCGATTCTCCGGCGTGGCGTCGGCGGTCAGCGCGATCAGCGGCACGCGCTGCTGGCCGAGGGCGGTGAAGCGGTAGATTTTCGCCGCCTCGATCCCGCTCACGCCCGGCATGTTCACATCCAGAATCGCGGCGTCGAACGCACCCTCCGCCAGCGCGTCGAGGGCCTGCTCGCCGTCGGTCACCACTGTCACCTCGTGCCCCGCGGAATGCAGGATCCGCTCCAGCACCCGCTGGTTCGTGGTGTTGTCGTCGGCGATCAGGACGCGGTAGCGCGCCCGTGCCGGTGTCGGTGCCGGTGCCTTGTGCTCCACCACGACCGCGTCGCGTCCGCCGGCAACGAAATGCAGCACGTTGGCCAGGTCGCGTTCATCGACCGGCAGGCCCAGGACACTGGCGAAGGCACGGCGCCACGGCGCCGCCGGCAGGCCTTCGAACGGCATGGCGCGAACCGCGACAAACGACAGCGCGCCGGACCCGCGCAGTTCGTGGAACGGCCGCAAGGGTGCTCCCGAAGCCGGATTGGCGAACCCCAGGATGCAAGCGCCGGCCAACTGGAGTTCGGGGTCGGTGAATTCCGGCCTGTCGGGCAGCATGTCGTCGACGCGCTCGACCCGCACGCCCCATTGCGCGAGCTGCCCCAACAGCGGGGCGACGGGCTCCGGGCGCGTGGCCAACACGAAGGCGCGCAGGCCCGCGAAGCGCGTCGGATCGGCCGGCAGCGGCTGCTGGCGGCCGAAATCGAGCTCGAACCAGAAGGTGCTGCCCGCGCCCGGGGCGCTCTGCACCCCGATCTCGCCGCCGAGCAGATCGACGAACTTGCGGGTGATGGCGAGGCCGAGGCCGGTTCCGCCGTACCGTCGCGCGATCGTCTCGTCGGCCTGGGTGAAGGTCTCGAAGATCCGCTCCTGCGCCTCGGGCAGGATCCCGATGCCGGTATCGACCACCTCGAAGCGCAGCCGGGAGCGCTCCTCGCCCTGCCGCGCGACGTCCACCGCGACGGTGACGCTGCCGCTGTCGGTGAACTTGATGGCATTGCCGACCAGGTTCAGCAGCACCTCGCGCAGCCACCCGCTGTCGCCCAGCAGCAGCGGCGGCAGGCGCGCCGCGACGTGCACGTTCAGGCGCACGCCCTTGGCTTGCGCCTGCGACAGGAAGATGGTCCGGATTTCGCTCAGCAGCCGGGCGAGGTCGAAGGCGTCCTGGCTGACCGGCATCCGCCCGGCCTCGATGCGCGACAGATCGAGGATGTGGTTGATCAGCATCAGCAGGCAGCGCGCCGAGGTCATGATGGTCTGGCTCATCTCGACCTGGTCGGCGTCGAGATCGCTGTTTTCCAGCATCGCGCCCATGCCGATGATGGCGTTCAGCGGCGTTCGCAACTCGTGGCTGACGCTGGCGAGGAACAGCGATTTCGCCTGGTTGGCCCGCTCGGCCTGGAGCCGCGCCTTCGACAACGAGGTGATGAGCGTGAGCGCGTAGAGCGGCAGCACGATCAGCCCGATCACCACGCCGGCGGCCAGCTCCGGCTGGCCGCTCCAGAACGGCGTCGCCACCGCGACGGCCGCGAAGCTCAGGATCGACAGTCCCATCGCCGTCAGCAGGAAGCGGGGGCCGAAGCGGAATCCGTTGCCGAAGACCACCCAGATAAAGGCCGGGAACAGCCAGGCGGTGGCGCCGCCGCCGATATGGAGCTCGTAGGAGACCGCCACGATATCGAGCAGCAGCGCGACCAGCCGGCGCTCCCGCGACGGCGCGGGGCGGGCGAGCATATGGACGAAAACGACGGCGCCGAGCAGAAGATACAGGCTCACCGACAGCAGCGGCCAGCCCGCCAGCAGCCCGCGCGGCACCGCCCACAGGTTGTAGCCGAGCACCAGAAGGCCGGCGGCCAGCCGGTTGAACACCATCTGGGACTCGTTGTTGCCCGTGGCGGCGCCCCACAGGCGACGCAGGCGGTCCAACAGCGGCACGTCGGGCGACCCGTCGAGGCTCATGGCGGCTGCACGGCCGCCGGTGCGTCCGCCTTCGCCGGCTGCCGGCGAGCGGGCGGCCGGTCGGCCGGCCCGGTCAGGTCGACCGCGGCGCCGCCGCGCAGGAACGCCTCGAACTGGCGCACGTCCATCGGGTAGCCGGTGTAATGGCCCTGCACCACATTGCAGCCGGCCAGCCGCACCTGCTCAAGCTGGCTGGCGGTCTCCACCCCTTCGGCGAGCACCTCGATGTTGAGCGCGCGGCCAAGGCTGACGATCGCGCGGACGATGGCGACGTTGGGCGCTTCGAGGCTGGCCACGAACGACCGCTCGATCTTCAGCTGGTCCACGTGCAGGCGGGTCAGCCGTTCCAGCGAGGAATAGCCGGTGCCGAAGTCGTCGATCGAGATCTGCACGCCGCGCCGGTGCAGATCCTCGAGGTCCCCCAGGGCGGCGTGGGTGTGCTGCAGCAGGCCTTCCTCGGTCAGCTCGATGCCCAGCAGCGCCGGCGGCAGGCCGGTGTTGTCCAGTTCGCGCATCACGGTGTCGAAGATGGTGGAAGTGGAAAACCGCAGCGGCGACAGGTTGACCGACACGCGAACCGGGGTGGCGAGCGTCTTGAGCCAGGTCTTCGCCTGCTGGCAGGCCTCGCGCAGCACCCACTGATCGATCTCCTGGATCAACCCGGTCTCTTCGGCGACGGGCAGGAAGTCGGCGGGCAACACCAGGCCCTCGTGCTGGCTCTGCCAGCGGATCAAGGCCTCGGCGCCCACCACCGTGCCGCTGCGCAGGTCGACCTGGGGTTGGTAGTGCAGCACGAACTCGCCGGCTTCCAGCGCGTTGCGCAGCGAGCTTTGCAGCCGGATCACCTCGTGCGCCTGCGACAGCATCTCGTCGGCGAAGAAGGCGAAGCCGTTCCGCCGGCCGGCCTTGACGCGGTACATCGCCAGGTCGGCGTTCTGCAGCAGCTCCTCCAGGGTCCGGCCATCCTGCGGATGGAGAGTCACGCCGATGCTGGCGCTGGTCGCCACCTTGCGGCCGTCGATGACGAACGGATCGAGCAGCATCTGGTTGATGCGGGCGGCGAACCGCGCGGCTTCCGCGGGGCTGTCCACCGTGGTCTGCATGATGGCGAACTCGTCGCCGCCGAGGCGGGCGACGATGTCACCGGCGCCGACCGCCGCCTGCAGCCGCTGCGCCACCGCTTGCAGCAGTCGGTTGCCGAATTGGTGGCCCAACCCGTCGTTGACGTATTTGAACCGGTCGAGGTCGAGGTAATGCAGTGCGAAGACCTGCCCGCCGCCGCGCCGCGCCGCTATCTCGTGGCGCAGCCGGTCGTGAAGGTAGGCACGGTTCGGCAGCGACGTGAGATGATCGTGCTGCGCCTGGTGCACCAGGCGGGCCTCCGCCCGCTTGCGCTCGGTGATGTCGAGCGAGGTGGTCAACACGCCGACCGTCTCGCCATTGGCATCGCGCAGCGGCGACTTGACGGTCACGAAGACGCGGGAGTCGCCGGCCCCGTCGGTGAAGGTTTCCTCGAACCCGTCCAGCGCCCTGCCCGACGCCAGCACCTGCCGGTCCAGCCGTTCCCCGTTGGGGTCGCCATCCGGCTGGTGGGCGGCACCGAGCACCGAGGTCTGATAGGCATTGACGAAGATGCGTTTGCCCTGGGTATCGGTGGCGCTGATCATGGCCGGCACCGTATCGATCACCTGCGCCAGCCATTCCCGGCTGTCGCGCAGCAGTCGGTCGCGCGATTTCTCGCTCTCCTTCAGGTCGCGCTCGAGGGTGAAGGCGAGGTCGCGCAGCAGCCGCTGGTGACGGCCGAGCCGCAGCAGGTTCCGCGCCCGGGTCTGGAACTCCAGATAGTCCACCGGGTTGCGCAGGAAATCGCTGGCGCCGGCCTCCAGCGCCTCGATCCGGAAGTTCTGGTCGGCATACGCGGTCACCACCACCACCGGAACGTCGGGGCAGGTCGGCACGCGCCGGACGCGGCGGGTGAACTCGGCGCCATGCATCGAGGGCATCTTGTAGTCCGAGATCACCAGATCGGCGACGTTGTCGCCGAGCCACTCCAGCGCCTTGCGTGGGTCGTTGAACGAATGGACGCTGACACCCGGCTCCACGCCCGCCGCGAGTTTGGCATAGAGCTTGAGATTGGCAGTCGAGTCATCGACGATGACAATATGCACGGGCTGGTGGACCTCAGCTTGCGGATGTATCGTCGCCATTTCTCGCTGGAAGTCCCTATCGTTGCAATTGTTTCCCGGGTCGGCCCGCTATGCCAGCGCTTCACCTCGCCGCCCGTGATGCACTTTGCCTATATTAGCGCGACTTTCCGCAGTTGACCAGAAAAATCAATAGAGTCAGTAAGTTAATAAGAACGACTTCGCATGAACTAAGCCATTGATCGGGCGGGATTTTCCAGCAAATGGGGAAAATCGCCGGGCTGCGGGGCGCCCTGTGCGGCGGTCCTGGTAAATGGGCCGGCCTATGCTAATAATCGCGTTCAACTTCAACGTCCGGAGCTGATTGTGTTCACCTCCAATCCGATCTCCGCCTGTGCCTGGCCCCCCGCGCGCGCCGGTTCCGACCCGGGCAGAGCAGCCGGCTGGGCGGCCCTGGTGGCGCTGCTGGCGAGCGGCTGGTCCGTCGAGGCCCATGCCAACGGTTTCCAGATCCGCACGGGCAGCCCCGACTGGTCCGCCAACGCCTTCGCCGGCATGGCCGCGAAGGGCTACGATGCCAGCACCGCCTGGACCAACCCGGCGGCCATGGTCGAGATCGACGGCAACGAAATCGACCTTGGCGTCAACGGCCTGTTCCCGACGATCAACTTCCATGGTCAGAACGATGTCGGCGGCACCCCGGTGTCCGGTTCAAACGGCGGCAATGCCGGCCAGGCCGCCGTGACGCCGTCGCTGGAGGGGGTCTGGAGCCTCTCGCCCGACCTCAAGCTCGGCCTGTCCACCGAGGTGCCGTTCGGCCAGCGCACCGTCTATCCCAGCGACTTCGTCGGCCGCTACCAGGCGCTGGTCTCCTCGATCAGCGACGTCGAGATGGGGATATCGGTGGCCTACCGGGTGACGCCGACGTTGTCGATCGGTGGCGGCCCGATCATTGACTATCTGGCGGCGCGCCTGACCAGTGCGATCAACACCGGCCCGACCGCGGCGCTGACCGGCGATCCGGTGGTCGATATCCACGGCAACGACTGGTCGGCGGGCTACCATCTGGGCGTCTTCTGGCAACCCTCGGAAACCTGGCGCTTCGGCGTGGACTACCGCTCGCGCATCGGCCGGACCATCAACGGCAGCCAGGGCGTGTCCATCCCGTCGTTGCTGGCCGAGCTGAGCCCCCCGGCGGCCGCCCAGCTCAATGCGCTCAACACGCCGGTGAGAACGTCGATCACGCTGCCCGACGTTCTGACGTTGAGCGCGGTGTGGCAGATCACCCCGGCCATCGCCGGCCTGGCAACCCTGCAATGGACCGACTGGTCGGTGCTGCAGGAGCTGACCGTCACCGGCGCCAACGGCGCCTCCAGCGTCCTGGCGCTGCATTTCCACTCTTCCTGGATGGGGTCGCTCGGCGTCAACTACCGTCCCGCGTTCGCGCCGAAGCTGCTGCTGCAAGGCGGCGTCGGGCTCGACGAAACCCCGGTGAGCACCGCCGACCGGACACCGCGCCTGCCCAATCCGGATAACGTGATTCTCGGTTGCGGCGTGACCTACGCGCTGACCCCAGACCTCAAGCTTCAGGCGGCCTATCTGCAGGAGATCAGCTTCGGCGCTTCGGGGATCAACTATTCCAGCGGACCGACCGCCGGCAACCTGACCGGCTCCTACAAGACCCGGGTCAGCGTGGTCAGCCTGGGCGTCGCCTGGCGGTTCTGACCGGGGCGGTCTGGCGGGCGGTTCCCCGGTCAGGCGCCGCCGTCGCCCCGCGCGCGGGCGGCCAGGTTCAGCATGGCGACGCCGAACAGGGCCCCCATGCCGGTGATGACGCAAATCAGCCAGCGCAGCCGGGTCAGCGTGACGTCGCTTTCGGTGGCGAAGCGCGCCCGCATGGCCAGGCGCTCGGCGGCGATGCGCGCCGGCAGATCCGGCCCGGGCGCCAGCGCGGCGGCCGATTCGCCCAGCCGCGCTTGCAGCGGCGCCAGCGCGGCGGCCGGGTCGGCACTGCGCGCCGCCGCCGCCGCCTCGTCGAGCGCCGCCTCCCGCGCCAGCGCCCGTTCCAGCGGCAGCGGGGCGGCGAAGCAGGCAAACAGGCCGGTCAGGCCGACGATGAAAAAAGCCATGGCCAGGAAGGCGGCGAGGGTTCCGGTGGGCCTGGTCACGGCGGCGCTCCCCAGTTGCAGGCGGCGTTGCCTCATCGGCCGGCCGCGGGCTTTCGTCAACCGGCCGGTCGTGCCAGGCTCGCCGGCATGAGCACCTCACCCTACCTGTTCCTCGCCGCCGAGCACCCGCTCGTTCAGGCCGGCCCGCGCCTGCGCGTGCGCGAGGCGGTCAGCGGCTTCGGCATCGCGCTGCGCTACCAGGAGCGTCAGCCCGACCCGCCCGGCACGCCGGAGGGCGAGTGGTGCGAGACCGGCCATTCGATCTTCATCCTGGAGGGCCGCATCCGCTACCGCTTCGATGCCCACACGGTGGAGGCGGGGCCGGGCGACATGCTGCACATTCCGCCGGGCCGCGCCCATCGCCACAAGCCCGCCGTGGTGGGACAGACGCCGGTGCGCTACGTGCTGACCGAATTTGAGGGGGCCGGTTAGCGGTTTCGCAACCGCTCGGCGCGACTGTGGTGCGGCGGCGAACGATCTGCCGTCGCCCGCGTACGCTCCGGTGCCTCGCATGCGCCTTGCCCATCTGCGCAACCCCTTCACGCGGCCCAGGCCGCCCGTGCCGGCGGTGCCGCCGCCGGAGCCGGTGCTGCCCGGTCCGGCGATCGCTGCCGCGCCCGCCGTCGCGCCGACCGTGCGCTGGACGCCGACCCGCATCGCCATCGCCGACGAGCTCTGGGGCGACGGCTTCCTCTTCCCGGGCGGGGAGGAGGAGGTGCTGCGCCTGACGGTGCCGCTCGGCATGTCGGAGGCGTCCACCCTGCTGCTGCTCGGCGCCGCCGCCGGCGGGGCGGCGCGGGCGGTGGTGGCCGGGCTCGGCACCTGGATCTCGGGACACGAGGCGGACCCCGCGCTGGTGGCGGTCGCCGCCTGGCGGCTGCCGCGGGCGGGCCGGCGCGTCGCCAAGCGGGCCACCGTCGTGCCCTGGAACCCGCAGGCGCCGATGTTCCGCCGCCGCGGCTTCGACCACGCCCTGGCGCTGGAGGCGCTGCGCGGTGCCCCCGGGCGGCCGGTGCCGGTGGCCGACCTGCTGCTGGCCCTGGCCGGGGCGCTGCGGCCGGGCGGGCACCTGGTGCTGGTCGATGTGGTCGCGACGGGCCGCCTCGATCCCGCCGACCCGATGGTCCGCTCGTGGGCCGAGGTCGAGGGCCGGGCGCCCAACCTGCCGACCGAGGCGGCCCTGACCGCGGCGCTGACCGAACTGCGCTTCGACGTGCGGGTGACCGAGGACATCTCGGCGCGGCATATGCGCCTGGCCGTGCAGGGCTGGAAACGCCTGGTGCGGGACCTGTCGGAGGTCCACCCGGACCGGCCGCGCGCCGCCGCCGTGGTCGCCGAGGCCGAGGTGTGGATGCGCCGGCTCCGGCTGATGCACGCCGGTCAGGTCCGCCTGGTGCGCTGGGATGCCATCGGCCGGTGAACCCGGCCTTGACAGCGCCGGGCCGCCCCCGTATGCCCCGCCGCTCATTGCTTCGCTTGCAAGGCGTCCTTTCCCATGCGCATCCGCAACAGCCTCCGGTCGGCCAAAACCCGCGACAAGAACTGCCGCCTCGTGCGCAGGCATGGCCGCGTCTACGTCATCAACAAGAAGAACCCGCGGATGAAGTGCCGCCAGGGCTGAGCCCGCCCGCCGGGTCCGCCCGGCCGTTCTTCCCGACGCTATCGCGCGCCCCGGGGCCGATCCCCCCGGGGCGCGTTGCGTTATATCAGGCTTGCGGCGGTCAGCCCCAGATTCCCGGCACGACCCAGGCCTCGATCAGCACCACCACGACGACGAAGGCCAGCAGCACCAGCGAGTAGCGCGCGGTCCGGCGGAAGATGTCCGACTCGTGCCCGACCAGGCCGGTGCCGGCGCAGGCCACCGCGATGGATTGCGGGGAAATCAGCTTGCCGATGACCGAGCCGAACATGCTGGCCGAGATGGTCAGCAACGGGTTCAGGCCGAGCTGCAAGGCCGTGACCTGCTGAAGCTTGCCGAACAAGGCGGCCGATGACGTGACCGAACCTGTCAGGAACACCCCCAGGTAGCCGATGACGGGCGAGAAGATCGGGAACAGCATGCCGGTATAGAACGCGAACGCCAGTCCCAGGGTGAACGACATGCCGGAATAGTTGGCCAGGAAGCCGATGCCGATGACCGATG
>CAYWOW010000073.1:12365-14447 GCA_964459005.1 uncultured Acetobacteraceae bacterium
AGGGTGAACGACATGCCGGAATAGTTGGCCAGGAAGCCGATGCCGATGACCGATGCCAGCGTGATCAGCGCCCGATAGAGCTGCTTGAAGGTCTTGCCGAAGACCCGTGCCCCCCGGGCCGGGCTGATGCCCAGCACGACCATGGAAAGGATCGACGACAGGAACATGGCCGTGCCCGGGGTCGAGAACAGATCCATGCGATAGGCGGCGGCATACTTGGTGGGCGCGGCCACGACCGGGGCCACCTGGTAAACGATGCCATCCAGCCAGGGCCACGAGGGGAGGAGGAAGAACCACTTGAGATCCTGGGCGACCCAGGCCTTGAAGGCGGCAAGGCCCCAGATGACCATCATGATGATCAGGATGATGAAGGGGCTCCACGCTTTCAGAACCTGACCGGGCGTATACGCGATGCCCGTGCCGGCGGCGATCGGGCTGTCGTTTTCGAACCGCCAGATCTCTTTCGGTTGCCAGAAATTCAGGAACCCGACCAGGCAGAGCATCGACACCGCGGAAGACAGGATCGCCGTGAGTTCCGGCCCCATGTACCGGCTGATGAGGAAGCTGGGGATGGCGTAACTGATCCCGGCCACCAGCGCCGCCGGCAATACGCCCGCCAGATTGCGCCGGCCGGCCAGGACGATGACCATGAAAATCGGAATGACGAGCGCCAGAACGGTCATGTCGAGGCCGACCGCGCTCGATACGGTCAGCGGGCTGATGCCGGTCACTGTTCCCATCATGATGGTCGGCACGCCCACCGGGCCATAAGGAACGGGCGGGGTGTTGCCAACCAGACAGATCAGGGCAGCCGGCAGGGCAGGGAAACCCAGCCCCATGAGCATGGCCGCGGCGACCACGACCGGCGCGCCTTGCCCGGCGGACCCTTCCATGAAGGCCGAGAAACAAAACGCAACGAGCAATGCCTGCAGACGCCTGTCATTGGAAATCGATGCAATGGAACTCTTGACGATTTCAAACTGCCCTGATTCGACCATCAGGTTGTACATGAAAACCGCGGTCAGGATGATCCACCCGATGGGGAACAGCCCGTTGGCCACCCCCAGCGCCGCCGCCGAAATGGCCACGCTGACCGGCATCCCATAGACGAGGATGGTGACGACGATCGTAACGAGCAGCGCCGAGCTTCCAGCCACATGACCTTTCATGCGTTGTATTGCCAGAGCCCAGAAAAGATATAAAATCGGAATAGCGACCGCCAGAGCCGTGAGGCCAAGATTGCTGCCAAGAGCGGAATAATTATGCATCCACTGCATGATGGCATTTCCTTTTTTCGCTCGTTGTTGCGTTGACGCTTGTATTATAACGCGACAAAACCACCGTCTGATCGCTATAGTCAAGACAACAACTTCAAACTGTATTTTGTCCGTAAGGAACAATACGGCCGCTTCCTGGTGGTGTCAAGGAAGCTGTCGCCGGCAGCGCGCCACCCCCCGGTCATCCGCCGTGCGGCGTACCCCTGGCATCCCTCACCGGATTACCCACATGCGCGAAGGGGAAAACCGCCATGATCGCTCAACTGCCGCCTCGACAGGACGTGCTGGCCCGCCGCGAGCCGATCGTGGCCGGGCTGCGCCGCCTGCTGCCGCCCGACGCGGTGATCGCCGAAGCGGAGCTGCTCAAGCCCTACGAAACCGACGGCATGTCCTGCCATCGCCAGGTGCCACTGGCCGTGGCGCTGCCCGCGACCACCGCCGAGGTCGCCGCGGTGATGGCATTCCTGCACCGCGAGGGCGTGTGCGTGGTGCCGCGCGGCGCCGGCACCTCGCTGTCCGGCGGCGCGTTGCCGATGGGCGACGCGGTCGTGGTCGGGCTGATGCGGATGAACCGCATCCTGGAAATCGACTATGCCGACCGCCTGGCGGTGGTGCAGGCCGGCGTGACCAACCTCGGCATCACCCACGCCATGGCGGGAGAGGGCTTCTTCTACGCCCCCGACCCGTCCAGCCAGTTGGCCTGCATGATCGGCGGCAACGTCGCGATGAACTCCGGCGGCGCCCACTGCCTGCGCTACGGCGTCACCACCAACAACCTGCTCGGGCTGAAGCTGGTCACCGTCGA
>CAYWOW010000074.1:0-14221 GCA_964459005.1 uncultured Acetobacteraceae bacterium
TGGTGGAGCGGGTCGGGCTGGCGCAGGCGGTGGCGGAGACGCGGGCGTTTTTGGAATAGGGGGTCGATTCCGAAGTCGGAATGGATTGGCCGGGGGGGCGACGCGGCCGAGCATGCGACGGATCGGGGCGAGGGTGCGCCGCGCCGCGAGGGAACGGGCGATCTCGGCGACCGTGGGCCAGTCGGCAAGTCCGCGACCGGAGCCCGGCTCTTCCACTTCTGGCCCATAGCGCATTCTGCCATCCCCCAGACGAGAATGCACCATTACCTTGCCGGATCAAACAGATAACCGGGTTCATCAATTCCTGGGGTCAGGTCGCCGGAATTGCCCATCGGCTCTGCAACAGAACCAGTGCGCCGGCCCTCGTGACGGCCAGCCATCGAGCCGCGAAAGGTCATGAATTCCCGTTGTCCCGGCGCAAGGCGATGTGGACGGGAGCATGATTGCGAGCGCCCGGCCGCCTCGGCTCGTCCCCGGCAATGTGTGGACATCCGCCGGGAGACGTGCTTTCGTCCGATGCACGCATGCTGCACGTCGTTAGACCACGGGAACATGTGTCGCGCCTTGCGGCCGGGGGATGCTCGACCGGCGTGGAGCACCGTGAGACCGCGCCCGAATGTGGGGGCACCTCGCACGCGGCGCTGGCGATGAAATCGTCCGGGCACGACAGCAACCCGCGCGGCGTAGAGCGAGGCCTTCAAGCGTGACTGCGCCAAATGCCACCCTTCCCGTGTTCATTGCCCGCCGGATCACGGTCGCGGTGCCGATGATCGTCGCGGTCATTACGATCAACTTCCTGTTGATCCACCTTGCTCCGGGCGATCCCACGACGGTGTTTTTCGGCGATTTCGTTCCCTCGCAGGCGCAGGTCCAGGAACTTTCTCACCGCCTCGGACTCGACCGGCCGCTCTATGTTCAGTACTTCACCTACCTGGCAACGCTGCTGCGGGGCGACCTGGGCTTCTCCTATGTGGCGCAAACCCCGGTGCTGTCGCTGATCTTCGGCCGGGTCGGCGCGACCGCCCTGCTGATGCTGTCCTCGCTTGCGCTCTTCACCACGCTGGGCGTGACGCTCGGCTCCCTGGTCGCGCGACGGCCGTATTCGCCGGCCGACAATGTCAACGCGGTACTCTCGCTGATCGGCTACTCCATCCCGGTGTTCTGGCTCGGGCAGATCGCCCTTCTCGTGTTCTCGCTCCAGTTGGGCGTCCTGCCGACGCAGGGCATGGTCGACGTCCGTGCGGGCTACGTGGGATGGGCCCATGTCAGGGACGTGGCGCTGCACCTCGTGCTCCCGGTCACGGTCCTCGGCATGCGCTACCTGGCCATCAACTCGCGGCTGATGCGCGCCAGCATGATCGAGGCGCTCGGCCAGGATTACGTGGTCGCCGCACGCGCCAAGGGGCTTCGCGAGGCGACCGTGCAGTTCCATGCCTTCCGCAACGCCATCATCCCAGTCGTCACCATCCTCGGCACCAACATCGGAGAGCTCCTGTCCGGATCGGTGCTGATCGAAATCGTGTTCGGGTGGCCCGGGCTCGGCCGCCTGATGTATGATGCCATCTTCTCGCGGGACTACCCGGTGCTCATGGGACTGTTCGTCTTCATCTCGGTCGGCGTCGTCATCGCCAACCTCGTCACCGACATAGCCTATGGCGCGCTTGATCCTCGCGTCCGCCGGACCTGAGCGATGGACGCACTCTGGTACGCCTTCAGCAGGAACAGGCCGGCGGTCGCGGGCCTTGCCGGGCTCATTGCCATGGTATTGCTGGCGGTCTTCGCCGCTTTGCTCGCCCCGGCGGATCCCACCGCCATGGGCGGCTCTTCGCTCCAGCCTCCCTCGTGGCTGCATCTGATGGGGACAGACGATCTTGGCCGTGACACGCTGAGCCGGTTCCTGTTCGGGGCCCGGGTGTCGCTGACCGTCGGGGCGCTGGCGGCCGCGACATCCTGCACGATCGGCATCTGCGTCGGCGCGACCGCCGGCTATTTCGGCGGCTGGATCGACCAGTCGCTGATGCGCGGGGCGGAGTTCATGGAGGTCATTCCGCGCTTCTTCCTCGCCATTCTGATCGTGGCCATGTTCGGGACGAGCGTGTTCATCATCATCGGCGTCATCGGATTCCTGAGCTGGCCGCAGATCGCCCGGCTCACCCGCGGCGAGTTTCTCACCCTCCGCGAGCGGGAATATGTCGTCGCCGCGCGGGCGATCGGCGTCGGCAGCGGCCCGCTGATCTTCAGCGAGATCCTGCCCAACGCGGCGCCGCCGCTGATCGTCATGGCAACACTCCAGGTCTCCACGGCGATCCTTCTGGAGGCGGGCCTGAGCTTCCTCGGGCTCGGCGACCCGACGCGCCCGACCTGGGGTCTCATGCTCAACAACGCGCAGCCCTTCATCCGCAGCGCATGGTGGATGGCGTTCTTCCCGGGCGCCGGGATCTTCCTCACCGTCGCCGCCCTGAACCTCGTCGGCGACGGCCTCAGCGACGTTCTCAACCCTCGCCTGCGCGGCCTATAGTGGGCCGATGACAACGCCGCTGATCGAAATCGAGGGGCTCCGCATCGAGGTCCGCACGCGACATGTCACCATGACCGCGATCGACGGCGTCGACCTCGCGATCGCGCCCGGCGAAGTGGTGGGACTGGTCGGCGAGTCCGGCTGCGGCAAATCCCTTACCGCGCTCTCGGTCCTCCGCCTCCTGCCGCCGCCCGCCGTCACCATCGTCGGGGGTCGGATCAGCTTCCAGGGCCGCGATCTCCTCCGCCTGTCCCGCGCCGCCATCCAGGATGTCCGCGGCGACGACATCGCGATGATCTTCCAGGACCCGATGACCTTCATGAATCCGGTGTTCACGGTCGAGCGACAGATCGGCGAGGCGCTCCACCGCCACACCGGGCTCAACGCCGCGGCCCGGGCCCGCCGGGTCCGGGACCTGCTCGCCAAGGTCCAGATACCCGATCCCGAGCGCGTGGCACGGAGCTACCCGCACGAGCTTTCGGGCGGCATGCGCCAGCGCGTGCTGATCGCGACCGCGCTCAGTTGCGAACCGAAGCTGATCATCGCCGACGAACCGACGACCGCGCTCGATGTCACCATCCAGGCGCAGATCCTGGACCTGCTCCGCGGCCTCGTCGAGGAGACCGGCATCTCGCTCCTGATGATCACCCACGACATGGGCGTGGTGGCCGGCCTCTGTGACCGCGTTTACGTGATGTACGCGGGCAAGATCGTCGAGAGCGCCGACGTGCGAAGCCTCTTCGCCGCGCCGCGGCATCCCTATACGGCCGGGCTGCTCCGCTCGGTGCTGCGCCATGACGAGCATCGCGGCGAGCTCGTCGCGCTCGAAGGCAACGTGCCGAGCCTGATCGATCCACCCCCGGGCTGCCGCTTTTGCGACCGCTGCGCACAGGCGCTGGACCGCTGCGCCAGCGAGCCCCCGCCCTGGATCGCTTTCAGGCCGGACGCGGGCGCGGCCTGCTGGCTCTACCCTGCCCCCGCGGCCGGGGCGGCGCGATGAACGCCGCGCTCGTCAGCATCGAGGGTCTGACCAAGGTCTACGAGGGATCGGGCCTGTTCGGGCGCCGGCGCTGGACCGTGCAGGCAGTCTCGGATGTCAGCTTCGAGGTGCGGCGGGGCGAGACGTTAGCTCTCGTCGGCGAATCGGGCTGCGGCAAGTCATCGATCGCGCGCCTCGTGCTTCGTCTGACCGAGCCGACAGCCGGGCGCATCTGCTTCGCCGGGGAGCCGTTGGCCGGGATGAGCGGGCCGCGGCTGAAGGCACAGCGCCGCCGCATGCAGATCGTGTTCCAGGACCCGATGGCCTCGCTCAATCCCCGCAAGACAATCGGCCATATCCTCGGCCAGCCGCTGGCGGTTCATCGCGGCGGCCGCCCGGCGCATTATCTGGACGAAATCCGCCAGGCCCTCGCCCTCGTCGGGCTCACCCCTCCCGAGCAGTTCATCCAGCGCCTGCCTCATGAGTTCAGCGGCGGCCAGAGGCAGCGGATCGCCATCGCCCGGGCGCTCATGCTGCGTCCCGAGCTGATCGTTGCCGACGAACCGGTATCCGCGCTCGATGTCTCGATCCGCGCACAGATTCTGGCCCTGATGAAACGCCTCCAGGGGGAGCTCGGGCTGACCTACCTGTTCATCACCCATGATCTCGGCGTGGTGCGATCGATCGCGCACCGGGTCGCCGTGATGTATCTCGGCAAGATCGTCGAGATTGGCGATGTCGCCTCGATCTTCGCGGCGCCCCGGCACCCCTACACCGCCGCCCTGTTGTCGGCATCGCCAATTCCCGATCCGGAAGTGAGCTGGCGCCATCGCCGCATCATCCTCAAGGGCGACGTTCCGTCGCCGGCGAACCCGCCGTCCGGCTGCCACTTCCATCCCCGCTGTCCCGCGGTGCTGCCGATCTGCGGCACGGTCGCCCCGGTGGCGCGCGAACTCGCACCAGGCCATCTCGCGGCCTGCCATCTCAACGATCCGGCCATCGTCGGAGAGCGGGCGCCAGGCATGGCGGGAACCGGCGTCGTCGAACCCCCGCGGGCATGGCGCGACCCGCCGCCCTCATTTGAGAAAGGACGAAGCGATGATCATCCGTGATGTGTTCCCGACGCGTGTGCGGTCGGGCTATTTCAACAAGGATCTCCCGGCCATCAAGGCCGGACCGGAGGCGGATGGCTTCGCTTATCTTGGCCCTCCGCGGACACCCGGCTTTTCCGCCATCGTCCAGCCCGGAGAAGGCATTTCGGTGATGCTGGTGTTGGAGGATGGCAGTGTCGGCTTCGGCGATTGCGTCGACGTCATCCTGGCCGGTCTCGCTGGCCGCGATCCCCTGTTCCGGGCCGACCAGCATCTCGGCGTGATCGGCGGCGCGGTGCGCGACCTCCTGGTCGGGCGGGATGCGCGCCGCTTTCGCCCACTGGCCGACGCGGTCGAAGGCTTCCGCCACGAAGGCACGCCGCTCCATGCGGCCGTGCGCTACGGAGTGAGCCAGGCGCTGCTGCACGCCGCGGCGCTGGCCAACCGGGTGACCATGGCCGAGGTGGCGGCCACCGAGTACGGGACATCCCTGCCCATCCTTCCGCTTCCGGTCCTCGCCTCGTGCCTGACGCACGACTACCTCCAGATCGACCGCATGATCATGAAGCGGGCTGAGCTCCTGCCGCATTCCTCCTTCCATATCGCCGAGCGCGATCTCGGCGCCGACGGCGGGAAGTTCCTGGCCTACGCGGAGTACCTCGCCCGGCGTGTCCGGACCCTCGGCGGCGAAAGCTACCGCCCCACCATCCACCTCGACGTCTACGGCACGATCGGCGAGTTGTTCGCGATGGACCTCGACGCCGTGGTCGACTATCTGGCCAGGACCAAGGCGGCAGTGGGAGAACTTAATCTCCTCATCGAGACGCCGGTGCTCTGCGCCTCGAAGGCGGCGCAGATCGAAGCCTTCCAGACCATGCGGCGTAAGCTCAGGGCGAAGGGCGTCGCCGTTCGACTCATCGCCGATGAATGGTGCAATACGCTTGAGGACATCCGCGAGTTTGCCGACGCCGACGCGGTCGATCTGGCCCAGGTGAAGACGCCCGATCTCGGCGGCATCGGCAACTCCATCGAGGCCGTCCTGTATTGCCGCAATCGCGGTGTCGGCAGCTATCTCGGCGGCTCCGGCAACGAGACCGAGCAGTCGGCCCGGGTGACGGCGGAGATCGGTCTGGCGAGCGGCGCCGATTTCATCCTGTCGAAGCCCGGCTTCGGCGGCGACGAGGGGCTGATGATCGTGTCGAACGCCATGCAGCGCGCGCTCGCTCTCGCCGCGCGCCGCAAGGCCATGCCTTCGGCGGCGCCGTAAGGGAACTCTGACACGTCGCCGGAACAATCGCGAACGGCCGCGGCCGGCATTGACAAGGCGGGGCAGGTTCGACTTCTATCCCGGATTGAATTCTGGCGAGGCAATTTTCGGCGTGCACGCCGCAGGCCGGAGCTGCCAGATCATAACCGGAGGAGACCCATGAGCAGTTTCATCCCACGCCTCCTCGTCTCGCGCCGATCTCTCTTTGCCCTGCTGCCGCTTTCCATGATCGGCGGATCGGCGAGCGCCCAGGAAAAGCCGAAGATGGGCGGCACGCTGGTCGCCGCGATCGGCGGCGAGCCCAGCACTCTCAACCTTGACATCACCACCGACTTCTACCCCTACGTGGTCGGCGGCCCGATCTACAGCAAGCTCGCCACCCTTGGCCCCGACAGTCAGCCGGTTCCCGATCTCGCCAGGTCCTGGGAGATTTCCGCCGATGGCAAGGTCTATACGTTCCACCTGAACAACGGCGTCAAATGGCACGACGGCCGGCCGTTCACCTCCGACGACGTCAAGTTCACCTTCGAGAAGATCATCGCGGTCTACCACGGCTCGGGGCAAACCATATTCAAGCGCGTGAGCTCCATCGAGACGCCTGACGCCAGCACCGTCGTCGTCACGCTGAGCGAGCCGTATGCCGCGTTCTTCACCTTCATCGCCCGCGACGGGCGCATCATGGCGAAGCACATCTATGAAAAGGGCGCGATCCTGGAGAACCCGGCCAACATCAAGCCGATCGGGACCGGTCCATTTCGCTTCGTGGCGTGGAACCGCGGCAGCGACATCACACTCGAACGCAATCCCGATTACTTCGTGACCGGCCAGCCCTACCTCGACAAGATCGTGTTCAAGATCATTCCGGATGCGTCGGCCCGGCTGGTGGCCCTGGAAGCAGGCGAAATCGACTATATTCCAGCCTACGACCTCGAAAACGCCGCGATCGAGCGGCTGCAGAAATCGAAAGACATAACGGTGACCTCGAAGGGCCACGAGTCCTGGGCCGCGATCACCGAGCTCATGTTCAACATGGACAAGGCCCCCTATAACGATGTGCGGGTGCGCCGCGCGCTCTCGCAGGCCATCGACCGGAAGTTCATCGTCGACAAGGCGGGATTCGGCCTGAACAAGGTTGCGACCGGACCCATCTCCAGCGAGATGGCCTGGGCCTATACTCCGGACGTGCGCATCTATCCCTACGATCCGAAGGCAGCGGAGCAACTGCTCGACGAAGCCGGCGTCAAGCGCGGCCCCGACGGTGTGCGGTTCCACACCAAGGTGGTGGCGTTACGGGGCGCCGACATCTTCGCCAGGACCGCGGAGATCGTCGCCAATCAGTTCAAGGCGGTGGGAGTCGACGTCCAGGTCAGCATCCTTGACCGGGCGACCGCACTGCCCCAGGTCTACACCACGCGCGAATTCGACATGTTCATCCATTCGCTGACCACCGGTCCCGACCCGGCGATCGGCGTCGAGCGGCAGTACGCCGCGTACAACGTCCGCCCATCGCCGTTCACCAACGCCGCGGGCTACCGGAATCCGCAGGTGGACAAACTGCTCGCCGACGCCGGCGTGGCCACCTCGCGCGACCAAAGGGCAGCGCTATACAAGGACTTCCAGAAGATCGTCGTCGATGACGCACCCCTGGTCTGGCTCTATGAGGACAAGACCTTCTCGGCCTATCGCAACGAGTTCGGCGGGATGCATGATTGGGGCCCGGATTCCAACTACGATCTGGGCCGGGCCTGGTGGAAGAAGGGCAAGGCCGCGCCCTGACATGCAAGCCGCGCGACGGCCGTTGCGAAGAACCGATGCGCCAGTGGCATGAGCTGGCCGAGTGGAGCCCCGGGATGACGATCACCGCCGGCCTCGCCGCTTTCTGCTTCCGGGCAGGAACCGAACCCCTCCCCGCCGCAGTCCAGCAGCGCGCGCGGCTCTGCGTCGCCGACCATCTGCATGCGGCGATGCGGGGCGCGCGCACGGAGACCGCCACCCGGCTGATGCGCTATCTGAATCCGGACGGCGGTGCGCCGGCGCCGACCGCGGAAGCCGCCGCGCTTTTCCTCGGGGCCGCGTCGACCGTCTATGAGATCGACGACGTGCATCACGACACCTCGATGCACACCGGATCGGTGGTCGTTTCAGCGGCGTTGGGCTGCCTTGCCGAAAGGCCCAGTTCCGGACGCCGCCTGCTTGCCGCGATCGCCGCCGGCTATGAGGTGGCGATCCGGGTCAGCATCGCCGCTGGCGAGCGCCACTACCAATACTTCCATTCGACGGCGACCTGCGGGACGATTGCCGCGGCCGCGACGGCGGCGATCCTGTACGAGCTCGATCCGGAACAGATGTCCAACGCAATGGGGCTGGCCGCGACCTCCGCCAGCGGGCTGTGGGAAGACATCAACGACGGTGCGATCGGCGTCAAGCATCTGCATTCCGGCTTCGCCGCCGAACGCGGCATCCGTGCGGCAAAGCTCGCCCACCTCGGTCTTCGCGCAGCGCGGCGCAGCATCGAAGGCGAACGGGGATTTCTGGCGGCGCTGGCGGGCCGGCCATCCGCCGCTCCCGGCGACGTCCAGGAAATTCTCCTCGCCGGCCTCGGCGAGCGCTGGACGATCCTGCGGAACATCTTCAAGCGCTATCCGTTCTGCCTGGCCTGCTTCGAGCCGCTCGAAGGCATCCGGCACCTCGTCGAGGCGGGCAGACGGCCGATCGATGACGTGCGTTCGGTGTTGGTCGCGCTGTATCCGCGGAGCGCGTCGATTGTGGGGCAGACCGATCCGCAGAATCAGTTGCAGGCAAAATTCAGCGCCACATTCGCCGTCGCGCTCGTGCTCGCCGGCCGCGATCCGGAGGACGCGACCCTTCCCGAGGAATGGCTGGTCGATCCGGCGGTTCGCCGCTGGTATCCGCACGTCCGCGTACTGGCCGACAGCACGGTGCCACGACGGCACGCACGCGTCACGGTCTGCTGGAACGACGGCACGGAACAGTGCGCGGACCGGCCTCTGCGCAGTCTCAGCGAATCGGAGGTCTGGTCTCGCTTCGCCGGCGCTTGCCGGCAATTTGGCGGGGCTCGCTCGGGTGAACTCGAGGCGGTGGTCGCCGGCGCGGCAGACCTCGGGGATGCGACCGAACTGTTCAGGCTGGTGCGCGCCGCGGTTGGCATGTGATTCCCGGCCCGCCGGCCGCGCACCGCTTATCGATGACCGCGGCCCCAGCCGCCGCCCCGGCCGCCCCAACCCCATCCGCCGCGGCCACCCCAGCCACGCCCCCAACCGCCACGCCAACCCCAACCACCAACAATGACCGAGGGCCGATAGGCGTAAACCGGTGGGTAATAATAATAAGCCGGCGGCGCATAGTACACCGGCGGTGGAGCATAGTATGGCGCATAATAAACGGGTGGTGCGTAGTAAGCGGGCTGCGCAAGTCCCACAGACGGATAAACCGCACCCCCCAAGGCACACAAGGGGAGAACGATCAGCGCGATACAACGACTGCGCACGGACTCCTCCATCTCTTATGGTTACCCCTGCCCCGTGCCACCACGGCACGCGATGGAGCCGCCCCTTACGGAGCTTTTCCACCCCCCTATATATCAGCTGTCGGGCCGCCGGAGTGAGGCCTTGAGCATGTCCAAAACGCGGGTCGGGCGGCAGCGAACCGCCGGCCAGAGACGACGGCGCCCGCCGCACCGGCTGGAGACGACCCATGGCGACTGAGCAAGAATTCCCGGTCGGCCTGTGCCACACCGTCGAGGGCCGGCGCGTGATCGGGCGGGCGGCGGACCCGGCGTGGCGCCGCTGGGGCCCGTATCTGAGCGATCGTCAGTGGGGCACGGTGCGCGAGGACTACAGCCCCGACGGAAACGCCTGGGACTCCTTCCCGCACGACCACGCGCGCAGCCGCGCCTATCGCTGGGGCGAGGACGGGCTCGCCGGCTGGAGCGATGACCGGAGCCTGTGGTGCCTCGCACTCGCGCTGTGGAATGGCCGCGACCCGTTTCTGAAGGAACGGCTGTTCGGCCTGACCAACGGCGAAGGCAACCACGGTGAGGATGTCAAGGAGCTCTATTTCCACAGTGACGGCGTGCCGAGCCATGCCTACATGCGGATGCTCTACAAATACCCGCAGGCCGAGTTTCCCTACGCGCGGCTGGTCACGGAAAACCGCCGCCGGGGCCGACAGGACCGCGAGTTCGAACTGATCGACACCGGCCTGTTCGATGAGGACCGCTATTTCGACGTCACGGTCGAGTATGCCAAGGCGACGCCGGACGACGTGCTGATGCGTGTCAGCGTGTGCAACCGTGGCGCCGGGCCCGCGCGCCTGCACGTGCTGGCGCAACTCTGGGCGCGCAACACCTGGTCCTGGGTCCAGGATGGCGAACGTCCGCTGCTGCGCGCCCGCCTAGACGGCAGCGTGGAGGCGCTGCACCCGCAGTTCGCGCCGCGCCAGTTCGCCTGCGACGGATCGCCCGTGCTGCTGTTCTGCGAGAACGACACCAATGTCCGCCGCCTCTACGGCACGCCGGCGCCGGGACCCTTCAAGGACGGCGTGCACGACCGTGTGGTGGGCGGCGACATGGCGGCGGTCAGCCCGCTCAACGAAGGCACGAAATGCGCGGCCTGGCGCGTGCTCGACCTGGCCGCACACGCGACGGCGGAGCTGCGGCTGCGCTTCCGGCCGGCGCGGGAGCGGGGCGACCCGTTTGCCGATTTTGACCCGGTGTTGCGCCGCCGCCGGGACGAGGCGGATGAATTCTTCGCCGTGCTGCAGCGGGGAATCGCCGATCCCGACGCGCGGCTGGTGCAGCGCCAGGCACTCGCCGGCATGCTGTGGTCGAAGCAATTCTACCATATCGACATTCCGCGATGGCTCGCCGGCGATCCGGCCCAGCCGCCACCGCCCGCCGCGCGCCGCCGCGGTCGCAACGCCGACTGGCAGCACCTCAACAACGCGGACGTCATCTCGATGCCCGACAAGTGGGAGTATCCCTGGTACGCCGCCTGGGACCTCGCGTTTCATTGCGTGACGCTGGCGCTGATCGATCCCGGGTTCGCCAAGTCGCAGATCGTGCTGCTGACGCGCGAATGGTACATGCACCCGAACGGCCAGTTGCCCGCCTATGAGTGGTCGTTCGGCGATGTCAACCCGCCGGTGCACGCCTGGGCGGCCTGGCGCGTCTATCAGATGGATCGCGCGCTGACCGGGCAGCCCGACCGCGCCTTCCTCGAGCGCGTGTTCCACAAGCTGCTGCTGAACTTCACCTGGTGGGTGAACCGCAAGGACGCAGAGGGGCGCAACGTTTTTCAGGGCGGCTTCCTCGGCCTGGACAACATCGGCATCTTCAACCGCTCCGAGCCGCTGCCCACCGGCGGGTTCATCGACCAGGCCGACGGCACCGCCTGGATGGCGATGTACACGCTGAACCTCCTGCGCATCGCCATCGAGCTGGCGCAGGACAATCCGGTCTATGAGGACGTCGCCACCAAGTTCTTCGAGCACTTCCTCTATATCGCCGGCGCCATGGCCAACATCGGCGGCAGCGGCATCGACCTGTGGGACGAGCAGGACCAGTTCTTCCACGACGTGCTCACCCTGCCCGACGGACGGCACGTGCCGCTGCGCGTGCGCTCCATGGTCGGACTGATCCCGCTGTTCGCCGTCGAGGTGATCGACGCGGCGATGCTCGCGGGGCTGCCCGAGTTCGCGCGACGGCTGCGGTGGTTTCTCGAGCACCGGCCCGATCTGGCCAGGCTCGTGTCGCGCTGGCATGAGCCAGGCCGCGGCGAGACGCATCTGCTGTCACTGTTGCGCGGCCATCGCATGAAGGCGCTGCTGCGGCGCATGCTGGACGAAACCGAGTTCCTCTCCGACTACGGCGTGCGCGCCTTGTCGCGCTACCACGCCGCGGCCCCCTACGCGTTTGGGCATGCCGGCGATGTCTTCAGCGTCGGCTATCTGCCCGGCGAATCCGATGGCGGCCTGTTCGGCGGCAACTCCAACTGGCGCGGACCGGTCTGGATGCCGGTGAACTACCTGCTGATCGAGAGCCTGCGCGAATTCCATCGCTACTATGGCGACGACTTCCGGGTGGAATGTCCGGTCGGCTCCGGCCGCGCCCTCAGCCTGTGCGAGGTCGCCGACGAACTGTCGCGGCGGTTGAGCCGGCTGTTCCTGCGCGGCGCCGACGGACGGCGCCCATCCCTGGGCGAGCATGCCCTGCATCAGCAGGACCCGGCATTCCGCGACCACCTGCTGTTTCACGAGTATTTCCACGGTGACACCGGCCGCGGCCTCGGCGCCGCGCATCAGACCGGCTGGACCGGCCTGGTCGCGCTGCTCCTGCACCCTCGGACGGCGGCGGATCTTTGCGGCTTCGTTATGAGCAACGAAGGGATGGCGCGCGCACCATGATCAGTCCCTCCCTTCGCCAACTCCCGTGTCCGTGCCTCTGAAAGGAAGCAGGCCGCTCAACCCAGGCCGAGCGTCTGCCGGTGGCGGCGCAGGTATTCCGCCTCGGCCGGCGTGGCACGATCGGTCGTGGTCATGGCGCGGTGCCACAGCGGATAGATCGGCGTCGGTCGCGCGACGGCCTCGATACGGTCGTGCTGGTCCGGCGTCAGGGTGATCGCGGCGGCGCCCAGACAGTCGCGAAGCTGATCGTCGGTGCGCGCGCCGAGCACGATCGGACCGACATTGGGACGCGCCCTCAGCCACGCCAGCGCGGTCTGCGCGACTGTGGCGCCCTGCTCCGCCGCCACCGCCTTCAGCGCGTCGACAACACGCCAGAGGCGCTCCCAGTCCATGACCCACGGTTCCCGCCATTTGCTGGCCTGCCGGGAGCCTTCCGGAGCGGCCTGGTCGCGGCCGACCTTGCCGGTCAGCAGGCCCTGGCCCAGCGGGCTCCAGATCATCGCGGCGACCCCGAGATCCGCCCCCGCGGGGAGCAGTTCGTACTCGGCCTCCCGCGCCTCGGCAGTATAGTAGATCTGCTGCGCGACCGGCGCGATCAGGCCGCAGGCCCTGGCCGTCATCACGGTCTTGGCGAGCGCCCAGCCGCTGTGGTTCGAGACGCCCCAATAACGGATTTTCCCGGCCTTGACGAAGCCGGTCATGGTTTCGACCGTTTCCTCGACCGGGGTGACCCCGTCCCAGCGGTGGGCGAAGTAGAGGTCTACATAATCGGTCTGCAGGCGCCGCAGCGACGCCTCGAGCTGGGCGGTCAGATGCGCGCGCGACGTGCCCGTGCCGTTCGGCGGCGGGCCCATCCGGCCGCCGGCCTTGGTGAAGATCAGTGCCTGGTCGCGTCGCCCCGCCAGCGCTTCGCCGACGACACGCTCGGAATCACCGCGTGAATAGACATTGGCCGTATCGATGGCATTGACGCCGGCATCCAGCGCGATGTCGATCTGGCGGCGGGCGGTCTCGCCGACGGCCGAGCCCAACCCCTCGAAGCCATGCGTGCCGGCGAACGTCATGGTGCCGAAGACGAATTTCGAGACGCACAATCCCGAATTTCCGAGCTGAACGTAGTCCATGCCTGGTCTCCATCGCTATTTGGCCGATATTTTAGAGCCGGGCGGGATGTTCGTCCATCCCGCGGCAGGCCAGGCCGATCCGGCCCGATCCTCAACCTCCGACCCTATGCTTTTCCTATGCGCAGGTCGGCATCGACTATGCGGTTCACATGGCGCGGCCGGCGAAGCGGCATCGGTTTCATATGGCTCATGCCCGCCATGGCCATTACATTCCAATCGTCGTCGTTGCAAACCGGCTCTGGCGTTTTGCCGATCCGCCGCGAGCGGTGCCGGAGCGCGACCGCATCGCGCCGACGAGTCCTGTACCGAGAGCGCGTCCGTCTACGGAGTGATAGCGATGAACTTTGTCGTGTGCCTGCCTGCCCTTTTCGCACGGGGTTTGCTCGGTCCGGACGCCTGTCTGGGGTTTGCCGGAGGTTGCGCGCGGCAAACATGAAGGAGGCTGTCGCACGTCAGTCCATGTGGCCGCAAACCGCTCTCGCCGGCCGCACTGCGGTGCTGGTGATCGACGGCGACACGGGTCGCCGCCGCTTCATCGGGCGCATCCTGCGCGCCGCCGGCTGCACCGTTGCCAGCTTCGCCGACCCGGCGGCGGCACGCTCCGCCCTGAGCGAAAACCGCTGCGACGTGCTGCTGCTTTCGCTGGAGTCGGGACAGGAAGACCGGATGGCGGCGGTGCGCGCCTGTTGCCCGGAGGGTTCGGTTCCCGTGCTGGCGCTGCTGGAGGACGACAGTTCGGAAACCGTCGCGCGCATGCTGGACGCGGGCGCCGACGATTGCCTCACGGCGCCGTTCGATGCGTCCGATCTGTCGCTGCGG
>CAYWOW010000075.1:0-13728 GCA_964459005.1 uncultured Acetobacteraceae bacterium
CCTACATGGCGAGCCTCGGCTATCTCGACGCCACCACGCCCACCGCCTACGCCGGCGCCCTGGCCCACTGGGTGTCGCCGTCGACCAATCACGTCTTTGCCGACGTTGACGGCAACATCGCCTGGTTCGCTGCCGGCGCGGCGCCGGTGCGGGTGGGCTGGGACGGGCTGCTGCCGGTGCCGGGTCACGGGCGCTACGAGTGGCGCGGCTTCGTGCCGTTTTCCGAACTCCCGAAGATGCTGAATCCGGCCAAGGGTTTCGTCGCCACCGCGAACGAGATGAACCTGCCCGATACCTGGAACTGGCGGGACTGGCCGGTCGGCTTCGAGTGGTCCGAGCATTCGCGATCCCAGCGCATCCACGAGGTGCTGCGCGCCCAGCCCGGCCACACCCTGGAAGATTCCCTGGCCTTGCAGACCGACGTGCTCTCGATCCCGGCCCGGCGGCTCGCCGCCCTGTTGCACGCCCTCCCCGCCGCCGGCGACCTCGCCCTTGGGCGCGACCTGCTGCTGCGCTGGGACCGCCGGCTGGCCGCCGACAGCGCCGGCGCGGCGCTGCACGAGGTGTGGTGGATGAAGCACCTGAAGCCCGCTCTGCTGGACCGCCTCGCCGGCGGCGACGCGGTGGTGCGCGAGTTGCTGGCGCCGGGCGACGTGGAGGCGCTGCTCGGCCTGCTCGAGCGGCCCGACGAACGCCTGCCCGACCGCGACGCGCTGCTGGCGCGCACGCTGCAAGCCGCCGTGGCCGATTGCCGCGCCCGCCTCGGCGAGCCGGCGGACTGGGCCTGGGGCCGTCTGCACCAGGGTTATTTCGCCCACCCCCTGGGCCGCGCCGCGCCGCAACTGCCAGACGTCGGCCCGCTGGCGAAAGGCGGATCGGGCTCCTGCGTGATGAACGCGGGCTACCGGCTGTCCGATTTCCGCGTCATCACCGGGGCCTCGTTCCGCATGGTGGTGGACGTCGGCGCCTGGGACAACAGCCGCTGCATCAACGCCCCCGGCCAGTCCGGCGATCCGGCCAGCCCGCACTACGCCGACCTCGCGCCGCTCTGGGCGAAAGGCGAGTACGTGCCGATGCTGTACACCCGCGCCGCCGTGGATGCGGCGGCGGAGCATGTGTTCCGGCTGGCGCGGGGCTGACTACCGCCGCACCAGCCGCAACGAGCTGCACACGGCGCCGGCGAGGCTGCAACCGATTGCCAGCGTCAACGCCGCCCGGGCGCCCTGCCCCACGCCGCCCGCTTCGGTCAGGCCGAACAGCACGGCGACCATGGCGGCGCCGGTGGTCTGGCCGAGCAGGCGTGCGGTGGACAGCATGCCGCTGCCGGCACCTGAGCGTTCGCGCGGCACGCTGCCGATCATCTGCCGGTTGTTGGGCGCCTGGAACAGCCCGAACCCGGCCCCGCTCAGGGCCATCCGCCAGGATACCTGCCAGGCCGTGGGATCGGCCGGCAGGAACAGCAGCATCGCCAGCCCCACGGTCATCACCAGCAGTCCGATGCCGCCCAGGATGCCGGCCGGGAAGCGGTCGGCCAGCCGGCCCGCGACCGGCGCCACCAGCCCGACCGCCAGCGGCCACGGCGTCATCATCAGGCCGGTGGCGACCTGGCTGCGGCCGAGCGCCACCTCCAACAGGAAGGGCAGCGCCACGTAGGCGCTGGTCTGGGCCAGGAAGGAACACACCGAGGTGGCGACGGTCAACGCGAACACGGGCCGGCGGAACAGGTCGATGGGCAGCATCGGCGCTGGCAACGCGATCTGCCGGCGGACGAAAAAGAACCCCAGCACGGCGGCGCCGGCGAACTGCGCCGCCACCACGCCGGTCGGCGCGGCATGCGCGACGCCGCCAAGTGCCGAAATGAACAGCACGAAGGTGGCGGCGTTCAACGCCGCGCTGGCAACGTCGAAGCGGTACCCGGCGGGTTGCGTGCGCGGCAGGGTGCGGACCATCGCGAGCGCGAGCAGGCCGAGCGGCACGTTTACCGCGAACAGCCAGGGCCAATGGGCAACCGAGAGAATCCCGGCGGCGACGCTCGGGCCGATCGCCGACGACGTCGCCACGATCAGCGCGTTGATGCCCATGCCGCGGCCGAGTTGCGCGCGCGGGAAGATGAAGCGGATAAGCGCGGTGTTCACGCTCATGATGCCGGCGCCGCCGAGGCCCTGGACGGCGCGCGCCAACGCCAGCACCGGCAGCGACGGCGACAGCGCGCAGCCCAGCGAGGCCGCGGTGAACAGGGCCAGCCCGCAGGCATAGACGCGGCGGTAGCCGTGGATGTCGCCGAGCGAGGCGCACGGCAGCAGGGCCGCGATGACGGCCATCTGGTAGGCGTTCACCACCCAGATCGAAGCCGCCGGCGAGACTTGCAGGTCGGCCGCGATGCTGGGCAGGGCGATGTTGGCGATGGCGCTGTCGAGCACCGCCACGCCGACCGAGATGCCGAGCGTGGCGAGAGCGCGCCATCGCTGGGCGGGCGGAAGGCCGTCGTGGGGTTCCATCGCCACCAGTTTCACGCCGCCCCGCCGCACGCGCAAGCGGGTTCGCTCAGCCCTTGACGGCGCCCCCGGTCAGGCCGCCGACCAGGCGCTTCTGCGCGAACAGGAACAGCAGCACCGCCGGCAGCGCCACCAGCGTGCCGCCCGCGGTCAGCAGGCCCCAGTTGATCGTGTTCTCGCCGATGAACATCTGCAACGCCACCGTCACGGTGCGGACATTGCGCCCCGCGAGCATCAGCGCGAACAGGTACTCGTTCCACGAGGCGATAAACAGATAGAGCGCCACCGCCACCGCCCCCGGCGCGGCCAGCGGCAGGATCACCAGCCGCAGCAACTGAAGCCGCGTGGCCCCGTCAATCATCGCCGATTCATCGAGCTCCACCGGCAGCCCGTCCATGTAGCCGGTCATCAGCCAGATCGCGAAGGGCAGCGTGAACGTCGCGTGCCCCGCGATCAGGGCGATATAGGTGTCGAGCAGGCCGAGTTCGCGCAGCAGCATGAAGATCGGCAGCACCAGCAGCACCACCGGGAACATGTTCACGACCAGGAACTGAATGCGCAGAGCATGCCGCCCGGGGAAACGGAAACGGGAAAACGCGTAGGCCGCGGGCAACGACAGCAGCATCCCCAGCGTCACCGCGCCGCTCGCGACGACCAGGCTGTCGCGCAGGTTGTAGATGAAGCTGGTACGCCCCAGCAGTTCGATGTAGTGCACCAGCGTGAACTCGCTGGGGATCAGGCTGATCGGCGAATGCGTCAGGTCGAGATCGGGGCGCAGCGAGGTCAGCATCATCCACACCCACGGCCCCAGGCCGAAGGCCAGGATGCAGAGCACCGGCACCTCGGTGCCGAGGAACAGCCGCAGGCGCTTCATTTCCCGCTCCTGACGGCATAGAAGATCACCACGCTCAGCAACATCAGCGTCAGCATCACGGCCAGCGCCGAACCGTAGCCGTAGTTCGCGCCCGACCACGCGGTCAGGAAGGCATAAAGCGGCAGCGTCTGCGTCGACGTGCCGGGGCCGCCGCCCGTCATCACCAGCAGCAGGTCGAGCGAATTGGCCACCCAGATCATGCGCAGCAGCAGCGCCGTCGACATCACCGGCATCAGTCCGGGCAGGGTCACGTAGTAGAAACTGCGGACCGTCCCGGCGCCGTCGATCGCCGCCGCTTCGTACTGCTCGCGCGGAATCGATTGCAACCCGGCCAGCAGGGTCACGCAGAAGAACGGAAAGCCCTGCCAGGTGATCGCCAGAATCACCGCCGCCATGGCGGTACTGGGCTGTGCCAGCCAGGGCACCGACGCATCCAGCAGGCCGAACTGCACGCCGAGCTGGTTGATGATGCCGAGGTTGAAGTCGAGCATCCAGGTCCAGATCAGGCCGATGATGACGCTGGGCAGCGCCCAGGGGACGATGACCAGCGCGCGCGCCAGCGACCGCCACCAGAACTGCCGGTTCAGCAGCAGCGCGGCGGTCAGGCCGAGCGCGAACTGGCACCCGACCGCCACCCCGACCCAGACGAACGAACGTCCCAGGCTGCTCCAGAACGCCTCGTCGTGCAGCACGGCGATGTAGTTGCCCAGGCCGACGAAGGGGCGAAACCGCGGGCGGAACAGCACCACGTCGTGCAGCGACAGCCACAGCGTCTCCAGCACCGGCCCGAGCACCAACACCACGGTGGCGATCAGGGCCGGGGCCAGGAACAGCCAGGGCGTGAAAGCGACGCGCCTCATCCGAAGAAGTGCTTCTCGAAGATCTGCATCATCTCATCCGGCGTGATCTGCCCCAGCAGCGCCTTCTGCGTCGTCTGCGGCCAGACCTGCAGCGTGAAGTCGGCGGTTTTCGGACTCGCGGGCAGCGTGTGGGCGATCGGCAGCGAGCCCACGGTGGCGTCGAGGAAACGCTGCGGTTCGGCATTCCAGTTCTTGCCGCCCGAGGTGGTCACCGACACCTCGGCGGACAGCTTGTTGAACGCCACGTTCGGGCCGGAGGTGGACAGGTAGGAAATCCACTTCCACGTCGCCTCGGGATTCTTGCTCTGCGCGAAGATCCCGTTGGAGCCGTCGCCGAAATCGGTCCAGGCGTCGCCGCCGGGTCCGCGCGGCACCGGGATGGCGGTGATGGCGTCGCCCAGTGCGGCCACGATCTCGTTCGCCGAGCCGATATGGTGGATCGTCATGGCCGTGTGCCCGGCCTTCATGTTGCCGATGGTCTGCAGGAAGCCGTCGCCCGGCGCCGATGGCGGGAAGACGTGGTGCACGCGGTGCAGGTCGATGAACCAGCGGTTCGCCGCCAGCGCCGCGGGCGTGGTCAATCCGCCCTTTTCCAGTTTCGCCCCGCCGCCCAACACGAAGGTGCCCCAGAAGTCGTGCCCGCCGACCCCGCCGCGCATGCCGAAGCCCCAGCGGTCGCCGCCGGTCAGCGCCTGGGCGGCGGTGAGGAAGCTGTCGAAGGTCGTCGGCATGGCCAGGTTCTTCTGGGCGAACCAGTCCTGCCGCACATACATGTAAAGCACGACGTATTGCAGCGGCAGGTAGTAGCGCCTGCCGTCCGAGGCGCGATGCAGCCGCCACAGATCCTCGGAGATGTCGGCCCGCCCGGGCCAGGCGGCGATCCAGTCGTCCAGCGGACGCAGCGCCTCCATTTCCATCAGCCGGTTCTGGTTGACGAACTTGAGCATGGCGCAGTCCGGCGCATTGCCGGCGATGATCGCGGTGTAGAGCCGCGAGTCGTAGTCGGCGCCACCGTTGAAGGGCAGGCCCTCGGCCTGGATCCTGATGTCGGGGTTGGCCTTTTCGAAATCGGCGACCAGCTCCGCCGGCGTGGCCTTGGGGTCGTCCAGATGGTACCACCAGCGTACCGTCACCGGTCGCTGGGCGTGGGGTGCGGCAAGCGGCGCGGCGGCCAGTGCAGCGGCGCCGGCAAGCAGCGAACGGCGTTTCATCGGCATCACTCCCGGTTCAACGGCTTTTTGTTCGCAATGGCGGCGGCGTCGCGCCGGCTGGCGCGACGCCGGGCCCCTCATCCGAAGAACAGTTTCTCGAAGGTCTGCATCATCTCATCCGGCGTGACCTGCCCCAGCAGCGCCTTCTGCGTGGTCTGCGGCCACACTGTGCGGGTGAAATCGGCGGTCTGCGAGGTTGGCGGCAGCGTCGCGGCAATCGGCAGCGAGGCGATGGTGGCATCGAGGAAGCGCTTGGGTTGGGCGCTCCAGCCGACGGCGCCGGAGGTGGTCACCGTCACCTGGCCGGCCAGCTTGTTGAACGCGACGTTGGCCTGTCCCGTCGAGAGATAGGAAATCCACTGCCACGCCGCCTCGGCGTTCTTGCTCGCCGCGAAGATCGCATTCGAGCCGTCGCCGAAGTCGGTCCAGCCACCGCCGCCGGGTCCGCGGGGCACCGGGATGGCGGTGATGGCGTCGCCCAGCGCCGCCACCATTTCGTTGGCCGAGCCGATATGGTGGATCGTCATGGCGGTGCGGCCGGCCTTCATGTTGGCGATGGTCTGCACGAAGCCGTCGCTCGGCGCCGAGGGCGGGAAGACGTGGTGGGCGCGGTAGAGGTCGATGAACCAGCGGTTCGCCGCCAGCGCGGCCGGCGTGACCAGCCCGCCCTTCTGCAGTTTCGCCCCGCCGCCGAGCACGAAGGTCGCCCAATGGTCGTGCCCGCCGGCGCCGCCGCGCAGTCCGAAGCCCCAACGGTCGCCGCCGGTCAGCGCCTGCGCGCCGGCGAGGAAGCTGTCGAACGTCGTCGGCATGGCCAGGTTCTTCTGGGCGAACCAGTCCTGGCGCACATACATGTAGAGCACGACGTATTGCAGCGGCAGGTAGTACATCTTGCCGTCCGAGGCGCGCGACAGCCGCCACAGATCGTCGGAGATATCGCTGCGCCCGGCCCAGGAAGCGACCATCGCGTCGAGCGGCTTCAGCGCCTCCATTTCCATCAGCCGGGGCTGGTTCAGGAACTTGACCATGCCGCAGTCCGGCCCATTGCCGGCGATCAGCGCGGTGTAGAGCCGCGTGTCATAGTCGGCGCCGCCGCCCCACGGGATGCTCTCGGCCTGCACCTTGATGCCGGGGTTGGCCTTCTCGAAATCGGCCACCAGGGCCGCCGGCGAGGCGGTGGGGTCGTCGAAATGGTACCACCACCGCACCGTCACCGGTTGCTGGGCGTGGGGGGCTGCGAGCGGCGCGGCGGCAAGCGCGGCGGCGCCGGCAAGCAACGAACGACGTTTCATTGGCATCACTCCCGTTGCAGCATTCTCTTCGATGGAAATCCATGCACCACGCCGGGCATCGCGTCCATGCGCCCGCCCGCGGGTCGGGGTGGTGCATGGTTCATGCGGCGGCGTTCCTCTCCACGATGGTATCCAGATGGGCGCCCAGTTCACGCGCCAGCCCGGCCGCGTCGCCGGCCTGGAGCGCGGCCAGGATCGGCCGGTGCCGCCGCGCCGTCTCGATCAGCGAGCGGTGGTGCCACGGCGCCCACAGGCGGAAGCGGTGGGAATGGAGCATGCAGCGCGCCAGGATCGGCCCCATGGCATGCAGCCCGGAGACGCGGAACAGCGCCAGGTGCAACTCCATGTCGCACTCCAGCACCGCCCAGGCGTCGGCGGCCTCGGCGGCGGCCTCCATGCGTTGCTGAATCGCCAGCAGCCCCGCGAGGTCGCCGGCGGAAACCCGGCGCACCGCGCGGCGTGCCCCGCGCAACTCGATGCGGCGGCGCAGATCCAGCATCTCGGATGCGGACTCGACGTCGAGGTCGGTGATGGTGGTGCCCTGGCGGCCGGCGCGCAGCACCAGCCCCTCACCCTCCAGCCGCAGCAGCGCCTCGCGCACCGAGGACTGGCCGCAGGCCAGATCGGCGGCCAGCCCAAGCTCGGTCAGCGCGGCGCCCGGCGTCAGCTCGTTCATGACGATCCGCCGGCGCAGTTCCGAGAGCACGCGCGACGCCCGGGCTTCGGGCATGGGCTTGGTGTTTCCTCGATGGCTTATCGATATCCAGGGCAGACTAGCGCCGACCCCAATCGGGAATCAAGCCGGAGTTTCCGCATGAATAGGGATTTTCGTCTACGATTTCGGCGATCTGGAATGGTCTGTGGTGCGGCCCGACAATGTCCATGGCGCGGTTGGCTGGCGGCGGCTACGTTCGCTTCCGGCCGGGCCGACTCAGCCGGATATATTGGCAAATATCGGCCAAGATCAGTCTCTCGTGAAACCTCTCGGAAAGAACGTTGGCGCACTGACATGACAACCTCCTCGCCTTCGCTTACCCCCGGCAAGGATCAAAACCCGCACATCGCCATCCGACCCGCCTGGCTGGCGCTGCACAGCGAACCGGCGCTCGAGCCGGCGTTGCCGATCATCGATGCTCACCATCACCTGTGGGAGTTCCCGGGTCGCGTCTATCGCAGCAGCGACCTCCTGGGCGACGCCGCCAGTGGCCACAACCTGCGCGCCACGGTGTTCATTGAGTGCCAGACCCATTACCGGACGGAGGGACCGGAAGCATTCAAATCGGTCGGCGAGGTCGAGTTCGTCATGAATGAGGTGCGCCTGGCCAAGGCGTCGGGCGCCGCCACCGACGTGGCTGTCGCTATCGTCGCCAATGCCGATATGCGGCTGGGCGCCGCGGTTGCTCCGGTGCTGAACGCGCTGATCGCCGCCTCGGCCGGGCGGGTGCACGCCATCCGCAACATCGCGGTCTGGCATGCCGATCGCAGCTTCAAGGCATCGGCCGCCAACCCGCCCAGAGAGCTGATGCTGGACGCCGGCTTTCAGGAGGGGGTGCGCCAACTGGCGCCACTCAATCTCACCTTCGACGCCTGGGCCGTGCATCCCCAGATCGACGAAGTCTGTAGCCTGGCGGCGGCCTGTCCCGACACCAAAATGGTCCTCAACCATGTCGGCGGACCGCTGGGCGTCGGCCCCTATCGCGGGCGGCGCGAGGAGGTCTTCCAGACCTGGCGTGACGGCATGCGCCGCCTGGCCCGCCACGGCAACGTCTCGGTGAAGCTGGGTGGCTTCGGCATGACGCTGTTCGGCTTCGATTTTTACGAAAGGCCCCGCCCGCCGACCTCCGAAGACCTGGCGACGGCGTTCCGGCCTTACGTCGAAGCCTGCATCGAGGCGTTCGGCGTCAACCGATGCATGTTCGAAAGCAATTTCCCGGTCGATAAAGGCAATTTCAGCTACGGCGTGCTGTGGAACGCCTTCAAGCGGGTGGCCGGCGGGGCATCGGCGTCCGAGAAGGCCGCCTTGTTCCACGACACCGCCGCCGGCTTTTACCGCATTCCGTGATTGCTTCGCCTCGGCCGCAAGGACGCCCACAGGAGACTAGGAAAAGTTCTATGCCAAACAAGCGCGCCTGGATTCTGGTTTTTCTGTTTTTTCTTGCCACCATCAACTACATGGACCGGGTTGCGTTGTCGATCGCGGGCAAGACGATCGCTACCGAATTCAATCTGTCACCGATCCAACTCGGCTACCTGTTTTCGTCGTTCCTATGGACCTATGTGATCTGCTTGATCCCCATGGGAATCATCGTCGACCGGTTTGGCACACGTCTGGTCAATGCCGTCGGCATTACCGTTTGGTCGCTGGCAATGTTCCTGACCGGACAGGCCGCCGGCTTCGGCACAATGATCGCCTCGCGGCTGGTGATGGGCGCCGGGGAATCAACCTCGTTCCCGGCCGGCAACCGGGTGATCCGCGAATGGATGCCGGCCAGGGACCGCGGCTTCGCCATGTCGATCTTCAACACCGGTTCCTATTTCGGGCCGGCGCTCGGCTCGCTGGTAATCGGCTCTTTGATTGCCATGCTCGGCTGGCGGATGACCTTCTACGTCTGTGGCGGGATCGGCTTCATCTGGCTGGCGTTATGGTTGGCGCGCTATCACCTGCCCGAGCAGGCAAGCTGGCTGGGCCGCGAAGAGCGCGAGATGATTTTGCGGGAACGCAATGCCGTGGGGGACACTCCTGAGGAACATGGGTTCCGCCTGGGGCTCAAGGGGCTGATTGGCGCCAAGACCCTGTGGGCCCTGATGCTGACCCAGGGCTGCGGCGTCTACACCCAATACCTGTTCCTGACCTGGCTGCCCAACTACTTGCAGACCCAGAAAGGCATTCCCCTGCTGGCCAGCGCCACACTGATGGCGATGCCCTATTTCGGCACCGTGGTCTTCGCCATCGCCCTCGGCCGGCTCAGCGACCGGATTTTGGGGGGCGACACCGCCAAGGGGCGGCGCCGGCTGATGGTGGCGGCAATGATGGGCCTTGGGGCGGTCGTCCTGCTGGTGCCGATGTTCGACAGTGTCGGGGTGATCCTGTTGCTGATCACCATTGCCCTGACCGGACAAGCCTCGGCGATTTCGTTGAATTTCGCTTTGCTCAACGACCTGCTGAAGTCGGCGGCCGATATCGGCACGGCCACCGGCATGCTGGTGTTCGGTGGCAACGTCTTCGGCCTGCTGGCCCCCATCATCACCGGCTACGTCATCGCCGCCACCGGCCAGTACGACCTGGCCTTCGTCATCGCGGGCTGCCTGCTGGTGGTCGGCATGTTGTCGTCCCTGCTGCTGGCCAGGGGCAGCATCGGCGGTTCGGGCGGCGCGGTGGCTCCGGCCGAGTGACGGGGCACCGTCGATCACGCGATCAACCAATGAGTCATACCGTGTCTCGCTGATCGCGGCCCACGGTATGATTCTTGGTTTCGCGCGCGGCCGCCCGCTCAGGCCGGCGCCAGCCGCCCCCCTGCCCGCTTCCAGGCGTCGATCCCGCCATGGATGTGCCGCGACGTCGTCAGGCCCTGTTCCTGCGCCGCCTTGACCGCCATCGCCGAGCGCTCGCCGAAGGCGCAGAAGAACACCAACCGCCGCCCGCTCGCCCCCGCCAGCTCGTGCAGCATGCCGCCCAGTTGCAGGTTCTCGTGCAGGTCGGTGTAGGGCGCGTGCAGCGCGCCCGGAATGGCGCCGTGGCGTTCCCGCTCGCTGCGTTCGCGCAGATCGATCAGCAGCACGTCGTCCCGCCCGACCAGCGCCAGCGCGTCCTCGGCGCTGACCGCCCAGCCACGCCGCGCGATCGCCTCCTGCGCCAGGCCCTGGCGCATGTTGGCCGGCACCGCCACGTCCATCATTTTCGGGTTGGGCAGGTTCAGGCCGGCCATCAGGCCCACGTATTCCTCCACCGACTTCACCTGCAGCCGCGGATTGAACCGCTTTTCCTCCCCGATCGTGCTGACCGTGTCGCCCTTGTAGTCGTGCGCCGGGAAAACCAGCGTCTCCTCGGGCAGCGCCAGCAGGCGGCGGAAGATCGAATCGTATTGCGCCCGCGCGTCGCCGTGCTGGAAATCCGTCCGACCCGTGCCGCGGATCAGCAGCGTATCGCCGGTGAACACCCGGTCGAAGAGGGTAAAACTGTAGGAATCGTCGGTGTGGCCGGGCGTGTAGATGACCTCCAGCGACAGCCCCTCGATGCTCAGCCGGTCGCCGTCCGCCACCCGCATGGACACCACGTCCACCGCGCTCTGCTCGCCCATGACGGTGACGCATTGGGTGCGGTCGCGCAGCGCGCCCAGGCCGGTGACGTGGTCGGCGTGCAGGTGGGTATCGACCGCTTTCACCAGCTTCAGGTCGAGTTCCCCGATCAACTGGATGTAGCGGTCGACCTTCTCCAGCACCGGATCGATGATCAGCGCCTCGCCGCCGCGGCGGCTGGCCAGCAGGTAGGAATAGGTGCACGAGACCGGTTCAAACAACTGGCGGAACAGCATCCTTTTTTTCTCCCCCCGCCACGCGGTGCGCCGCGCAAGCGCGTTAACCCGGAATGACCCACGGAATAAGGAACTGCTGCACCGCGACCAGCACGCCCAGCAGCAGCGTCAGGATGATGCTGTGGCGGAAGGTGCGGGCGAAGACCACGCCTTCATGGCCCTTCAGGTTGGTCACCGACACGCCGGTGGCGATATTCTGCGGCGAAATCATCTTTCCCATGACGCCGCCCGAGGAATTGGTGGCAGCGAACAGCACCGGGTTCAGGTTGAGCTGGCGGGCGGCGACCACCTGCAGGTTGCCGAACAGCGCGTTGCCCGAGGTGTCGCTGCCCGACAGCATGACCGCCATCCAGCCCAGGAAAGGCGACAGGAAGACGAACAGGTAGCCGGTCGAGGCGACCGCCTGGCCAAGCGTGTAGGCAAGGCCCGAGTAGTTCATCAGGTAAGCCACGCCGATGATCAGCATGACGGTGATGATCGCGATCCAGGCCTGATCGATGGTCTCACCGATACAGCCAAGGAAGGCCTTCGGCGACAGCCCGCAGATCGCCGCCGTGACGATCGCCGCCAGCAGGATCGCCGTGCCGGTGGCGAGCGGCTGGAACACCCAGACCGCAGCATAGGGTTTGTTGCCGTAAAGCGTGATGGAGATCGCGTTGTGCAGGCCCGGCCAGTTGATCGCCTGCTGGCCGATCGCGAACACTGAGAAATGGGTCCACACGATCACGATGGCCGATACGATCAGCCATGGCAGCCAGCCCTGCCAGGAGGCGACAGAGGTTGTCTTGTGCTCCCTGGCCAGGACTGCGTTCGCGATCGTGAATTCGGGATCGGGCGCGGGTCGCCAAGCCTGAAGAAACAGCAGCGTGCACAGCAGCGAGCCGAGCGAGGCCAGCACGTCGGTCAGCGCGTAGTCCAACAGGTTCGAGGTGACGAATTGGCACGCCGCGAAACTGCCGCCGGCCACCAGCAACACCGGCCACAAGGCGCGGATGGAGCGCCGGCCGCCATACAGCGCCATCACGTAGAACGGCAGGATCACCGCCATCACCGGCAACTGGCGTCCAATCATCGCGCCAAGGATCGGCGCCGGCAGGCCGGTCACCGCACCGAGCACCGTCACCGGCACGCCCAGGGCCCCGAAGGCGACCGGAGCGGTGTTGAAGATCAGCACGTAAACCAGCGCCTCGAGCGGCGGATAACCGACCAGGATCAGCAGCGAACTGGTGATCGCGACCGGGGTGCCGAACCCGGCGATGCCCTCCAGTAGCGCGCCGAAGCAGAAACCGATGACCACCAGCACGACGCGGCGGTCATTGGGCAGATGGTCGATCAGCCACACCCGGAAGGCCTCGAAGCGACCGGATCGCACGGCGATGTTGTAGAGCAGCAGGGCGTTGACGACGATCCACATGACCGGCCAGAGCGCGAAGATCGCGCCGGCCGCGACCGAATTCAGCGCCAGTGCGAGCGGCATCTTCCAGGCCGTCACGGACACGATCAGCGCCACGACAAGGCTGGCCAGCGCCGCTTGCCACGCCGGCCTTCGGAAGACGCCCAACAGCACGAGGATCGTGAGGATCGGCAGGACCGAGACCACGAATGACAACCCGAGGCTGCCACCGATCGGCGTCAGGAGCTGCTGGAACATCGTCCCTCCCATCATTTCTTTATCGTAGGGACCGTCGTCGCCGCGGCCTCTATTTGGATTCAATCAGAACTTCCCCGGCGAACGCCCAGTCCGGCCGTCCCGGGGTGAGCGTAACCCGCGCGCCGGCAGGTTGCAACGGCGGCAACGCGGGAAAAACGGGTGTATTGGCGGCACGCCCCATGCGGTGGACGGCAGCGAAACAAATATAATGGTTGCTGCGCTTGCCGGACCCAGTAAATGGAACGGCGGGACAATTTTAGGAGCAGGATGGCGATGTCAGCGACGACGATCCAAGACCTTTCGGCCCTCCCCTACGAGAACAAGCACGTCCTGGCCCACAAGGCGCTCGTCCATCAGACCGACGAGGTGCAGATCAACGTCTACGTGCTCGAACCGGGCGGGTGCATCCCGGCGCACCGGCACAGCGCGAGCTGGGACATTTCCTTCGTCATCGAGGGCGAAATCGAGGCCCGGTTCGCCGACGGGCGGACCGTGCGGTGCGCGGCTCAGGCGATCAACCTCGTCCCGCCCGGCACGGTGCATGAAATCGCCAACGCCAGCCCCACCCAGCCCGCGAAATTCCTGCTGATCCAGAGCCCGTCGCGGAGTTTCGACTTCATCCGCTCCGCGCTGCCCGCAGCGCCGCCTGCACCACCGTGTCCAGCGCACTCAGGAAGCGCGAGCGGTCGGCGCGAGTGAGCGTGGCGGGGCCGCCCGTCACCATGCCCATCTCGCGCATGTGCTGCGCCACCGCCCGCCCGGCCAGCGCGCCGCCGATATTGTCCGCCGTCCACAGCTTGCCGTTCGCCGCCA
>CAYWOW010000076.1:0-13487 GCA_964459005.1 uncultured Acetobacteraceae bacterium
GCGGCGACTACATCACCTTCGTCGCGCTCGACGAGGACTACCACAACCTGGTGCTGCGCCTGGACGGCAACGCGACGCTGATGGCCATCGTCAATGACGTGCGCGCGCATCTGACCCGCCTGCGCTACCTCGAGCTGCAGGAGGCGCATCACGAGGCCGAGGCGATCGTCTACCACGAGCAGATCCTTGAAGCCCTGCGTGCCGGGGACGTGCGCGCCACCGCGGAAACGCTGCGCGCGCACCTCAAGCGGCTGGAGGGGTTCCGCGAGCAGCTGTTCCGCAAGTACGAGGGCGTCTTCGTGTGATGCTCGCCGCGGTTGCCGGTTTCGCGGGCCTGGGTTAGTGACGGGGCGAGCCGCCGGAAATGGCGGCGTCGATGGGATGGGTAGTGGGTTGATCGGGCGGCGTGCTGTTCTGTTGGCGGGAGCCGGGCTGGTCGCGCGCCCGGCGGGCGCAGCGTTGCCGGTGCCGCCGGCCGATGCGCTCGCCTTCCGCCTGATCCGTCACGGCAGCGAGATCGGCCGCCACACGCTGACCTTCATCCCCGGGGTCGATGGCGTGACGGTTCACGTCGCCGTCGATGCGCTGGTGACGTTCCTTTCCCTCCCGATCGCCCGCTATCGGCATCGCGTCGTCGAAACCTGGCAAGGCGGGGTTTTGCTCGGCCTGGACGGGGAGACCGACAAGAACGGCCGGCATGAATGGATGAACGCGCGCCGCACCGACGAGGGCCTGGTGGTGCTGGGCAGCAAGACCGAGCGCTATATCGCCCCGGAGCGAGCGGTCGGCACGACGTACTGGAACCGGCGCATGCTCGAAGGGCCGATGATCAGCCTGGAGGACGGCGTCCTGCTGCGTCCCGAGGTCGCGCGGCGTGGGGTGGAAACCATCCCTCTCGCATCCGGTGCCAGGATCGCGGCGGAGCATTACAACCTGAGCGGCGCGTTTGACATCGATGTCTGGTACGACCGCACCGATACCTGGGCGGGCCTGGCCTTCACCGTCGCGGACGGCTCCACCGTTCACTACGAGCGACTGTGACGCCGCGGTGACACCCGACGGATTCCTGATGGCCTGGGGCAGCGTGCTGATCCTGCCGCTGGCGGTCGTCGAAGGGCCGGTGGTGTCGGTGGTGACGGGTTTCCTGTCGGCGCGGGGATACTTCGTCTGGTACTGGGCCCTGTGCCTGCTGGTGTGCGGCGACCTGATCGGCGACGTCTTCTATTACTGGGTTGGACGGTCCGGCAGCGCGACGCTCGCGCGCCTCGGCCGGCGCGCCGGCATGGGGGTGACGGCGGCGCTGCAACAGGACCTCCGGCACAACGCCGTCAAGATGCTGTTCATCGGCAAATGGACGCACAGCATCGGCTTTTTGGTGCTCATCGGCAGCGGCATGCTGCGCCTGCCGCTACCGCGATTCATCCTGGTGAACCTGATTGCCACGCTGCCGAAGAGCGCGGCGCTGCTTGCGCTGGGCTACTTCGCCGCCGCCGCCTGGCCGGCGTTCGAAGCCCACTCGGTGGTGGCGACGATCACGCTGGGCGCGGTGGGGGTGGCGGCGATCGGGCTGACCCTGTGGCGCGCCGGACGGCTCAGGACCGGCCGATGAGGATCGCCATGTTCACGGACTACTTCTATCCGGAACTGGGCGGGATCCAGGATTCGGTCGCCACCGTCAGCCGGGCGCTGGGCCGGCGCGGGCATCGGGTCGATATCCATGCGCCACGCTACGCCAGCGCGGAGTACCGCCGGATCGGCGTGACGGTGGGGGAGCGCAACCTGGGGGCCAATGTCGAGGTGTGCCGGCGCCTGTCGGTGCCGGTGCCGAGTTCCACCCGGCAGGGCCGCATGGCGCCGCCCTCGCCGTTCGGCCTGGCGGCGCTGGCGAACGGCGCCCGGCCCGATTTGATCCACGTGCATTCGTTTTTCGGCATCGGCCTCGAGGCCGTGCTGGACGGCGCCTGCCTGCGGATCCCCGTGGTCGGCACCAACCACACGACGATTGCCGGCTTCGCGCCCTATATCCCGGTGCCCGCCAACTGGGCGGCGGCCTACGTCACCTGGTTCTACAACCGGTGCGACCATGTCACCGCGCCGTCGCGTTCGGTGTTCGACGAACTCGGCGAGACCGCGCTCAACCGGCCGCACCAGGTGGTTTCCAACCCGATCGACATCGACCTGTTCACGCCGGCGCAGGCCAACGAGCGCGATGCCCTGCGCGCGCGGTTCGGGCTGCCCGGACCGACGATCGCCTGTGCCGGGCGGATCGCGCCGGAGAAGAACATCGGCGTGCTGCTGCGCGCCATCGCGGCGCTGCGCGATCTCGGGATCACCGCCGGCCTGGCGATCGCCGGACACGGCTCGCACGAGGCGGTCCTGCGCACGCAGGCCAGGGAATTGGGAATCGGCGCGCAGGTGAAATTCCTGGGCACGCTCGCGCAGGACGAATTGGCACGGGTATTTCAGATCAGTGACATTTTCACCATCATGAGCACCAGCGAAACCCAGAGCATGGTTATGTTGCAGGCCATGGCTTGCGGTCTTCCCGTGGTTGCCGCCCGCACCAGGGCCTTGCCCGAGTTCGTCGGTTCCTCCAATGGTGTGCTGGTCGATCCGCACGATTCGGCTGAACTGGCGCGGGTGCTCGCCGATCTACTGGCATCGCCGGAGCGGCGGCAAAACTTCGGTTCGGCCGGCCGGCGATACGCCGAGAGATATGGCGTGGAAGCGGTGACCGACGAGTGGGAAGCGTTGTATCGTTCGGTGCTCAATGGGAGGCCGGTGGGTTGAGTGAAGAGGTAGCGGTCAGCTTTGTCGTGCCGGCCTACAACGAGGAAAAAGTCCTGGCCCGGACGCTGACCGCGATTCTTGCCGAGGTGCGGCGCAGCGGCTGTCCGGCCGAGGTTATCGTCGTCAACAACGCCAGCACCGACGCCACCGCCGAAGTGGCCGCGTCCTTTCCCGAGGTGATCGTCGTCGACGAGCCGGAAAAAGGACTGGTGCAGGCGCGGCGGGCCGGTTTCGTGCGCGCCACCGGCAAGCTGATCGCCAATGTGGATGCCGATACGATCGTCACCGAGGGCTGGCTTGCCCGCGTGCTGCGGGAGTTCCAGCGCCGTCCCGGCCTGGTCGCGCTGAGCGGCCCGTATATCTATTACGACCTGCCCCGGCGCACGCGCGCCGCGGTGAAGGCGTTCTATTGCATGGGCTTCGGGTTCTACATGCTGAACCGCTTCGTACTGCGGTCCGGCTCGATGCTGCAAGGCGGCAACTTCGTGGTGCGCCGCACCGCGCTCGAGAAGATCGGCGGCTTCAATCCGAAATTCTCGTTCTATGGCGAGGACACCGACCTGGCGCGGCGGCTGAACCGGGTCGGGGCGGTGAAGTTCACCTTCCGACTGCCGGCGCTGTCCTCGGGGCGGCGGCTGGCCGCCGAGGGGGTCATCAAGATCGGCCTGCGCTATTCGATGAACTACGTGTGGGCGACCTACATGCACCGGCCCTTCACCGACGAGTGGAAAGACGTGCGGCACTGAGGATACGCAGCGAATTCCAGGGGCTTTCCGCTCCCCGGCCTTCCTTGTCTTCAAACCTTCATCTATCCTCCCTTCCGACTCGGGCAGGCCCCAGGGAGGGACCGCATGAGCGATCCCGCTGGTCTGCGCAAAGCCCGTGGGGCCTTCTTCACCCCCACCGCCATCACCGCCTATCTCGCGGCCTGGGCGATCCGCGCGCCGACCGATAAGGTATTCGAACCGTCCTGCGGCGAGGCGTCCTTTCTGCTCGCCGCCGGCGAGCGTCTCACTGCCCTGGGGGCGCCGCCGGACCGCCTCGCCCGGCAGTTGCACGGCGTCGAGATCCACCCCGCCTCCGCCCGCCAGGCCGCCCGGCTGCTCGCCGGGCGCGGGTTGGGCGCGTCCGTCGCGGTGGCCGACTTTTTCGACCGCGCGCCGGCGGCGGAATTCGACGCCGTCATCGGCAACCCGCCCTATGTCCGCTATCAAAATTTTTCCGGCGAGGCGCGCGCCCGGGCGCAGCGCGCGGCGCTGGCGGCCGGCGTGCGGCTGACGGGGCTGTCCAGCTCCTGGGCCGCCTTCACCATCCACGCCAGCCGGTTCCTCCGACCGGATGGGCGGCTCGCCCTCGTGCTGCCCGGCGAGTTGCTGACGGTGAACTATGCCGCGGAGGTGCGGCGGTTCCTGCTGCGACGCTTCGCCCGGCTGCGCCTGGTGCTGTTCGACACCAGAATTTTTCCCGGCGTGCTGGAGGAGGTCGTGCTGCTGCTGGCGGAAGGGCAGGGCGGGGCGCCGTGTTTCGAGCTTTTCCAGGCCGGCAGCCCCGAGGCGCTGCCCGCCCAGGACGCCCCGGCGTGGACCGAGCACCGCCCCGAGGACGGCAAGAAATGGACCCCGGCGCTGATCGCCGCCGATGCTTTTGCGCTCTATCGCCGGCTTGCCGCGGGACCCGGTTTCGCGGGCCTGCTGGACTGGGGCGAGACCTGGCTGGGCGCGGTCACCGGCAACAACGCCTTCTTCGCGCTCGATCGCGCGCGGGTGGCTCGGCTCGGGCTGGCCCAGGACGATCTGCGGCCGATCTCGCCGCCCGGCTCGCGCCACCTGCACGGCCTGGCCTTCGACCGTGGGGCATGGGAGGGCCTGGCCGCCGACGGCGCCGCGTGTTTCCTGTTCGATCCGGCCGACGACAGCGCCGCCGCAGTGCGCCGGCACATCGAGGCGGGGCAGGGACAGCGCGTGCACACCGCCTACAAGTGCCGCGTGCGCTCGCCCTGGTGGCACGTGCCGGTGGGTCCGGTGCCCGACCTGCTGCTGACCTACATGAACCAGGACCGCCCGCGCCTGCTCGCCAACGAGGCCCGCGTGCACGTGCTGAACTCGGTCTATGGGGTCAGCCTGCGGCCCGGCCTGTGCGGGCTCGGCCGCGAGTTGCTGCCGCTCGCCTTTCTCAACAGTTTTTCCCTGCTGGGTGCGGAGATGGTCGGGCGCTCCTATGGCGGCGGGCTGCTCAAGCTGGAACCCAGGGAGGCCGACATCCTGCCGGTGCCCGCGCCGGCGATGGTGCGGGACGCGGCGCCTGCGCTGCGGGACGCGCGCCCGGCGGTGGCGGCGGCGTTGCGGGACGGTGACGTTGCCGGCGCGACGGCGCTGGTGGACCGGGTGCTGCTGACCGGACATCTCGGCCTGAACGAGGAAAAAGTAACCGCCCTGCGGCTGGCGCGCGCCTTGCTCGGCCAGCGCCGCCGCGCCCGTGGGAGGCGCCATGTTGGGAGTTGACGAGATGCTGGCCGCGGGGCTGGCGAAGCTCGGCCCGAAGCCGGCGGACGAGGCCAGCCAGGCCGTCAAGAAGCGCTACAGCGAGCGGGTGTCGGAAACGGTGGCGCTGGTGTTCGCCCAGGAACTGCGCGAGCGCGGGCTGCGCGGCACGCGGCCGCTGCGCGACGGCACCGAGGAGGGTAGCGGCGCCGAACGGCGCATGGCCGGCGGCATCGGCGCCAAGAAGGTGGACGTCACCTGGGCCACCGAGGAGTCCGGGCTGCTGCTGGGGCTATCCATCAAGTCGATCAATTTCCGCGACCCGCACACCGGCAATTTCCAGAAGAACCTGACCAACCGGCGCGGCGACATGCTGATGGAGGCGGTGACGCTGCACCGGCGTTTCCCGTATGCGGTGCTGGCCGGGTTCTTCTTTCTCGACATCGGGGCGGAGTCCGACGCCGCCCAGAATCGCGACGGCAGCGCGCGGCGGCGCTCCACGTTCCTCAACGCGCACGCACGGATGAAGCTGTTCACCGGCCGCGACGACCCGGCCGGCCGCGACGAGCAGTTCGAGCGGATGTATGTGGCGCTGCTGGACACCACGCCCGGACGGGTGGCGGTGCGCGCCACCGAAGTGGGCCACCCCGACACGCCGATGCCGCTGGCCAACATGTTCGATGCGCTGGTGACGCTGGTGGCGGAGCGGAACCCCGATTTTTATCAGGTGCAGGACGGGGCGATCGTGTCGGCGTATTGAGGCGAGGTCGCGAAACCCGGGCACGTGAGAAAGGTGGAGAAGATGGGGATGTCGGATATCAAGGCGCTGGCCTTCGACACCGGCGGCACGGTGCTGGACTGGCATACCGGCATTCGCGCCGCGCTCGCCGAGACGGGAAGCCGGCATGGCGTCGAACGGGACTGGGCCGGCATCACCAACGATTATCGCCGCCGCGCGCTTCGGCGCATGACCAATCAGAAAAATCCAGGGTTCAACATCGACGATGTGCACCGAAACCTACTGGACGAACTCGCCGCGGAGCACGGTTTTGAGATGTTCCCGGAGGCCGAACGCATGGCGATTGCCCGGCGTTGGCATTCGCTCGATGCCTGGCCGGATTTTCCGCCCGCGCTGGCGCGGCTGCGCGAGCGCCGCATCGTGGTGTCGTTCACCATCCTGAGCGTTTCCCTCATCATCGATACCGCGCGACGCAATGGCCTGCACTGGGACGCGGTGATCGCGTGCGAGATGCTGGACGTCTACAAGCCGATACCGGAGGCCTACCGCCGCGCGGCGGCGCTGCTCCAGTTGCCGCCGCACGAAATCCTGATGGTGGCGTGCCACAACTTCGACCTCGACGCGGCGCGGGGCGTTGGCTACCGCACCTGTTTCGTTCGTCGGCCGGATGAGTGGGGATCAGCCGGTCCACCCGATCCGGTGCCCAACCCGGCAACCGACCTTGTCGTGGATAACTTCGCGCAACTGGCGGAGCGCATGGGCGTGTGAGTTGCGGCCAGTCGCGCTCTGCCCGTCACGCATTCGAATGCCTGGGAACCCACCACCGGCGCCATCCCGTCACGATCATCAGGACGGACGCGCAGATGGCGGCGCCGACCACGACCGGCAGCAGCCAGTCCAGCCAGGCCATCGGCGCCAGCACGTAGAGCAACTCTTCCAGATCGAGGCCGAAAGCGCCGTGATAGGCCTTCTTCCGGTAGTGCCCGCGCCGTTCGATGGCCGCGGACCACATACTGGCCAGCAGGATGCTGGCGCTTGCCACGATGCCCAGGGCGATCGCCCAGTTGCCCAGCATCGAGTTGCGCAGGCCAATGCCGGCGGCCAGGAAGAACGTCGAATTGACCACGAAGTCCGCCCTGGTGTCGTAGCGGTGGCCGGCCGGGGTTGCCATGTTGCCGACGCGGGCCAGTTCGCCGTCGGCGGTGTCCAAAAACACCGTCAGCAACCAGAGCCAGCCGGCCCACCAGGTGTATTGGGGCGCGCCCACCATCAGCAGGGCGAAGGTGGCAAACCCGCAGGCCAGACGCAACGTCGTCAAATGGTTGGGGGTGATCCCGGTGCCGACCAGGGGTCGTACCAGGGGACGCGCCAGCAGACAGGATAGGCTCATGGTGCGATTGCCCGCCGCCGGGCCAGTTGCCGGCCTTCCAAAAAATGCCACGCAACCAGGCCGGGGATGCCGATCACCACTTCCCGGATGCGTTTGAGCAGCGACAGTTCGATGGCGCTTTGCGGGGCGATCCCCACCAGGCCGCAGGCCAGGACGTAGCCGCCTTCCTGGATGCCCAGCGACCCGGGGATGGCAAACCCGACGGTGCGCGTGGCCTGGCCGATGCTCTCGATCAGCAGGCCCTGGCTCAGCCCGATGTCGACCCCCACCACATGCAGCGCCACCATCACCTCGATCCCGCCGATCATCCACGAGATCAGGTGGTAGAATCCCGCCGACGCCAGGCGCCGGGGCTGGTGATAGAGCGCGACCACGGCGTCCTGCAGCCCGGCGAAGTCGCCCAGGGCCGCCCAGCGCGGTTTTTCGGCGAGCCACAGCAGAACCCGCTCGAGCGGGCGAAACAGGCCCTTGAGCTGGGCCAGCAGGAACGCCGCGATCACCAGCAGCGCCACCGCCGTGGCGCCGCCGACCCAGCGCGTCACGACCGGGTCATAGGGACCGAACACGAGCAGCCCGACCCCCAGCAAGGTGAACACCAGTTGCGTCACCGTCTCGACGGTCAGATCGACCGCCGTCCCCGCCCCGGCGTCGCTGAGGGCGAAGCCGTCCATGGCCAGCAGCCTGATCCCCACCAGTTCGCCGCCGATCTGCGCCACCGGCAGCAACCCGTTCGCCGCCTCGCGGATCCATCGCAATACGGCGAAACGCAGCCACCCCGGGGCCGGCTGTCGCGGCATCAGGTCCCGCCATGCCAGGCCGGAGAACAAGGTTTGCCACGGATGGACGGCGATCACCGCGAGCACGCCCCAGCCCGCGCCGACGAGGGCGCGGAAAATCGCCGCGCCGTCGTTCATCACCACCAGAGCGGTGGCGACGGCGAGGCCGACCACAATGCCGAGCGCGACGTGCAGCTTCATGGAACGGCGGGCGCGGGAGGGGGAGCACGATGCATCGGAGACCAGACCGGCGGTGTTTCGGTATACTTATGCACTCGGTTGAGGTCCTCAACGAAATCCAAAGCCGCGGCGCAGCACCGCGCGCGCCGTGCCGACGGCGAGCGATGCGGCGATATCGCGGGCGGTGGGGGAAAAGCCGGCGCCGAGGCCGGCCGCGGCGCGCCAGTGCCGCAGCGCCGCAGGGCTGCCCGAGCGCACCGCCGCGCGGGTCGCCAGCCACCAGACGCGGGCGGTGTACGCCTCGATCCGTGCCCTGGTGGCGGGGTCGGGTTTGGTCGCGGCGCAAAAGCCGGCGAGCAGGCGCTTCAGCACGTGGCCCAGCCGGGCCAGCGTCGCCGCGTCGGGCGCGGGCTGGCGGTCGACGAGGTGGCGCACCACCAGGGCCGCCGCCGCCGGCGCGTCCTCGCCGAGCCAGGGCCGGTAGGCATCGGCCAGCACGGCGCCGGCGCGGTCGCACATGCGATCCATCTGGCCGTGGCTCGTGTTCGTCCGGTGCCAGCGATAGACCGCCAGCGTCTCGTCCAGCCGGGCGATGCCGCCCAGTGCCAGCAGGCGGTGGTGCAGGTCGAAATCGTCGGCCGGCTCGTATTCCCGGCGCATGAAATGGCCCAGCCGCCGCACCGCCTCGGCGCGGAACATCACCGACGACCAGGTGATCGGGTTGTCCAGGTGCAGCATCCAGCGCATCAGCGCCAGCGTGCTGCCCGGAAGGTGGTCGGTGCGGCGCAGCCCGCCGTGTTCGGAGATCAGCACCTCGCTCGCGGCCAGCACGACGTCGGGATGGCGGTCGAGATACGCCGCCTGGACGGCGAGCCGCTCGGGCCGGCTCAGGTCGTCGTGGTCCTGGGCCGCGATATAGGCGCCGCGGCAGTGGGAGAAGCCGAAATTGCGGGCCTCCGCCACGCCAAGCCGTTGCGAGCTGCGCAGCACGCGCAGGCGCGGATCGGCGCAGGCGGCCAGCACGTCAGGCGTCGCGTCGGTGGAGGCGTCGTCCACCGCCACGATTTCGAAGTCGGAGAAGCGCTGCGCCAGCACGCTGTCGAGGGTCTCGCGCAGGAACTCGGCCCCGTTACAGGTGGTCAACAGCACGGATACCCGCACCGGCCCGATCCCCTCAAGGGCCGGCGAGCCGGTAGAGCACGTGGCGGCGCAGCACATGGCCGGACGGTATGCGCGGATGGTCGAAGCTGGCCATCGGGTCGAGCCGCATGCCGAGTTTTTCCATCACCCGCCGCGACGGCGCGTTCACCGCGGCGGTGAAGGCGACCAGTTCAGCAAGGTCGAAGCGGGCAAAACCGTCGGCGGCGGCGGCGCGGGCGGCCTCCGGCGCGTAGCCGTTGCCCCACCAGGCCGCCCCGAGGGTCCAGGCCAGCTCGACTCCGGGCGCCACCGGCAGGTCGGACGGGATGGCGGAGAGGCCGACGAAGCCGATCAGCCCGGTACCGGGAAGCTCCACGGCCCAGATGCCGTAGCCCAGCCGTTGGATATGCGCCTGGGTGCGGTCCAGCCACGCGTCGGACTGCGCCGGCGTGCGCACGGCGGGGAAGAAACGCATCGTGTGCGGGTCGCCGGTGATCGCGGCGAGCGGCGCGCGGTCGGCTTCGCGCCAGAGGCGCAGGATCAGGCGGGGCGTGGTCAGGGGCATGATGGGGCGCGAGTGTAGCCCCACTTCGCGCGGGCGAACACCGCCGGACGTGCCCTGCCAATTGCACGCAAGGGATGTAAATCCGTCCGCTGAATGCTATCCTGCGGTTGTCTTCGGGAGGGCCATCCGGTGAATTCCGGGTGACGGGGGAAATGAGGATGCCGGACGCGCTGAACGTCGACGACATCATCCTGAACTTCGATCCTGCCGCGCCGCATTCGCGCTTTCGCGCCGCCGGGCTCGACGCCGCCCTCGCGCCCGCCGGAGCGGCCCTGCCGCAAGCCGTCCCCTGGCCCGCCGGCACCGCTCCCACGCCCGCGCCCCTCGTCCCGGCGCCCGTCGAGACCGACGATCTCTCCCGCTTCAACGGCTATGACGCCGTCGTGGTGACCTGGACGTCGGCCGAGGCCTCCGCGATGGCCACCCTGTTCACGCCGGGCCACCCGATCGCCACCTGGTACGAGTATCGTCACGATGTCGCCGCCTACATCCCGCTGGTCACCGGCGCCACGGCGCCGTTCAATGACAACCAGGCCGAGATGGCCCGCTACTATCACAGCCTCGGCCTCTATTTTCCCTGCACGATCGGCAACGCCCGCGTGCTGCTGATCAAGTCGGGCCTGCATCTCGACTACGACGGGCCGGCCGTCCCGGTTCGCCAATTGATGGCCGAGATCGCCGGGGCCGTCGCGCCGCGGCTTTTCATCACCACCGGCACCGGCGGCGGCATCGGCGCCGACGTTTGCCTCGGCGACGTCGTCATCGCCGGTACCGTCCGCTTCGATTGCCGGACGCAGTTCGCCGGCGAGCCCTGGGCCCAGGCCGCCTGCCAGCCCCCCGCGCTGCCCGCCGGCGCGCTCGCCGCCATCACGCCGGCGCTGACCGGCGTCAACGCCGCCCGCATCCCGAATGCGCGGCCGGCACCGCAGATTTTCTCGGCCGCGACCGACGCCATCGTCACCACCGATTTCTTCGCCTTCGACGATTCCACCGACCATTACGGCCTGCAGGGACTGGGCCGCGTCTGCGACATGGGCGACGCCATGGTCGCCAACGCGCTGCAGGCATTTCCGTCCATCGCCTGGCACGCGATCCGCAACGCCTCCGATCCGCAGATCGCCAATCCCACGGGCAACATGACCACGGCCAGCGAGCAGGCCGCGCAGATCTACGCCCGGTACGGCGGCCTCACCACCGCCGCCAGCCTGATCGCCACCTGGGCGGTCATCCACGCCGCCACCAACCCCGCCACGTCCCACTACAAGCTCGGACGCCTGCCGCGCACCGACGCTCCGCCGGCATGAACGCCGCGCGGAGCCGCTGAACAACAACAAAAGGAGGATAATCATGTCGTCGTACAAACTCGGCCGCCTGCTTCGCAGTTACGATGCCCGCATTCCCCACATGAGCGCCCTGTTGGCCGGCCAGACCCTGCCGCCGCCGCCGCCGGCGGTGGACTGGACGGTCGGCATGCCGGCGCAACTCGGCATGATGCTCAACGACACGCTCGGCGACTGCACCTGCGCCGCCGTCTACCACGCGCTTCAGGTGTGGAGCGCCAATGCCCAGGGCGGCATGCAGACGCAGCCCGATGCGGACGTCGAGAAACTCTACATCCTGGCCTGCGGCTACAATCCGCGCGTCGGCGGCGAGGGGCCGGGCGGCAACGAGCAGCACGTGCTGACCTATCTGCTCAGGACCGGCGCGCCGTTCGGTCCGACCGGCCAGACCAAACACAAGATCGCCGCCTTCGTCGAGGTCGATCCGCGCAATACCGACGACGTCAAGCGGACGATCAACGAATCCGGGGTCGCCTATATCGGTTTCAACGTGCCGCAATTCATCGTCCCCGCGCCGCCCGCGACGCCGCCGGCGGTATGGGACGTGCAGACCACCGACACCCAGATCGTCGGCGGCCACGCCGTCGTGCTCGCCGGCTACAATGCCGCCGGCGCGCGGGTCATCTCGTGGGGCCAGTACTACACGATGACATGGGCCTTCTTCGCGCAATATGTGGACGAGGTCTATGCCATCGCCGACAGCACCTGGATCGACAGCAAGGGCACCACGCCCGGCGGGCTCAGCCTGGCCGAACTGGAAGTCCAGATGCAGGCCCTCGCCGGGGGCTGATCCAGGCGGCAACGCGCCGGGGCCGGCGGCCCCGGCGTTCCGAGGCGGACCGGGAGGGGCGCGATGACGACGACGGGCAAGGTGGCGGTGGTGACCGCCGGCGGCAGCGGCATGGGGGCGGGGGCGGCCCGCAAGCTGCGGGCGGACGGGTTTGAGGTCGCCATTCTCTCCTCCTCCGGCAAGGGCGAGGCGCTGGCGGCGGAACTGGGCGGGATCGGCGTGACCGGGTCGAACCAGTCCAACGATGACCTCGCGGCCCTGGTGGAGCGGACCATGCAGCGCTGGGGGCGGATCGACGCGCTGGTCAACAGCGCCGGCCACGGACCGCGTGCGCCGCTGCTCGATCTCACCGACGAGGACTGGCATCGCGGGCTGGAGGTGTATCTGCTCAACGTCGTCCGGCCGACCCGGCTGGTGGCGCCGATCATGCAGCGCCAGCAGGCCGGCGCCATCGTCAACATCTCGACGTTCGCGGCCTTCGAGCCCGATCCGGCGTTTCCGACCTCGAGCGTGTTCCGCGCGGGGCTGGCCGCCTACGCCAAGCTGTTCGCCGACCGCTACGCCGCCGACAATGTCCGCATGAACAACGTGCTGCCCGGCTTCATCGATACTTTCCCCGAACAGGCTGCGATCCGTGAGCGCGTGCCGATGCGCCGCTATGGCCGGGTGGAGGAGGTGGCGGAACTGGTGGCGCTGCTGGCATCGGACCGCTGCGGCTACATCACCGGCCAGAACATCCGCATCGACGGGGGCATCACGCGCTCGGTGTGACGCTCGTGGGCATGTCCGCCGGTGGGGGCTGGCGCGCAGACAGACCGCTTGCATACCGGCGCCGAATTTGAACTGCTGGCGTCACTAAGGGCAGGCGCATCCGGGGAACCCCGTTTGGCCCGAGAATTGATGCCAGAAACCGACCGTTGAGGAGTACGAAAAATGGCTGCTGACCGCATGACTGTATTGACGGCGATGATGGACCAGGGCGTGATCCCGGTCTTCTATCATCCCGATGCAGAGGTATGTAAAAAGGTCATTCAGGCCTGTGCCAATGGTGGCGCCAAGTGCATCGAATTCACCAACCGCGGCGATTTCGCCTCGCATGTCTTCTATGAAGTGGCCTATCATTTCTCCAAGGCCGATCCGAGCGTGATCATGGGTGTCGGCTCGGTGGTCGACGCGCCGACCGCCGGCATCTACATCGCCAACGGCGCCCGCTTCGTCGTCGGCCCGCTGATCAACGCCGACGTGGCCAAGGTCTGCAACCGCCGCAAGATCCCGTACAGCCCGGGCTGCGGCTCGG
>CAYWOW010000077.1:0-13442 GCA_964459005.1 uncultured Acetobacteraceae bacterium
ACGCCGCCGCTACACCATCCCTCCGGATACATCCCCAACCCAACGCAGCGCCGGAGCGACGAATACGGCCGGTCCGCAGGATGCGCGACCAGCCCATGCTTCACCGGATTGAAGTGCGTGTAATCAACATGCGCGGCACAGTCGCGGTCGTCGCGCCGTTCGGTGGAGTGTGGGCCGGGCGCCGCTTTCTGCGCCGATCCAGTCGCGCTATGGTTTGCGCCGCATGCGTATGGTTGCCCGATGAGCTGGGATACCGTCACGCCGTACCATCGCGGTTTCCGTGAGTTCGCCGAAACCTACGAGGCGTTCGGGTTCGACGATGTCCATCGGGACGCGATGGCGTTCATCCCGGCTACCCCTGGATTGCTGCTGGACGTGGGTGCCGGAAGCGGGCGCGACGCCGCCTGGTTCGCTGGGCGAGGTTGGGAGGTGGTGGCGGCGGAACCGGCCGCCGCTCTGCGCCACGAGGCGGCGCGGCTGCATCCCTCGGCGGCGATCCGCTGGATGGAGGATCGGCTACCAGGGCTGGTGGCCGTGCACCGATTGGGGCTCAGCTTCGACCTGATCTGGCTGAGCGGCGTATGGATGCATCTCCCGCCCGAGGAGCGGCCGCGGGCGATGCGCAAGCTGGCGACGCTGCTGAAGCCGGGTGGGCGTATGGTGCTTACGCTGCGCCATGGCCCCGCACCTGAGGACCGCCCGATGTGGCCGGTGCATGCCGACGAGGTCGAACGGCTCGGCCTCGACCACGGTCTGGCGCTGCGGGTGGCGACGCGACGCGCGGAGGACCGTGGTGGGCGGACCGACGTCTCATGGCAGACGGTCATCCTCGACTTGCCCGACGATGGCGGGGCCGCACTGCCGTTGCTGCGCGGTGTGATCCTGCGGCAGGAAAAGTCATCGACGTATAAACTGGCGTTGCTCCGATGCATCGCCCGGATTGCCGACGCTTCGCCCAATGTCGCGCGCGAAGCGGGGGACGATGTGGAGCTGCCGCTCGGGCTGATCGCGCTCTACTGGATCCGCATGTACAAGCCGCTGGTCGAGCGCGGGCTGCCGCAAATGCCACTGGACAACCCCGCTTTTGCGAAGGGCGCGTTCCGGGCTCTAGCCGGGGTGGCGCCATTCGATCTGCGCCCGGGCGCCAGCTTCGTGGACGACACGGGCACCGCGCTGCGCGCGGCGCTGGCCGAATGCGCCCGGGTCATCGCCAACATGCCGGCAAGGCACCTGACCTACAGCGACGACAAGCCGGTGTTCGTTACGAACTATGGAAAACGACCAGCCGGCACCGGTCGGCTTGTGCTCGACCACGAATTGCTGTGGGGATACGGCGTCACCCGGGTACCGCTCGCCGTATGGCGGGCACTCCGTCGAATGGCTGCGTGGTTGGAACCGATGCTGGTGGCCGAATGGGTTCGCAAGACCCAGGAGTATGCCGGACGGGACGGGCGCACGGTGCCGGCTGACGACGTGATGGCGGCGCTGCGCTGGCTCGAGCCGGAACGTGACACCGCGCTCGTGCGTATGCTGGCGCAGCGGCGCATGGCGCGTGGCGACGCGCTGGCCTGTGTCTGGTCGCAGCGTAAGCTGTTGGGAGGCTTCGACATCGACCATTGCCTGCCGTGGTCGGCGTGGCCCTGCGGGGACCTGTGGAACCTGCTACCGGTCGCGACCGCGGTGAACCGCGACAGCAAGCGTGGCCGCATCGTCAGTGCTGCCGCGCTGGCCGAGGCGCGGCCTCGTATCCTGGCTTGGTGGCAGGACACGTACGTCGACGCCGACGCTTCCATCCGAGCGCGCTTCAGCGAAGAGGCACGCACGACACTACCACTGGCACCGGACCGCGCACCGGACCTCGACGAGCTATTCGCCGCCCTCGACTTCCGCCGCCTGCGCCTGAAGCAAGAGACACAACTGGCCGAATGGCAGGGCGTTTCCGCGAAGCCCGGGTAGGCTGCGCGAACCGCCCTGCACCAACGTAGCAAGCCGTACGGTGGGATGCCCTTCGCATCCCACTAATCCACGCGATGGCCAGATCATCGCGTTTTCCCGCCCTTCTTCCGGAACAGATCTCTCCCGTTCAGCGTCGCGGCGGAGATTCCCGGCCGGCGGCGGCGCAGACGCTTCGCAATGTGCCCGGCACCACCATCGAAGCGGCACGCCCGCCAACGCCGGTATTCTCCCGGGCGCCCTGAGTAGTTTCCGACTCTTCCGCCGCCATTCCCTGCGGGCTACGCCCATATTCCATCGTCCTGGCTAGATCGACAGTGGGGTGCCGCATGGTCGTCTATCGGGTCGACCTTCTCGACGAGCAGGGCAAAGTCAGTATTTCCGGCAGCCTCTCCTACCCGACCGACCGGGAGGTGCTGCGCGCCGCGGCCAAGGTGATCGGCCACCATCGCGCCGTCGAAGTCTGGGACCAGACGCGCGTGGTCGGACAGCTCGCGGCGAAAGACTGTGAGCGCCTCAACCTCCGGACCGCGCGGCCGAAATACAATCCCCGTCCCGCGGCCCTCCCCCGCACCGCGATGACCGGATAGACCAACCCGCCGCCGCTACCGCCGCCCGAACAGCCGCTCGATTTCCGCCCGTGTCAGCTTCAGCCACGTCGGCCGCCCGTGGCTGCACGTATCCGCCCGCGGCGTCGCCTCCATCTGCCGCAGCAGCGCGTCCATCTCGGGCATGCCGAGCCGCCTTCCCGCCCGGATGCTGCCGTGGCAGGCCAACCTGGCCAGCACCGCGTCGAGCCTTGCCGCCAGCACCGTGCTCTCGTCCATGTCGGCGAACTCGTCGGCCAGGTCCCGCAGCAGCGGCCCCGGCTCCGGCGTGCCCAGCGCCGCCGGCATGGCCCGCACCAGCACCGCGCCAGGGCCGAACGCCTCGATCTCCAGCCCCAGCCCGCTCAACTCGTCCCCCCGCGCCACCAGCCGCGCGGCATCGGCCGGCGGCAGATCGACCACCGCCGGCAGCAGCAGCGGCTGCGCCCGCACCCCGCCCTCCAGCAGTTGCGCCCTCAGGGTCTCGTGGGTCAGCCGCTCGTGCGCGGCGTGCTGGTCCACCAGCACCAGCGACCCATCCCCGGCCACCGCGATGATGTAGGTGTCGAGCACCTGCGCCACCGGCGCCCCGAGCGGGAAATCCACCCCGTCGCGTTCGCTGAAGGGGCCGTGGAACCGGTCGGGCGGCCGCACCGCGGGGCCGGTGCCGAGCGCCAACCCCGCCTCCGCCATGCCGGACGGAGCGGGACGCGGCAATCCCTGGCCTCGCAGGCTCAGCGCCGGCCGCCCGGTATGCGGCTGCATCGGCGCCCCCGCCGTCCCCGCCCCGCCGGCCAGCGCCCGGGTCAGGGCGGAAATCACCAGCCCGCGCACCTCGCCCGGGTCGCGGAATCGCACCTCGGCCTTGGCCGGGTGAACGTTGACGTCCAGTTCGTCGGCCGGCACCTCCAGGAACAGCGCCACCACGGGTTGGCGTCCCTGCGCGATGACGTCGCGATAGGCCACCCGCACCGCCACGCGCAGCACCGGGTCGGCGACCGGCCGGCCGTTCACCACCAGCACCTGCGCCGCCGCGGTGGCGCGGGTGACGCTGGGCGCCGCGGCATAGCCGGTCACCCGCAGCGCATTGCGCACTCCCTCCACAACCAGCAGTGCCGCCGCCGTCTCGGCGCCGAGCAACGCCGCCACCCGGTCCGCGCGGTCCTGACCCGGCAGGTCGAAGGCAACCCGCCCGTCGCTCTCGAAGCGCATCGCCGTTTGCGGCGAGGCCAGCGCCAGCCGCCGCACCGCCGCCTCGGCGGCGTCGGCCTCGGCGCGCGGCGACTTGAGGAATTTGCGGCGCGCCGGCGTGGCGTAGAACAAATCCTGCACCACCACCCGCGTGCCCTGCGGCCCCGCCGCCGGCGCCGGCGTGCCGACCCGCCCACCCTCCACCGTCACGCTGGCGGCGGCCTCGGCCCCGGGCGGGCGGGAGGTGATGGCGAGCCGTGCCGCCGCCCCGATGCTGGGCAGCGCCTCGCCACGAAAACCGAGGGTGGCGATGCGCACCAGGTCGTCGTCGGGCAGTTTCGAGGTCGCGTGGCGCTGCACCGCCAGCGCCAGTTCCTCGGGCGACATGCCGTCCCCGTCGTCCACCACCTCGATGCGGTCGATGCCGCCGCCCGCGATCGCCACCGTGATGCGGCGCGCCCCGGCATCCAGCGCGTTCTCGACCAGTTCGCGCACGGCCGCGGCCGGCCGCTCGATCACTTCGCCGGCGGCGATCCGGTTGACCGTGGTCTCTGGCAGCAGCCGGATCCGGCCGGCGCGCGTCTCCATGCCGGCCAGTATGCCCGATAAGCCTTACCGATTCCCAGTCGCCTGCCGCGGCGCCCTTCAGTCAGGCCGCGGTCAGAAAATCGACTGCCACCACGTCTTCTGCGGGTGCTGGATGATCGGCGTGTCGCCGGCCGTGGCCTTTTGGCCGAGGGCCGCGTTCTCGCGCAGCCGCTGGGCCTCGCGCTGCGGGTCGACCACCTCGGTTTTGTCCGTGGGCGTGCGCCAGAACATCATCTTGTCGGCGAAGCTGCGGTCGGTCGCATCGATCGCCGCATCGCTGTTCACCCGCCGGCGGATATCGGCCGGTGCGGCCGGCCCGGCGGCGGCGAGCAAGGCCTGCTGGCCGGGGCTGTTGTTGCTGCCCGGGGCGTTGTTGGCCAACACCGTCTGCGGCGCGATCAGCGCCTCGGCTTCGTCGCGTTCGGACGTCTCCTGCGGCCGCGCCTCACCCGGGCGCGGCGGGCGCAGCGTGTAGTTGGGCGGCATGGAAAGCGGCGCCCTGGTGGTGACCTGGTATTCGTCCGGGGCGTCCCGGTTCACACCGAAGGTGCGCGATACGTCGCTGGGGCTGCAGCCGGCGAGCGCCAGTGGCAGGAAAGCGGTGGCCAGAAGAATGCGGGGCAAAACCATGCGCGCTTTCTTAGCCGTCGTCTCGTGCGCCGGCAAGGTGCTCCCTGTCGGAGTTTCGCGCCCGACGCGGGATCATGCTGTCGAGCACCAGGGCCGTCACCCCGCAGACGATGGCGGCGTCGGCCAGGTTGAACACGTACCACGACCAACCCCAGGCATGGGCGTGGATGAAGTCCACCACGTAGCCGAACCGCAGCCGGTCGATGACGTTGCCTACCGCGCCGCCCGCCACCGCCCCCAGGGCGACCGCCGCCAGCACCCGCTCCGCCCGCCACAGCCACACGCCCAGCGCCGCCACCACCGCCAGCGCCACCAGGGTCAGCAGCACCGGCCCGAAGCCGCCCCCGCTCAGCAGGCCGAACGTGATGCCGCGGTTCTCCACCCAGGTCAGGTTCAGCACCGCCAGCAGGCGGACGCTGCCAAGCTCGGGCAGGCCCAGCCCGTGGACGATCCACGCCTTGCTCGCCTGGTCGGCGGCCAGCACGAGCAGGGCGGCGGCGATGCCGGCGATGCGGCGACGCTTCATGCGGGGCAAACCAGCCCGGATTCGACCGCGTCGACGCAGCGGCGGCAGAGCGCCGGGTGCTTGCGGTCCTCGCCCACCTCGGGCAGCACCCGCCAGCAGCGCGCACATTTGTCGCCGCCCGCCCCGGCGAAGGTCACCGCCACGCCGGCCACCTCCGGCAACGCGAAGGCCTCCCCGGGTGCCGGCGCGGTCGACACCGTGAGGTCGGAGACGATTGCCAGTTCCGCCCACTCGGCCTGCCCGAGCAAGCCGGCCTTGTCCTCGGCCAGGTGCAGCACCGGCGCGGCCTGCAGCGAAGACCCGATGGCGCCGTCGCTGCGCGCCAGTTCCAGCGCGCCGGTGATGACGCGGCGGATGTCGCGAATCGCCGCCCAGCGCAGCGCCAGCGCCTCGTCCCGCCAGGACGGAGGGATCGGCGCAAAATCCTGCAGGTGCACGCTCTCCTCCTCGCCGAAGCGGGCGACCCAGGCCTCCTCGGCGGTGAACACCAGCACCGGCGCGAGCCAGGTGGCCAGGCACCGGTGCAGCTGGTCCAGCACCGTGCGCGCGGCGCGGCGGCGCAGGCTGTCCGGCCGGTCGCAATAGATCGCGTCCTTGCGGATATCGAAATAGAAGGCCGAGAGGTCGCTGGCGCAGAACGAATGGATCGCCGGATAGACCCCGGTCCAGTCGTGCGTCGCAACGCCCGCGCGCACCTTCGCGTCGAGTTCCGCCAGCCGGTGCAGCACCCACCGCTCCAGCTCCGGCATCTCGGCCTCGGGCAGGCCCTCGGCTTCGGTGAAGCCGGCCAGGCTGCCGAGCAGCCAGCGCAGCGTGTTGCGCAGGCGGCGGTACAGCTCGGCCTGCTGCTTCAGGATCTCCGGGCCGATCCGCAGGTCCTCGGCGGTGTCCGACATCATCACCCACAGCCGCAGGATGTCGCTGCCGTACTTGTCCCAGACCTGCTGCGGGGCGATCACGTTGCCCAGCGACTTGGACATCTTGCGGCCCTGCTCGTCGAGCACGAAGCCGTGCGTCAGCACCGCCTTGAACGGCGCCCGCCCGCGCGTGCCGACCGCTTCCAGCAGGGAGGAATTGAACCAGCCGCGATGCTGGTCCGAACCTTCCAGATAGAGGTCGGCGGGCCACGGCAGGCCCCGGTTCTCCAGGGTGAAGGCGTGCGACGAGCCCGACTCGAACCAGACATCGACGATGTCCCTGATCTGGTCGTACTCCGCCGGGTCGCGCCCGGGGCCAAGGAAGCGTTCGGGCGGCGAGGCGTACCAGGAATCCGCCCCCTCCTCGCGGAAGGCGGCGACGATGCGCTCCACCACGGCGGGGTCGCGCAGGGGCTGGCCCGTCCGTTTCTCCACGAACACCGCGATCGGCACGCCCCAGGCGCGCTGGCGGCTGATGCACCAGTCCGGCTTGGCGGCGATCATGCTGGACAGCCGGATGCGCCCCTTCTCCGGCACGAAGCTGGTTTCCTCGATCGCCCGCAGCGCCTTTTCGCGGATCCGCACCGGCCCATCCATGCGGATGAACCACTGCGGCGTCGCGCGGAAGATCAGCGGCTTTTTCGACCGCCAGGAATGCGGATAGGAGTGCACCAGCGTGCCCTGCGCGAGCAGCCCGCCGGCCTCGCTCATGGCCGCGCAGACCGCCTCGGCGGCCCTGTAGACGTGCATGCCGGCGAACAGCGGCACCCACGAATAGAACGTGCCGTCGCCGTCCACGGTCTCCGGCACCTCGATGCCGTGCTGCCGCCCCAGGACAAAATCCTCCTCGCCATGGCCCGGGGCGATATGAACGAAGCCGGTGCCCGCCTCGGTGGTGACGAAGTCGCCCAGCAGAACCGGCACCTCGTGATCGTAGCCGCGGCCCCGCAGCGGGTGGGCGCACACCGTGCCGGCGATCGCCGCCCCCTTCAGCACGTGCAGCACGTGATGGGTCTCGATGCCGACCGCCTCGCAGGTCTGCTCCAGCAGCGGCAGCGCCACCACCAGCACCTCGCCGGGACGGGCGAGCGAGCCCTCCCTGACCGTGCCCACCCGCATCACCGCGTAGTCGAACCCGGCCCCGCAGGCGATGGCGCGGTTGCCCGGCATGGTCCAGGGCGTGGTGGTCCAGATGACGACGGCCGCACCCTGCAACTCGGGCACGCTGGGGACGACCACCGGAAAGCGCACCCAGATCGTCGTGCTGGTGTGGTCGTAGTACTCGATCTCGGCCTCGGCCAGGGCGGTCTTTTCGACCGGCGACCACATCACCGGCCTGAGCCCGCGGAACAGTTCGCCGTTCAGCAGGAACTTGCCGATCTCCCCGGCGATCGCCGCCTCGGAGGGAAAGTCCATCGTGGCGTAGCGCTCCGACCACGCGCCCATCACGCCGAGCCGGCGGAATTCCTTCTCCTGCACGCCCATCCAGTGCGCCGCATAGGCGCGGCACTCCGCGCGGAACTGCAACACCGGCACGGCATCCTTGTCGCGCTTCTTGGCCCGGTACTGCTCCTCGATCTTCCACTCGATCGGCAGGCCGTGGCAGTCCCAGCCCGGGATGTACAACCCGTCATAACCGCCCATCTGGGCGGCGCGGTTGACCACATCCTTGAGGATCTTGTTCAGCGCGGTGCCGATGTGGATGTTGCCGTTGGCGTAGGGCGGGCCGTCGTGCAGGATGAATTTCTCCCGCCCCTGGCTGGCCTCGCGCAGCCGCCGCCAGATGCCCATGCGCTCCCAGCGGGCCAGCAGCGCCGGCTCCTTCTTCGGCAGGTCGCCGCGCATCGGGAACAGGGTCGCCGGCAGGAACACGGTGTCGCGGTAGTCTTGGTTATCGGTCATGACTGTCTCGCGCGGCGAACGGCCGCTTCGGGGGATGGGGGCGCGTCAAAATGGTCCCGGCCGCCAGTGAGCGGCCGGGCCGGTAATTCGCGCCTGCGTCATCCCGTGCATCGTCGGACTATGCGGAGGGGGGCACGGCGAGGTCAAGGACGCGGCGGGCCTCGGCCGCGTCGGCGGCGATCTGCGCGCGCAGCGCATCGACGCCGGCGAACCGGCGCTCCGGACGCAGGAAGGCGATCAGCGCCACCTCGATCTCCTCGCCGTAGATGTCGCCGGCGAAGTCGAACAGGTTGACTTCCAGCAGGCTCTCCGGCACCGCGCTCACCGTCGGCCGGCGGCCGATATTGGCCACCCCGCGCAGGCGCCGCCCGTCCGCCAGCGCGGTGGTGACCGCATAGACCCCCCGCGCCGGTTCCAGGTGGCGGCCGAGCAGCACGTTGGCGGTGGGGAAGCCGATCGCCCGCCCCCGCCGGTCGCCCGGGATCACGATGCCGCGGATCGCCCAGTGGTGGCCGAGCTTCAGCGCCGCGCGCTCGGGATAGCCGTCCTGCAAGGCGCGCCGGATGCGGCTGGACGACAGTTGGCCCGCCTCGTCGTTGAACGGCCGCACCACGGTCAGCCCGATGCCCAGCGCCTCCGCCCGCGCGGCCAGGAAATGGGTGTCCCCGCCGCGCCGGCGGCCGAACGCGAAATCCGGGCCGCAAACCAGGTGGCAGGCGCCAACACCCTTGTCCAGCACCTCGCTGAGGAAGGTCTCGGCGTTCATTTCGCTGAACTGGGCGTCGAACGGCATCTCGTAGATGATCTGCACCCCGAGCGCCGCGAGCCCGTCGGCCCGCGCGGGCGCCAGCGTCAGGCGGAAGGGCCGCTCGTACGGCCGCAACAGCTCGCGCGGATGCGGCTCGAAGGTCAGCACGCCCAGCGGCGCGTTCGGCCGGGCGCGGTGCGCGGCCCGCAGCACATGGGCATGGCCAAGGTGCACGCCGTCGAAATTGCCCAGCGCCACCACCGCCCCGCGCGCGTCCTCGGGCAGGCCGCGCCAGTCCTTGATGATGCGCATCAGCCGCGGACGGGCACCAGCACGGTCGCCTCGCCCTCGATGACGGGCTTGCCGGCCACGCTGCACACCGTTTTCAGCGTGGCGCGTTTCCTCTCGACGTTGATCTCGGTGACCTCGACGCTGGCGGTGACGGTGTCGCCGATCTTCACCGGGGCGCGGAAGCGGAGCGTCTGGGCCAGGTAGACGCTGCCCGGACCGGGCAGCCTGGTGCCCAGCACCGCGCTGATCAGCCCGGCGGTCAGCATGCCGTGGGCCACCCGCTGGCCGAACGGTCCGGCGGCGGCGGCCTCGGCGTCGATGTGCACCGGGTTGGTGTCGGTGCTCACCGCCGAGTACAGCAGGATGTCCGCCTCGGTGATGGTTTTCCTTGTGCTGGCGGTCATGCCGACCTGCAACTCGTCCAGATAGGTGGTCATCGCGCCCTCCGCTGCGGCGCGGCTTTTTCCGCTGTTCGGGGGGCGACGTCCAGGGGGTTCGTGATTCGGGAGGCGGGAGGAAACGCCGGAGGTGCCGGTTTGAATGCTGTCTCGCGACCCATCCCGGACTCCTTCGATCCACCGCCCAAGGTCCGCTCCTGTCTCGATATCTTCTATCCGCGGTAGCGCAACGCCTCGACCAGCAGCGCGAACGCCGCCGAAGGCTGGCGGCGGCTCGGATAGTAGAGATGATAGCCGCTGAACGGCGGGCACCAGTCCTCCAGCACGCGCACTAGGCGGCCCGCCGCCACGTCGGCCTCGACATGGGCCTCCAGCAAGTACGCCAGCCCGAAGCCGGACGTGGCAGCTTGCAATACCATTTGGACGTCGTTGAAGATCAGCCGCCCTTCCACCCGGACCCTTACCTCGCGGCCGTTCCGCTCCAACTCCCAGGCATAGAGGCCGCCCAGGGTTTGCAGGCGCAGGTTGATGCAGCGGTGCTCGGCGAGATCCTGCGGTGTGCGCGGCTTCCGGCGGCCCGCGAAGTAGTCGGGAGCCCCCACCACCGCCATGCGCAGGTCCGGCCCGATCCGCACCGCCACCATGTCCTTGGCCAGTTGCTCGCCGAGCCGCACGCCCGCATCGTAACGTTCGGCCACGATGTCGGTCAGGCCAGACTCGATGTTCAGTTCGACCTGGATGTCCGGGTAGCGCGGCAGCAGCCGTTCCAGCGCCGGCCACAACACATGCCAGGCCGCGTGCGCGGAGGTGGTGATGCGGATGGAGCCGGCGGGCTTCTCCCGCATGTCGCCGAGCGAGGCCAGTTCGCCCGCGATGCTGTCCAGCGCCGGGCGCAGGGTGCGCAGCAGCCGCTCACCGGCCTCGGTCGGCGCCACCCGCCGCGTCGTGCGGCTGAGCAGCCGGACGCCGAGCCGCGTCTCCAGCCGCCGCACGGTGTAGCTCAGCGCGGACTGCGAGGTGCCGAGCTTGGCCGCCGCCCGCGTAAAACTCTGCTCCTCGGCGACCGCCAGAAAAGCGTTAAGGTCGCCCAGATCCTCCCGCCGCATTCATGAACTCCGGATATAAGCCCTTGCGGTTTTTACCCTCTAATCACGGTAAATCGCACGCCCTATCTCTCGGCCACCCTGGCGGGGGATGCCCGCCATCCCGGACGGAGGCGAACGATGAAACAACGTGAACTCGGCAGGAGCGGCCTGAAAGTCTCGGAGCTCGGCCTGGGCTGCATGGGGCTGAGCTTCGGTTACGGCCCGCCGACGGAGAAGACCGCGGCGATCGCGCTGATCCGCCGGGCGGTCGAACTCGGCGTCACCTTCTTCGACACCGCGGAAGTCTACGGCCCCTTCACCAACGAGGAGGTGGTCGGCGAAGCGCTCGTGCCGGTGCGCGACCAGGTGGTGATCGCCACCAAGTTCGGCTTCAACATCAACGGCACCGGCCGTGGGACCGCGCTCAACAGCCGGCCGGAGCATATCCGCGAGGTGGTGGAGGCATCGCTGAAGCGCCTTCGCACCGACCGCATCGACCTGCTCTACCAGCACCGGGTCGACCCGGAGGTGCCCATCGAGGACGTCGCCGGCGCGGTGAAGGAACTGATCGCGGCTGGCAAGGTGAAGCATTTCGGCCTGTCCGAGGCGGGTGCGCGTACCATCCGCCGCGCCCACGCGGTCCAGCCCGTCACCGCGCTGCAAAGCGAATACTCGCTGTTCTGGCGTGAGCCCGAGGCCGAGATCATGCCCACGCTCGAGCAGCTCGGCATCGGCTTCGTGCCGTTCAGCCCACTCGGCAAGGGCTACCTCACCGGCAAGATCGACGAAACGACGCAGTTCGATACTGGCGACTTCCGCAACACCGTGCCGCGCTTCGCGCCCGAATTGCGCAAGGCGAACATGGCGGTGGTCGAGCTGGTCGGCAGCATCGCGGCGCGTAAGCAGGCCACGCCGGCGCAGATCGCCTTGGCCTGGCTGCTCGCCCGCAAGCCGTGGATCGTGCCGATCCCGGGCACGACGAAGCTGCATCGCCTCGAGGAGAATCTCGGCGCCGCCGCCGTGGCGCTCTCGGCCGCGGAGGTGCAGGAAATCGGAGCGGCTGCGGCGAAGATCCCTCTCGTCGGTGGCCGCTATGCTGAAGCGCAGCAACGCATGATCGACCGCTGAGAAAACCCGGCCGTGCCCGTGTCGGGCGGCGACCCCCGCCGGGGATGGGCACGGCCAACGATGAGGAACCCCACGATGGCGCCCAACGAACGCGCGCGCGAAACCCACGATGCGCTCTTCCCCGGCCACGTCTCCACGCTGGCGGCGACCGATCCCGGGTTCATCGAGATCTTCGACAACTTCGCCTTCGACGAGGTGCTCCGCGAAAGCACCCTGGACGTTCGTACCCGGCTCATGGTGCAGCTCGCGGCGATCATCGCCTGTCAGGCACTGCGCGAGTACCGCCTCATGCTCGGCGCGGCGCTCACGGCCGGGGTGTCGCCGGTCGAGATCAAGGAGATCGTCTATCAGGCCGTGCCCTATGTCGGCCTGGCCAGGGTGTTCGATTTCATCCATGCCACCAACGAGGTGCTGACCGCCCGCGGCGTCACCCTGCCGCTGCCCGATCAATCCACGACCACGCCGGACACCCGAGTCGAAACAGGGCGTGCGCTCCAGGAGCGGATCATCGGACGTGACACGGTGGAACGGCGCTACGCCGCCGCGCCGGCCGACGCGCGGCACATCGAGCGTTTCCTCTCGGCGAACTGTTTTGGTGACCACCTCACCCGCAGCGGCATCGACCTGCCGACGCGCGAACTGCTCACCCTGAGCATGCTGGTCGCTCTCGGCGGCTGCGACGCGCAGGCCAAGGGCCACGTCGCGGCGAACCTCAAGGTCGGCAACGATCGTGCCCGGCTAATCGATGTGCTGACCCAGCTTCTGCCCTTCATCGGCTATCCGCGCACACTCAACGGCCTGCGGGCGGTGGACGAGGTCACCGCCTCGTAGCAAGCGTAGGGTGGAATACATATGTATTCCACCGCTTGACCTACGGTACTAGTGCCAAAAAATGGTGGAATACGAAGAGCATTCCACCCTACCGCTTGCTGTCTTGCGACCCCAAGAGGGCCTTCACCCGTTTCGGTACCGATTGCGTCGGAAAAAGACGTCGAAATGTCATAGTTCGGTCATTGCTGCCGTTCTAGACTCTGATGCACGACAAGGGCGGCGCCGGAAGCACCGCTCACGAAATAGCAGAAGGGCCATCCTGTGCGCCCTCGAAGTCTTCAGCTCCGCGCTCCGCGGAGCTCACATGAATGGGTTCGCTATCACGAAATCCGTGAGCGTTGCCTGTTCGAAAAATACCACGCCAAGGGAACGCCCCACTACTTCCAATACGATCCGGACCACCCCGACGAGAGCGACCCGGCGAATCATCCGCTGGTTTTTCTCGCCGACCGACATGTGATCGGCACTATCCGGATCGACATCAAGGCCAACAGCCGCGCCATCTTTCGCCTCGTCGCCATCGACGACCCGTGGCAGGGGCGTGGCTTCGGCAGCACCATGCTGAGCATGGCCGAAGACCAGGCGCGCGAGTTCGGCGCCGACACCATCTGTCTGAATGCCGTGCCGGACGCTTACCGCTTCTACGCCCGGCACGGCTACGCGCCAG
>CAYWOW010000078.1:0-13169 GCA_964459005.1 uncultured Acetobacteraceae bacterium
ACGATCAGCCCGCCGATGATGGCAATCCCGAGCGGCCGGCGCAGTTCCCCGCCCGCCCCGTATCCCACCGCCAACGGCACCGCCCCCAGCAGCGCCGCCATCGTGGTCATCATGATCGGCCGGAACCGCACCAGGCACGCCGCGTGAATGGCCTCCAGCGGCGCCTGCCCGTGCCGGCGTTCCTGCTCCAACGCAAAATCCACCATCATGATGGCGTTCTTCTTGACGATGCCCATCAGCAGCAGAATGCCGATGATCGCCATGATGGACAGGTCGGTGCCGGTCACCAGCAGCGCCAGCAGCGCCCCCAGCCCCGCCGACGGCAGCGTCGAAATGATCGTGATGGGCTGCGTCAGACTCTCGTAGAGCACGCCGAGCACGATGTAGATCGCCAGCACCGCGGCGGCGATCAGGAAGGGCTGCGAGGCCAGGCTTTCCCTCAGCCACCGCGCATTGCCGGCGAACTGGGTGCGGATCGTCTCCGGCATGCGCAGATCGCGCGCGGCCTGCTCGACCGCCGCCATCGCGTCGCCCTGGGCGACCCCGGGAGCGGTATTGAAGCTGATCGTGGCGGCCGGGAACTGGCCCTGGTGGCGCACCGCCAGCGGCGCCGTGCCGCGCTCCAGCCGCACCACGCTGAGCAGCGGTACCTGCGTCCCGTCGGCGGCGCCGACGTAAATGCGGTCGAGGCCGGACGGGTCGGCCTGCAACCGCGGATCGACCTCCAGCACCACGCGGTACTGGTTGCGGGACGTGTAGATGATGGAGATCTGCCGCTGCGCGAAGGCGTTGTTCAGCGCCGCGTCGATCGCCGACACCGAGACCCCGAGCCGCGCCGCCGCGGTGCGGTCGATCACCACGTTGGCCTGCGGGCCGGCCCGGTCCTGATCGGAAGTAACATCGGTGGCGCCGGGAACGCTGCGCAACTTCTCGGCGAGCTGTTCCGTCCAGCCCCGCAACTCGGACAAATCCTGGCCCAGCAGCACGAACTGATTGGACGAGCCGGCACGGCCGCCGGAGCGCAGGTTCTGCGCCGACCACAGAAACACCTGCGTCGCGCCGATCCGCGCCATCCGCGGCCGCAAGCGGTCGATCACCTGCTCGGGCGTCAACCCGCCGCGTTCGGCGAGCGGCTTGAGGCTCACCGTGAGCCAGCCGCGGTTCATCGCGCTCCAGCCCGACGCGACGCCGATAGTGGAGCCCACGGCAGCCACCGCCGGATCGCCCAGCAGCACATCGACCACCGCGCGCTGGCGCTCGGCCATGGCGGCGAAGGAGATCTCCGGCCCGGCGACGGTGACGCCCTGGATCAGGCCGTTGTCCTCGTCGGGGAAGAAACTCTTCGGCACGACGGTGTAGAGCCAGACCGTCAAGCCGAGCGTGGCGACGATGAAAAACAGCATCAGCCTCCGCCAGCGCAGCGCCACGTCCAGGCTGGCGGCGTAGAACCGCAGCACCGCCTGAAAGCAGCGCTCCACCGCGCCGTCCAGCCAGGCGAACATGCCGCGCCGGCGGGTCGGCGGATCGCGGTGCATGAAGCGTCCGCACAGCATCGGCGTCAGGGTCAGCGAGACGACGGCGGAAATCGCGATGGCGAGCGTCAGGGTCGCGGCGAATTCGTGAAACAGCCGGCCCAGGATGCCGCCCATGAACAGCACCGGAATGAACACCGCCACCAGCGAGATGCTGATCGACATCACGGTGAAGCCGATCTGCCGCGCCCCGTCGAAGGCGGCCTGCATCGGCGTCTTGCCGTGCTCCATGTGGCGGACGATGTTCTCGATCATCACGATCGCGTCGTCGACCACGAAGCCCACCGAAATGGTCAGCGCGAGCAGCGAGAAATTGTCGAGCGCGAAGCCCTCGAACCACATGGCCGCCAGCGTGCCGGCGATCGACAGCGGCACGGTGACGCCCGCCGCGACGGTGGGCACCAGCCGGCGCATGAACAGCGTCACCACCAGCAGCACCAGGACGACCGAGATCAGCAGGTTGATCTGCACTTCGTCGACGCTGGCGCGGATGGTCTGGGTGCGGTCCGACAGGATGGTCAGCCGGATGTCCGGCGGCATCCAGGAACGCAACAGCGGCAACACCGCCTGGATGCGGTCGACCGTGTCGATGACGTTGGCGTCGGCGGTTTTGGTGATGGTGAGCAGGATGGCGGGTTGCTTGCCGAACCAGGCCGCCAGCATCGTGTTGGCGACGCCGTCGACGACGCTGGCGACGTCGCCCAGGCGCACGATGGCGCCGTTGGAGGATTTCACGATCAGCGGGCGGTAGTCGGCCGCCCGGCGCAACTGGCCGTTGGTGCCGATGGTCTCCGCCCGGTCGGCGCCCTCGAAGCCGCCGACGGGACTGGTGACGTTGGCCTGGCGGACCGCCGTGTAAATGTCCTGGCCGGCCAGCCCGGCGGCGGCCAGCGCGGCGGGGTCGAGGCGGATGCGCACGGCCGGCTTCTCGGCGCCGTTCACGGCGACCTGCGCCACCCCGTCCACCTGCGACAGGCGCTGGGCGAGGATGCTGTCGGCGACGTCGTAGACCTGTCCCGCCGACAGCGTGTCGGAGGTCAGCGCGATCGTCATGATCGGCGCTTCGGCCGGGTTGAACTTGCGGAAATAGGGCCGGATTGGCAGGTCGCTGGGCAGGTCCGGGGTGGCGGCGTTGATCGCGGCCTGCACGTCGTGGGCGGCCCCGTCGATGTCGCGGCCGAGGTCGAACTGCACGACGATGCTGGTGGCCCCCGAGGCGGAAGTGGAGGTGATCTCGGTGACCCCGGCGATCTCGCCGAGGCGGCGTTCCAGCGGGGCGGCGATCGAGCTGGCCATGGTCTCGGGGTCGGCGCCGGGACGGCTGGCGAACACCACGACGGTCGGGATATCGACGCTGGGCAGGGCCGCGACCGGCAGGAAACGATAGGCGACGGCCCCGGCCAGCAGCAGGCCCGCCGCCAGCAGGAAAGTGGCGACGGGCCGGCGGATGAAGGCGGCGGAGAAGTTCACGGGCGGCCGCTCATTCCGCCGCCGCCGTCCGCGGCCCAACCAGCCGCCGCCGCAAACGCTCGAAGCCGAGATAGATCGCCGGCGTCGTGTAGAGCGTGAGCGCCTGGCTCAGCAGCAGGCCGCCGACGATGGTGACGCCGAGCGGGAACCGCAACTCGCTGCCGGTGCCGCGCTCGATCACCAGCGGCAGCGCGCCCAGCAGGGCCGCCATCGTGGTCATCATGATGGGTCGGAAGCGCAGCAGGCTCGCCTCTTCGATCGCCGCCAGCGAGGCGATGCCGCGCTCGCGCTCGGCCTCGATGGCGAAGTCCACCATCATGATGGCGTTCTTCTTGACGATGCCCATGAGCAGCACGAGGCCGACCAGCGCCACCAGCGACAGGTCCGACCCGACCGCCATCAGCGCCATCAGCGCCCCGATGCCCGCCGAGGGCAGCGTGGACAGAATGGTCACCGGGTGGATGACGCTTTCGTAGAGCACGCCGAGCACGATGTAGATCACCACGACGGCGGCCAGGATCAGCCAGGGCTCGCTGGCCAGCGACTTCTGGAATTCGGCGGCATCGCCCGAATAGCTGCCCGAGATGGTGGCGGGCAGCTTGATGTCCCGTTCGGCCGCGGCGACGGCGTCAACCGCGTCGCCGAGCGAGGCGCCCGGGGCGAGGTTGAAGGACAACGTGACCGAGGGGAACTGCGCCTGCCGGGTGACGGCGAGCGGGGCGGTGATCCGTTCGATGCTGGCGAACGCGGTCAGCGGCACCTGGACGTCGTTGGCGCCGGGCACGCGCAACCGGGTCAGCGATCCGGGGTCGGCCTGCCACGACGGGTCGGCCTCCAGCACCACGCGGTACTGATTGGCCTGGGCGAAGATGGTGGAAACCTGGCGCTGGCCGAAGGCGTCGTACAGCGTGTCCTGCACGGCCTGCATGGAAACCCCCAGCCGCATCGCCGCGTCGCGGTCGACCCGGATGAAGGTGCGGAAACCGTCGTCCTGCTGGTCGGTGGCGACATCGCGCAGTGCCGGTTCGGTGCGCAGCCCCTCGAGCAGCAGCCCGGCCCATTTCGACAGCGCCACCGGGTCGGTGTCGATCAGGGTGTACTGGAACTGGGTGCGGCTGATCCGGGTGCCGATCTGGATGTCCTGCACGGACTGCATGAACACGGCCAGCCCGGGGATGCCGGCCAGCCGCCGCTGCAACCGCGCGGCGATGGCGCCGGCATCGGCGTCGCGTTCGCGCTTCGGCTTCAGCGCGATGGTCAGGCGGCCGGTATTGGGCGTGGGGTTGATGGCGCCGGCGCCGACGAAACTGGCGACCGCCGCCACCGCGGGGTCGCCGCGCACGATGTCGGCGGCCTCGGCCTGCAAGGTGCTCATGCGCGGGATCGAGACGCTCTGCGTGGCCTGCGTCACCGCGACGATGACGCCGGTGTCCTGCAACGGCAGGAAGCCTTTCGGCACCACGACATAGAGAAAGATGGTGCCGGCCAGGGTGGCGGCGGCCAGCAGCAGCATCAGGCCCTGGTGACGCAGCGAAATCCGCAGCGTGTACGCATAGCCCGCGAGCATGCGCTTGAACCCCGCCTCGGCCAGCCGCGCCACCAGCCAGGGCTTTTCCTCGCGCGCGGGCCGCAGCAGCCGGCCGCACATCATCGGGGTCAGCGTCAGCGACACGACGGCGGAGACCACCACGGAAACCGACAGCGTGACGGCGAACTCGCCGAACAGCCGGCCGACCACGCCGGTCATGAACAGCAGCGGGATGAACACCGCGATCAGCGACACGGTCAGCGACACGATGGTGAAGCCGATCTGCGCGGCGCCCTTGTAGGCGGCGGCGAGCGGCGGCTCGCCCTGCTCGACGTAGCGGACGACGTTCTCGATCATGACGATGGCGTCATCGACCACGAAGCCGGTGGCGACGGTCAGCGCCATCAGCGACAAATTGTCGAGTCCGTAGCCCAGCAGCGCCATCACGCCGAAGGTGCCGATCAGCGACAGCGGCAGCGCGATGGCGGGAATCACGGTGGCCCGCCAGGAGCGCAGAAAAAGATAGATCACCCCCACCACCAGCACGATCGACAAGATCAGGGTGGCCTGCACGTCGGCGACGCTGGCGCGGATGGTTTCGGTGCGGTCGGTGACGATCACGGTGCGGATGGCGGCCGGCATGGCGCGTTGCAGGCTGGGCAGCGCGGCCTTCAGCCGGTCCACGGTCTGCACGATGTTGGCGCCGGGCTGGCGCTGGATGTCGAGCAGCACGGCCGGGTGCCCGGCGCCGCCGCCCGGCGGGTAGTACCAGGCGCCGACACGGTCGTTCTCCACCCCGCCGATGACGCTGCCGACGTCGGACAGGCGTACCGGTGCGCCGTTGCGGAAGGCGATGACGAGATTGGTATAGGCGTCGGCGGAAACCAACTGGTCGTTGGCGCCAAGTGCAAAAGCCTGGCGCGGCCCGTCGAAGCCCCCTTTGGCACCGTTGACGTTGGCCGCCGCCACCGCGCTGCGCACGTCTTCCATCGCCAGGCCGTAGGCGGCCAGCCGCGCCGGATCGACGCGCACCCGCACGGCCGGGCGCATGTTGCCCTGCACGGTGACGCGCCCGACCCCGTCGATCTGGCTGAGCTTGGGCTGCAGCAGCGTGTCGGCGGCGTCGCTGACGCGGTCGATGGTGATCGCGTCGGATGCCAGCGCGAGCGTCAGGATGGGGGCGTCGGCCGGGTTCACCTTGGCGTAGACCGGCGGGTAGGGCAGCGTCGCCGGCAGCGTGCCGGCGGCGGCGTTGATGGCGGCCTGCACGTCCTGCGAGGCGCTGTCGATGCTGCGCTGAAGCGAGAATTGCAAGGTGATCTGGCTGGTGCCCTCGGAACTGGTCGAGGTCATCGTGGTGAGGCCCTGGATCTGGCCGAACTGGCGCTCCAGCGAGGCGGTGATCAGGGTGGCGACGGTGTCCGGGTTGGCGCCCGGCAGTTGGGTGGTGACCAGGATGGTGGGGAAATCGACCTGCGGCAGGGCGGAGACGGGCAGCGCCCGGTAGCCCATGACGCCGCCCAGCAGCACCGCGATGGCCAGCAGCCAGGTGGCGATGGGCCGCGCGATGAACGGGGCGGAGATGCTCACGCGGGCGGCGTCAGGTGGCGCCGGGCACGCGGCGGCTGGCGGTCGCCGGCGCACCGGCGGCGGGCTCGGGGTACGCAACGATGGTGACCTTGGCGCCGTCGGTCAGGCGCGAGGCGCCGTCGATCACTACGCGCTCGCCGGGGGCCAGCCCGTCGGTGATCACCGAGGCGAGCGAGTCCTCGTAGCCCACCGTCACCGGGCGGCGCTCGGCCGCCAGCCGGTCGCTCACGACATAGGCATAGGGACCCCGCGGGCCGCGCTGCACCGCCACCGGCGGCACCACGACGGCGTCATGCAGGGTCTGCACCCTGAGCCGCACGGTGACGAAGGCGCCCGGCCACAGCGTCAGGCGCTCGTTGGGGAAGCTGGCCCGCAGCCGGATGGTGCCGGTGGTCGGATCGACCTGATTGTCGAGCACCGTCAGCGTGCCGGCATCCAGCACCGGGCGACGCGGGCCGGCGCCGTCGTCCTGCGGCAACGACAGCACTTCCGGCGGCCCGGCCGCCATGGCGGCGGCGACGGCGGGCAGGTCCTGCTGCGGCAGGGTGAACTGCACGGTGATCGGCCGCAGCGTGGTGATGACGACGAGCCCGGTGACATCGACGGCGTGCACGATGTTGCCGCCGTCGATCTGGCGGAAGCCCACCCTGCCGTCGATCGGCGCGGTGATGGTGGTGTAGGAAAGCTGGGTGCGGGCGGTGTCGATCTGCGCCTGATCGGACTGCACCTGCGCTTCCAGTTGCGCCACCTGGGAGCGGGCGGTGTCGTATTGCTGCGCGGACGTGTAGGCGGTGGCGGCGAGCTTGGCGTAGCGCACCACGTCCAGCCGGGCGTTGGCGAGGCTGGCCTCGTCCTGCTTCTTCTTGGCGACCGCCGCATCGAGCGCGGCCTGATAGACGCGCGGGTCGATGCGTGCCAGCACGTCGCCAGCGCGGACATCCTGGCCTTCCTTGAACCGCACTTCCAGCAGCGGGCCATCGACCATCGGCTTGATGGTGACGGTGGCCGAGGCCTGCACCGTGCCGAGGCCCTCCAGGTAGACCGGCACGTCGCGCGTCTCGGCGGGCGCCACCAGCACCGGAATGGCCTCGGCCGGGCCGGGCACGGCCGCCCCGGTGGCGGCGGACGGGCGCAGGTAAAGCCACCAGCCGGCGCCGCCGCCGGCCACCAGCAGACATACCAGCAGGGTCACGACGCGGCGCATGGCACCTCTCGAGCGGGCCGGGGGGTGGTCACAGCATACCCTGGAACAGATGGGTCTCAGGTGGGACGGTGTCGGTCCGGGTCCAACCCCCGCCCAACGCGTTATAGAGGCTGACCAGCGCGACAAAGCGCGATTCCCGCACCTGGGCCAGGGTATCGAGGTCGGTGAACAGGGTGGTCTGCGCCTGCAAGGCGGTCACCATGTCGCTGGTGCCGGCGATCACCTGGGCGCGGGCGATATCGGCGGCGAGTTGGGCCACCGCCACGGCGTCGCGCTCCAGTGCCTCCTGCTCGGTGGCATAGCGATAGGCGGCCAGCGCGTTCTCGACATCGGTGAAGGCCTGCACGATCGACTTGCGGTAGTCCGCGAGCAGTTCGTCGGAGCGGCCGCGCGCCTGGCTGAGGCTGGCCTGCAGGGCGCCGTTGTCGAAGATGGTCTGGCTGGCGCTGGCCGCTGCCTGGACGAACAGCGAGCCGGGGCCGAACAGGGTGCCGAGGGCAAAGGCCTGCCAGCCGCCGGCGGCGGTCAGCTCCACGGTGGGGAAGAAAGCGGCGCGGGCGGCGCGGATGTTGGCGTTGGCGGATTGCAGGCTGGCCTCGGCAAAGGCGACGTCGGGGCGGCGGGCCAGCAGGTCGCTGGGCAGGCCGGGCGCCACCTCGGGCAGCGACAGCGTGTTCAGCGTGCCCGGGCGTACCGTGATCGCTTCCGGCGGCTGGCCGGTCAGGATGCCCAGGCCGTTGACAAACTGCTCCAACTGGCTGCGCAGGGGGGGAATGCCGGCGCGGATGCCCGCCACCAGCGCCGCCTGCTGCGCCACGTCCAGCTGCGAGGCGGTGCCGGCATCGAGCCGGGCCCGGATGGCGCGCAAGATCTCCTCGGAATCGCGCAGGTTGCGTTGTGCCACGTCCAGCCGGTCCTGGGTGGCCAGGGCCTCGAACCAGGTGGTGGCAACGCTGGTGACGGCGGTCAGCGCCACCGTCTGCTGGTCGAAGCGGCTGGCCAGCGCGGTCGCCAGCGCCGCATCACGGGTGGCGCGCAGCCGGCCCCACAGGTCGATCTGGTAGGAGGCGCTCGGGGTCAGGCTGTACGACCGGATTTCGGTGTCGCGGTTGCTGCGCGAGACGCCGGCGCGGGAGAGCGACTCGCGCGTCCACTGGTTCTCGCCGGTGACGCTGGCGGTGGGCAGCAGCGCCGCGCCCGCGCCGACCAGCGCGGCGTCGGCCTGGCGGATACGGGCGGCGGCGGCGAGAATGTCGAAGTTTTCGCGGCTCGCGCGGGCGATCAGGTCGTTCAGCTCGGGCGAGTTGAAGCCGGTCCACCACGTGTTCGACGGCCAGACGGGCGCACCCTCCGGCGCGCCGGCGCGCCAGGCGGTGGCGAGCACGCCGGCGGTTTCCGCGCCCTGGCTAGCGGGCGCGAGACCGCAGGCCGCGAGCACCGGCAGCACGGTCAGCAGGGCGAGGGCGGGTCGGAACAGAGCGGTCATCCGGGTTGGCGCGGCACTGGATGATCCTCTCGTACGGTGGTGTCGATCGTGGGGCAAGCAGCAGGCGTCGACCTTTTTCGCTCTGGTTCCCCTTGAAACAATCTTGCGGCGAACCGCACTATATGCAAGTCAGGATTGACAGCAACGAGGGGGGCGTCCGGGGTGTCCGATACCATCCTGGAAACGGCGGGTCTGACCAAGGAGTTCCGCGGCTTCGTCGCGGTGAACGATGTGGACCTGCGCGTCCGCCGCGGGACGATCCATGCGCTGATCGGACCGAACGGCGCCGGCAAGACCACCTGCTTCAACCTGCTGACCAAATTCCTGCAGCCGACGCGCGGCGCGATCCGCTTCCAGGGGCACGACATCACGCGCCACAAGCCGGCCGAGGTGGCGCGGCTCGGGCTGGCCCGCAGCTTCCAGATCTCGGCGGTGTTCGCCCACCTGACCGCGCTCGAGAACGTGCGGGTGGCGCTGCAACGCGCGCGCGGCGGCAGCTTCGATTTCTGGCGCAGCGACGAAGTGCTGCATTGCCACGACCGGCGCGCGCGCGAACTGCTGGAAGACGTCGGCCTGGGCGATTGCGCCGACACGCCGGCGGTCAACCTTTCCTATGGCCGGAAACGGGCGTTGGAGATCGCCACCACGCTGGCGCTCGAGCCGGAAATGATGCTGCTGGACGAGCCCACCGCGGGCATGACCCACGAGGACGTCGACCGCGTGGTGGCGCTGATCCGCCGCGTGCGCCAGGGCCGCACCATCCTGATGGTCGAGCACAACCTCTCGGTGGTGGAAGGGCTGTGCGACACCATCACCGTGCTGACCCGCGGGCGGATCCTGGCGGAGGGCGACTATGCCGCGGTGGCGGCCGATGCCGATGTGATCGCGGCCTACCTCGGCAGCGCCGATGCTTGAGGTGAGCGGCCTGAACGCCTGGTACGGCGAGAGCCATATCCTGCACGGCGTGGAGTTCGGCGTGCGCGAGGGCGAGGTGGTGACGCTGCTCGGCCGCAACGGCGCCGGCAAGACCACCACGATGAAAAGCATCATGGGGCTGGTGGGGCGGCGCACCGGCAGCATCCGCTATCGCGACAGCGAGACCATCGCCTTGCGGCCGGACCGGATCGCACGCGCCGGCATCGGCTTCTGCCCCGAGGAGCGCGGCATCTTCGCCTCACTGAGCGTGACCGAAAACCTGATGCTGCCCAAAGTGGTGGCGCCCGGCGGGCTTGATCTGCCGACCATCTATGCGCTGTTCCCCAACCTGCTGGAACGGGCGGGCAGCCCGGGAACCAGGCTGTCCGGCGGCGAGCAGCAGATGCTGGCGATCGCGCGCATCCTGCGCACCGGGGCGCGCCTGCTGCTGCTGGACGAACCCACCGAGGGGCTGGCGCCGGTGATCGTGCAGCAGATCGGCCGCACCATCCGCGAGATCAAGGCGCGCGGCTTCACCGTGCTGCTGGTCGAACAGAACTTCCGCTTCGCCCAGACCGTGGCCGACCGCCACTACATCATGGAACACGGCCGCGTGCTGGATATGATCGGCAACGCGCAACTCGCGGCCAACCTGGACAAGCTGCACGACTACCTGGGGGTTTGATCGCCGCCGCAACAACCGGCACCAAAGCCGGGCCGAGGGAGAACGACCGATGCGACCTTGCCGCCGTGCCTTGCCGGGAACCGCCGCCCCGACCGCCTTGCCGGCGCCAACCGGTCGGGCGCGGTCCCCGCCCGGGTGGGCGACGTGCCCTCGGACCACCAAGCGTGAACGCTACACAGAAGAAACATTGGGGAATGACATGAAACTCAATCGCCGCGCCCTGCTGGGCACCGCCGCCGCCACCGCCGCCCTGCCCCTCGTCACCCGCCGCGCCCGCGCGCAGGCCAACAGCATCAAGATCGGCGTGCTGAACGATATGTCGGGGCCGTACCGCGACACCGGCGGGCCGAGCTCGGTCGCCGCCGTGAAGATGGCGGTGGAGGAGTTCGGCTCGCACGGCTTCGACGTGGAAGTGATCAACGCCGACCACCAGAACAAGCCCGACCTCGGCGCCTCGATCGCGGCGCAATGGTATGACCGTGACGGCGTGGACCTTATCATCGACGTGCCGACTTCCTCGGTGGCGCTGGCGGTGGCCGGCGTGGCCAAGCAGAAGAACAAGCTGCACATCAATGTCGGCGCGGCCACCAGCGAACTGACCGCGGGCGCCTGCTCGCCGAGTCTGATCCACTACACCTACGACACCTACATGCTGGCCAAATCCACCGGCGGCGCCACCGTGAAGGCGGGCGGCGACAGCTGGTACTTCATCACCGCCGACTACGCCTTCGGCAAGCAGTTGCAGTCCGACACGACCAGCTTCGTCACCGCCGCGGGCGGCAAGGTGATGGGCAGCTCGGCCTATCCCTTCCCGGGCACGACCGATTTCTCGTCGTTCCTGGTGCAGGCTCAGGCTTCCGGCGCCAAGGTGCTCGGCTTCTGCAACGCCGGCGCCGACACCGTGAACAGCATCAAGCAGGCCAACGAGTTCGGCATCAACGCCAAGATGCAGATTGCGGCGATGCTGATGTTCATCACCGACGTGCACGCGCTCGGGCTGGACGTGGCCAAGGGACTGCATCTGACCGAAAGCTTCTACTGGGATCTGAACGACCGCACCCGCGCCTTCACCAAGCGCTTCGTGCCGCGCTCGCCGACCAACTGGCCGAACATGATCCATGCCGGCGACTACTCCGGCACGCTGCACTTCCTGAAGGCGGTGGCCGCCATCGGCGTGCCGGCGGCCAAGCAGAGCGGCGCCGCGATCGCCGAGCAGATGAAGGCAATGCCGGTGGATGACGACGCCTTCCAGGGCACGATCCGCCAGGACGGGCGCGGCATGTTCAACTCCCACCTGTTCGAGGTGAAGCAGCCCGCCGAGAGCAAGGCACCGTGGGACCTCTACAAGCTGGTGCAGACCACGCCGGCGGCCGAGGCCTGGCGTCCGCTGGCCGACGGCCATTGCTACTACGTCAAGGCCTGAAACCGCGGTCGGGGATGAATCGCCAGCCATGATCATGATCTTCGGAAAGCCGCTGCTGCTGCTCTACGGGCAGCTCACGCTGGGGCTGATCAACGGCGCCTTCTACGCCCTGCTCTCGCTCGGGCTGGCGATCATCTTCGGCCTGCTGAACATCATCAACTTTGCCCACGGCGCGCTGTTCATGCTGGGCGCGTTCGTGGCCTGGGCGCTGCTGAACTACCTGGGCATCGGCTACTGGCCGGCGCTGCTGCTCGCCCCGATCATCGTCGGCATCTTCGGGGTGGTGCTGGAGAGGACGCTGATCAACAAGCTGTACAAGCTCGACCACCTGTATGGCCTGCTGCTGACTTTCGGTTGCGCGCTGATCATCGAGGGGTTGGCGCGCAACGCGTTCGGCTCGTCCGGGATGCCCTATACGATCCCGGCGGTGCTGAGCCGGCCACTCGACCTCGGCTTCATGATGCTGCCGGCCTACCGCGCCTGGGTGGTGGTGGCCGCCGCCGTCGTGTGCCTGGCGACCTGGCTGGTCATCGAGAAGACGCCGCTCGGCTCCACCCTCCGGGCGGCGACCGAAAACGCAGCCCTGGTGCAGGCTTTCGGCGTCAACGTGCCGCGGATGCTCACCCTGACCTACGGCGCCGGCGCGGCGCTGGCCGCCTTCGCCGGTGTGCTGGCGGCACCGATCTATTCGGTGAACCCCAACATGGGGTCCAACTTCATCATCACCGTGTTTGCGGTGGTGGTGATCGGCGGCATGGGTTCCATTCTCGGCTCCATCGTCACCGGCTTCGGGCTGGGCATCATCGAGGGGCTGACCAAAGTGTACTACCCGCAGGCCTCGTCGACGGTGATCTTCGTGGTGATGGCGATCGTGCTGCTGGCACGGCCCGCCGGCCTGTTCGGGCGGGCTTGAGATGCTCGGCTTCAGTCGTGCCCAGGCCGGCGGTTTCGCGGCGATGGTGGCGCTGATCGCGCTGGCGCCCACCGTCCTGTATCCGGTGTTCCTGATGAAGGTGCTGTGCTTCGCGCTGTTCGCCTGCGCCTTCAACCTGCTGATCGGCTACGTGGGCCTGCTGAGTTTCGGCCACGCGGCGTATTTCGGCATGGGCAGCTACGTCGCCGCCTGGGTGGCGAAAAACTGGGGATTGTCGGCGGAACTTTCGATCCTGCTGGGCGGACTGACCGGGGCGGGGCTGGGCGCCGCGTTCGGCTGGCTGGCGATCCGCCGTTCCGGCATCTACTTTTCCATGATCACGCTGGCGCTGGCGCAGATGGTGTATTTCTTCTGCGTGCAGGCGCCGTTCACCGGCGGCGAGGACGGCATCCAGCAGGTGCC
>CAYWOW010000079.1:0-12946 GCA_964459005.1 uncultured Acetobacteraceae bacterium
GTTCGGCGACGCCAAGAAGATGACTGAAACCATCGTCAAGGCCCTGGGCCGCTAACCTCCGGGCTCAACCGGCGAAGAAGACCAGGGGCCCTGCCCGCCGCGTCAGGACACGCGGCGGGCAGGGCCCCTGGCTTTTTGCGTCTCAAGAGCAGGCAGGACCGCGATCAGCGGTGCCAGCCGCCACCCCAGCCGCCCCAGCCCCTGCCCCAACCCCAGCCGCCGACGACGACCGGAACCGGCGCGACGACGACCGGCGGGGCATAGGCATAGCCGGGGGCATAATAGCCGCCATCGTAAGGGCCGCCGGCATAGGGGCCGGGTCCATAGGCCGGATAGGCCACGCAGCCGCCGATCGCGAGCAGCGCCAGGGCGGCCAGCGGCGTCAACACACGGCGGGCCAGCGTTGAGCGGGACATTCGCACGGTGGACATGGATCCCTCCTGCGGGTCTGAAGACACAGGTGGTGCCGGCAATGAGGCCTTTTAATGGGCTCAACGTGGCGAAGTTGCGCCGCCGCCGCTCTACCCAACGGACTCGCCGGCAACCCGGGCCATCAGCGGCACCAGGGCACGGTAGCCGGCGGCACGCGGCGACTGCGGCCGCCAGACCAGGCTCAGCGTCCGCCAGCCGCCCGCGCCGGCGAGCGGGCGCAGCACCAGACCGGTCCCGGCGGCGATCCCGGCCGCCACCACGATGCGCGGCAGCAGCGTGATCCCCACCCCCCGCCACCATCTGCCCAGCGTGTGCACGCCACCGCGGCGACCCTCGACGCCGAGGATGCCCTGGCATAACCGCGCCTGCCGCCCTCAGCCCCCCGCGGCCGGCTGCATGGCTTCGTCGAACGTCCAGTCCTCGGCCGATGCGCCGGCCAGGGCCTGGATGCGGTGTTCGTCCTGGGCCAGGTCGCGGGCCAGGCCGGCATGAACGATGACGCCGTTCTCCAGCACATAGACGTCGTCGGCGATCTCCAGGCTCATCCGCACGTTCTGCTCCACCAGCAGCACGGAGATCCCCTCGTCGCGCATCTGCGTCACGATGCGGAACACTTCGCGCACGATCAGCGGCGCCAGGCCCTGCGAAGGCTCGTCGAGAATCAGCAGCCTGGGGTTGATCAGCAGGGCGCGCGCGATCGACAGCATTTCCTGCTCGCCGCCCGAGAGTTGCCGGCCGAAGCTGTTGCGGCGCTCGTCGAGGCGCGGAAACAGCGCGTAGACCCGCTCGATGGTGAAAGGACCGGGCCGCTCGATCGGAACGCGCAGGTTGTCCTGCACCGTCAGGTTGGGGAAAACCCGGCGTCCTTCCGGCACGTAGCCGACGCCGAGGGCGGCGATGCGAAACGGCGGCAGCCGCGTGCTGTCGCGGCCGAAGATGCTGACGGTTCCGCTGCGCGGCGCGGTCAGTCCCATCAGGCTGCGCAGCGTCGTCGTCTTGCCCGCGCCGTTGCGTCCCAGCAGCGCCGTGGTGCGGCCTTCCGCCACGTTCAGCGATACGTCGTGCAGGATATGGCTCTTACCGTAGAAGGTGTTGAGCCCTTTTGCCTCCAGCGCGTTCATGCCGCGGTGCCCAGATAGGCGATCTGCACGTCGGGATTGCCGGCGATCTCCTGCGGCGTGCCGTCGGCCAGCAGCCGCCCGCGGTCGAGCACCGAAATGCGGTCCGCCAGGTTGAACACCACGCGCATGTCGTGCTCGATCAGCACGATCGTATAGGCGTTGTCCTTGTGCAACCGGCGGATCAGCGCCGCGACCTGGTAGGTTTCCTGCTCGCCCATGCCGGCGGTGGGCTCGTCGAGCAGCAGCAGCCGCGGTTTCAGGCTCAACGCGGCGGCAATCTCGGCGGCGCGCTGATCGCCATGCGCGAGTTCGCCGACCAGGCGGTCCGCCTTGGCGGCGAGCCCGGTCAGGATCAGCATCGCCTCGATCGCCTCATCCACCCGGGCGCGCTCGGCCGCGCTCAGCCACATGCGCGTGCGCAGTCCGTGCGCGGATTCGACGCCGACGCGGATGTTCTCGCGCACCGTCAGCTCGGGGAAGACCTCGGTGATCTGAAAAGTTCGCGCCATGCCGCGGGCGACACGGGCGGCCACCGGCAGGCGCGTGATCGTCTCGCCGGCAAACAGAATCTCGCCCTGGCTGGGCGGAAAGAAGCCGGTGATCATGTTGAAGAAGGTGGTCTTGCCCGCGCCGTTCGGGCCGATGATGGCGCGCAGTTCGCCCGGCGCGACGGTCAGCGAGACATCCTGCACCGCGCGCAGGTAGCCAAACTGCTTGGACACGCCGCGGGCTTCGAGCATGGGGGTCATGGCGCGATCCTCATTTCGCGTCGCGGCGTTGCAGCACGCCGAGCAGGCCGCGCGGGAAGAACAGCACCGACAGCACGAACACCAGGCCGACGATGCTCATCCAGTTCTCCGTCATCGATGAAGCGTAGTCCTGGACAACCACGAACACCGCTGCGCCGAGCAGCGGCCCCCAGAAGCAGCGCATGCCGCCGAGCACCGTCATGATCACGATCTCGCCGGACAGTGTGTAGTGCAGGCTCAGCGGGTCGGCGAAGTTGTTGAGCAGGGCATAGAGCGATCCGGCCAGGGCGGCGAAGCAGCAGGACAGCGAAAAGGAGAGCCAGATGTGCCGCTCCACCGGAATGCCGAGGAAGCGGGCGCGGCGCTGGTTCTCGCGGATGGCGATCAGGGTGCGGCCGAACGGCGAGCGCAGGATGAGGCCCATCAGCCCGATGGCGACGGCGAACATGAAAAGCAGGAAGAAGTAGAACAGCGTGTCGTTGTGCTGAATGTCGATGGTGGCGAAGCCGAGATCGATCGGCGCGCGGGAAAAGCCGCGCAGCCCATCGAACCCGCCGGTCAGGTCGTTCCACCGGTAGGCGATGTAGTAGCAGATCTGGCCGAAGGCGATGGTGACCATGGCGAAGTAGACGCCGCGCCGGCGCACGATCAGCAGGCCGAACAGCGTGCCGGCGACGCCGCCGAGCAGGGTGCCGGCGAGCAGCGCGAGCGGCGTGCTGGCGGCGACGAATTTCAGCGTCAGGCCGGCGCCATAGGCGCCGAGCCCGAAATAGGCCGCGTGGCCGAAACTCATCACGCCGGTGAAGCCGAGCAGCAGGTTGAGCGACATCGCCACCAGCCCGAGCACCAGGACACGCGCGCCGAGCGCGGTGTAGCCGCCGAGCATCGGCAGCCACAGCGGCAGGGTCAGCAGCACCAGCCAGACCGCCATGAGCGGCAGGTAATGATGCTCGACCGGACGCTTGGCGATGACCGGAATGGAAGTGGCGCTGCTCATGTCAGCATCCCCTCCTCGCCCATCAGTCCGCGCGGCTTGATCAGCAGCACCAGCGCCATGATGACGTAGATCACCGCCTCGCTGCCGGCCGGATAGACTACCGTGGTGAGCGCGCTGGCCACCCCGATCAGCAGCCCGCCGATCAGGGTGCCGGTGAGGCTGCCGACGCCGCCGACGATGATGGCGATGAAGCTCGGCATCAGCAGATCGTCGCCCATGTTCGGATTGAGGCCGATCTGACCCGCCGCGAGCACGCCGGCGAGACCGGCGAGCAGACAGCCGACGGCGAAGTTTATCGCCCGCAGCAGCCGCACGTTCACGCCCAGTGCCGCCACGGTGTCGAGATCGAGCGTGCCGGCGCGGATGCGCACGCCGACCCGCGAATAGCGCAGGAAGGCGAACAGGCCGATCACCGCGACAACGACGATCGCCCCCATGAAGATACGGTAGTAGGTGATGAAGAACAGGTCGGCGCTGACGGGCTGCGACAGCACGTCCGGAATGCCGAGCGGCAGGCCGTTCGGTCCCCAGATGAAGCGGCAGGCGTCTTGCAGGATGAAGGCCAGTCCGAAGGTCAGCAGCAGGCTGTAGACCGGATCGCGGCTATAGACCCGCCGGATCATCAGCCGCTCGATGACGAAGCCTAGCGCGGCGGTCATCGCTGGCGCGATCAGCAGCGCGCCCCAGTAGCCCAGATGCGGCGTCAGCAGGTAGGCGAAGTAGCCGCCCAGCGCGAGGAAATTGCCGTGAGCGAAATTGATGACGTTGCTGAGGTTGAGGATCAGCGACAGACCGAGCGCCAACAGTACGTAGAACGCGCCGATGATCAGCCCGTTGGTGACGTTGTAGAGAATAAGTTGCAGCATCCCCCGACCTTTGCGTTCGTCCGTTCATGGGTCCTGGACAGCACCGGACGCCCGGCCTCGCGGCAGGGCATCCGGTGCTGCCGGTCAGGTCGCGGGATAGGTCATGTGGCAGCCGGTGTCGGCCACCGTGCCCGCCGCCTTGTCGCCTGGGACGAGTTCGCTGGCCGTGAACACATCGTCCGGCGAGGAGGTGGGCGGATGCACCTCGCCGACGAAGATGTTCGGCATCAACTCATGATCCCCGGCGCGGTAGGCGACTTTGCCGGGCTGCAACGCCACGTCCGCGGGCAGCTCCATATCCTCAAGCGCGTGCGCCATCTTGATGGCTTCGAGCGACTTGGCCTTTTCCGCGGCCAGCCTGACGGTGTGCACCGCCACCACGCCGAACCAGTTCCGCGCCGAGGGAGTCTTGCCGGTGGCCTTGCGGAAATCGGCGACGAAGGCGCCGACCTCCGGCACCTTCGGCTGGTTCCACCACCACTCCATCGTCCACCAGCCCGTTTGCGCCTCCTTCGGCACCGACTTGATGCTCTCCAACTCGAACAGCGCGCCGCCCAGCTTCATGTCCTTGCCCATGCCGAACTGGGTGAACTGCTTCATGCAGTCGATCTGTGCCAATCCGCCCATGTTGTTGAGCAGCACGTCCGGTTTGTAGGCCTTCGCCTTGATCAGCGTCGCCGAGAAGTCCGAGGTGCTGATCGGCAGCATGTCGCCCTCGAACGTTCCGCCCAGGGCCTTCAGATTCTTGACGAAGCTGTCCTGCAGCGTATGGCCGTAGGCATAGTCGGGAGTGACGAAGAACCATTTCTTGCCGAACTTCTTGACCAGCGTACCGGTGATCGCGGTGGCGTCCATCGTGGTCGTGTTGCAGATACGGAAGACGTTCCACTTGCAGTCGGTCCCGGTGATCGGGTCGGTGTGCCCGCCCGGCACGACGTGGAATATCTTCTTCTCGGCGGTGACCTGGCTCATGGCGTAGGCGATGCCGGAATTGACGTCGCCGAAGATGACGTCGGCGTTCTCGCCGTCGATCAGCTTGCGGGTCTTCTGCACGCCGGTGCCGACATCGTTGGCCGAGTCCTCAACCAACAGTTGAATCGGCCGACCCAGGATGCCGTCCTTCTTGTTGAGGTCGGCGACGGCATATTTGGCGCCCTCCACCTCGCTCGCCGCCAGGGCGGACAGAATGCCGGTCAGCGGATTGACCATGCCGATCTTCACCGGGCTCTCGCCGCGAGCGGACAGGATGAACGGGGTACCGAGCGGCACGGCGGCCACGCCGATACCAGCCCGGATAAGGGCGCGCCGCCCGACCGCGGCCGGGGTCTTGCTATGCATGGTAACTCTCCCTCTCGGCCGTCATGGCGGCCGTTCTTCGTTGTTTTGAGCCACTGGTGACCTTCGCCACCCACCGCGGCATGTCGAAACTTCCCCCCATGCATTCCGTGCATGGTTGGCGCGCGCCACACTAGGTCACGTTTTCACCGCGCGTCGAGAAAATTATGCCGCGCCGTCGCAACAACAACGCCGTCGGACCAGACCGGGCCGACACAAACCGGTGAGCACGGCGTCAGCGCAGATGGCAGGCGACGTGGTGCTCCGGCGCCAGTTCCCGCAGCGCCGGCACCTCCTCGCGGCAGCGCGCCACCGCGATCGGGCAGCGCGTGTGAAAACGGCAGCCCGGGGGTGGCGCCATCGGGCTCGGGATGTCGCCTTCCAGCACCAGGCGCTCGCGTTTCGCCCGCGGGTCGGGTTCCGGCGCGGCCGCCATCAGCGCCTCGGTATAGGGGTGCAGCGGGGTGGCGAAGATCGCCTCCTTCGGCGCCAGCTCGACGATGCGGCCCAGGTACATCACCGCGATGCGGTGGCCGATATGCTCGACCACGCCGAGGTCGTGGCTAATGAACAGATAGGCGAGGCCGCGCTCCTCCTGCAAATCCATCAGCAGGTTCAGCACCTGCGCCTGCACCGACACATCGAGCGCGGACACCGCCTCGTCGGCCACGATCAGTCCCGGATCCGGCGCCAGCGCGCGGGCGATGCCGAGGCGCTGGCGCTGACCACCGGAAAACTCGAAGGCATAGCGGTGCATCGCCTCGGCGCGCAGTCCCACCCGTTCCAGCAGGGCGGCGACGCGATCGCGCCGGTCGGCGATGCTCAGGTCGGAAAAATTCTCCAGCGGCTCGCCGACGATCGTGCCGGCGAGCAGCCGCGGGTTGAGCGAGGCATAGGGGTCCTGGAACACCATCTGCGCGTGCCGCCGGTGCGGGCGCATCGCCCGCTCGCCCAGCGCGGTGACGTCGATGCCGCGCAGCACGATGCGCCCGGCGGTCGGCTCCAGCAGGCGCAGGATCAGCCGCCCCACGGTGGACTTGCCGCAACCCGACTCGCCCACCAGGCACAGCGTTTCGCCGGCGACGATCGCGAGGCTCACGTCGTCCACCGCCTTGACCACCGCCGCCGGGCGCCGCAGCAATCCGCGCCGCACCGCGAAATGCTTGGTCAGGCCTTCGACCTCGGCGACCGGCGCGGTCATGCCGCCAGCACCCGACCGGTGTGCCAGCACGCCGCCACGTGCCCGCCGCCATGATCGTCGAGCGGCGGCGCCTCGGCGTGGCAGCGGTCGGTGGCGAAGGCGCAGCGCGGCGCGAAGGCGCAGCCCGGCATCGGATCGCGCAGGTTGGGCACGATGCCGGGAATTTCCGCCAGCCGCCGGCGGCGCGCGGCCCCGGCACCGCGGCGCGGAATGGAAGCCATCAAGCCACGCGTGTAGGGATGCAACGGCCGGTCGAACAGGTCGAGCACCGGCGCCTCCTCCACCTTGCGCCCTGCATACATCACGATCACCCGCTGGCAGGTCTCCGCCACCACGCCGAGGTTGTGGGTGATCATCAGGATGGCCGCCCCCATGCGCTCCTTCAGTTCCAGCATCAGCCGCAGGATCTGCGCCTGGATGGTGACGTCGAGCGCGGTGGTGGGCTCGTCGGCGATCAGCAGTTGCGGGTGGCAGGACAGCGCGATGGCGATCATCACGCGCTGGCGCATGCCGCCGGAAAGCTGGTGCGGGTAGTCGTGCACCCGCCGCGCCGCATCCGGGATGTGCACCAGCGTCAGCATCTCCGCCGCCCGCGCCCAGGCCTCGGCGCGCGACTTGCCCTGGTGGATGAGGACCGCCTCGGCGATCTGATCGCCCACGGTCAGCACCGGGTTCAGCGAGGTCATCGGCTCCTGGAACACCATGGCGATGCGGTTGCCGCGGATGCCCCGCATCGCCGTTTCGTCGAGGTCCAGCAGGTTGCTCCCGCCGAAGCGCACTGTCCCGCCCACGGTGCGACCGAGCACGGGCGGCAGCAGGCGCAGGATCGACAGCGCGGTGACCGACTTGCCGCAGCCCGATTCGCCGACGATGCCCAGCGTCTCGCCGGCACCGATCGCAAAGGAAAGACCGTCGACGGCCCGCGTGATTCCGTCCCGCGTGAAAAAATGCGTGCGCAGTCCTTCAACGGAAAGGACGGGCTCGCTCACACCATCCTCCTGGCCAGCCGCACATCCAGCAGGTCGCGCAGTCCGTCGCCGAGCAGGTTCACCGACAGGATCACCATCGCCAGCGCCGTCCCCGGCGCGAAGATGGTCCACGGCGCGCGGGCGATGTAGAGCCGGCTTGAGGCGATCATGTTGCCCCAGGTCGGAATCTCGGGTGGCACCCCGGCGCCGAGGAAGGACAGCGCCGCCTCGATCAGGATCGCGGAGGCGGTGATGTAGGTGCCCTGCACGATCAACGGCGCGATGGTGCTGGGCAGGATGTGGCGCAGCACGATCTTCCACGCCGGCGATCCGCCGGAGACCGCCGCCTCGATATAGGGCAGCGTGCGCACGGTCAGCACCACCGAGCGCACCAGCCGCACGATGCGCGGCACCTCGGGGATGGTGATGGCGACAATGACGATCCACACGCTGGCGCGATTGAGCGAAACCATGGCGATGGCGAGCAGGATGGCGGGAATCGCCATCAGCCCGTCCATGACGCGCATCACCACCGCGTCCACCGCCCGCCAGTAGCCGGCGGCCAGCCCGATGAAGAGGCCGATGACGATGGACATCGCGGCCACCGACAGCCCGACGATCAGCGACACCCGCGCGCCGTAGACCACCCGGGCATAGATGTCGCGGCCGAGAAAGTCGGTGCCGAGCCAGTGGCCCGCCGACGGCCCCTGCAACCGGTCCACCGGCTTCAGCGCCACCGGGTCGCCGGCGATCCACGGCGCGCACAGCGCCACCGCCGCCACCGCCACCAGCAGCACCGCGCCGATGATGATAGTCGGATTGCGCCGACAGAATTGGGCGAGGCGCTTCATCCTCGGATCCGTGGATCGAACAGCGTGTAGGACAGGTCGACCAGCAGGTTGACCAGCACATACACGCCGGAGAACACCATGATGACGCCCTGGATGATCGGGTAGTCGCGCCGCGCGATGGCGTCCACCACCAGCCGGCCGACGCCGGGGATGTTGAACACCGTCTCGGTGATCACCACGCCGCCGATCAGCAGCGCGACGCCGTTGCCCACCACGGTCACGATCGGCACGGCGGCGTTCTTCAGCGCGTGCTTCAGCAGCATCGGCGCCGCCGCCACACCCTTCGCCTTCGCCGTGCGCATGTAGTCCTCGGCCAGCACGTCCAGCATGGTGGCGCGGGTGATGCGCGCGATCAGCGCCACGTACGCCATGCCGAGCGCGAACGATGGCAGCACCAGATGTTGCAGCCAGGGCCCCACGCCGTCGGCAATCGGCGCGTAGCCCTGCACCGGCAGCCATTTCAGGTTGATGGCGAAAGCGAAGATCAGCGCGTAGCCGACCACGAAAACCGGCACCGAGAAGCCCATGACCGCGAAGCCCATCACCGCCCGGTCGATCAGGCTGCCCACCCGGGCCGCCGCCACCACGCCCAGCGTGATCGCCACCACCACCGCCAGCGCGATGGTGGTGAAGGCCAGCGACAGCGTCGGCTCGGCACGCTGCACGATCAGCGACATCACGCTGTCGCCCCAGAATAACGAGGTGCCCAGGTCGCCGCGCAGCAAATTGCCGACCCAGACCACGAACTGCCGCCACACCGGCTGATCGAGCCCGAGCTTTTCGCGGATCGCCGCGATGTTCTGCGGGGTCGCGTTGTCGCCGGCGATGATCGCGGCCGGATCCCCCGGCGCGAAGTGCAGCAACAGAAAAACGCAGATGGCGACGACGCACATGACCGGCACGATGGACGTCAGCCGGCGTGCGATGGTGCCGGTCATGCGGGCGGGCGGGCGGCGCGTTCCATCAGGTCTTCTCGACGTTCCAGAACGGAATCAGGTCGGGCACGTGCAGCCAGCCCGTGACGTTCTTGCGGTGCGCCGTCGGCTGCTGCCACTGGCCGAAATGCAAGTGCGGCACGATGTTCCAGGCGTTGTCCTGGATCTGCGCCGCGATCGCCTTCCGCTGCTCGAGCGTCTCGGCGGCGACCCAGGCCGCGCGCAACTGCTCGTTCTTCTCGTCGCTCGGCCAGCCGAACCAGCCCTTGGTGCCGTTGGTGGCCATCGACACATCCGTGTACGGGTCGCTGTAGGACGGCCCGGCCCCCGAGGTGAAGAAGATGTCCCACCCCCCCTGGTCCGACGGCGCCTGGCTGACCCGCCGCGCCACCACACCGGCCCAGTCCATCGGCTGCAGATCCACCTTCATGCCGGCGCCGCGCAACTGCTCGGCCATCACCGTGGCGGCATTGGACATGTAGGGTATGTTGGTGGCCTGCAGCATGACGATCGGCTTGCCGTCATAGCCGCCTTCCGCCAGCAACTGCTTCGCCAACGGAATGTTCGGTCCGCTCTTGAACCAGCCGGTGTTGGCGTCGTTCTCCATCGCCGAGCCGCAGGTGAAATAGCTGCCGCAGGTCTTGTACCATTTCGGGCTGACGAAGGTCGGCCGCAGCATGTCCTCCTGGTTCATGATGTGCAGGACGGCCTGCCGGCACTTGATGTTGTTGAATGGCGGATGCAGCCAGTTCAGCCCGACGTGGCCGACCAGGCCGAGGTCGAACAGGTTCTCGATGGTGATGGCCGGGTCGCTCTGCAACTGGTCGAGCAGGTCGATCGGCGGGATCTCGTAGAAGTCGATCTCGCCGGCCTGCAACGCCGCCACGGCGGTCTGGCTGTCCGGCATGTTGACGTAGACCGTGCGGTCCACCTTCACCACCTTGCCGCCCGCCGTGCCGCTGGCCGGCTCACTGCGCGGCACGTAATGCGGGTTCTTGTCGTAGACGTACTGGCTGCCGACCTTGGTCTCGTCCTGGTTGAGGATGTACGGCCCGGACCCGACAACCTGGTCGATCTTCTGCATCGGGTCGGTCTCGGCCTCGCGCTTGCGCATGATGAACAGCACCGGCGTGTTGGTCGAGGAGAAGATGTCGAGCAACAGCGAGAACGGCTCTTTCAGCACGACGCTGAAGGTCTTGGCGTCTTTCGCCGAGATGTCCCTGGTGTGCTGGGCCAGCAGTTGCCCGGACCCCGAGCGGACCATCCAGCGGCGGATGCTGGGCACCACGTCGGCGCTGGTGACTTCCGTGTTGTCGGAAAAGCGCAGCCCGTCGCGAAGCTCGAAGGTGTAGGTCAGCTTGTCGTCGGAGATGCCCCAGCGCCGGACCATCTGAGGCCGCGGCTCGTCGCCCCTGGCGTCCGCGCCGAGCAGCATGTCGTAGACCATGCCGCCATGATAGGCGGACATGTTCGCGGTGGTCCAGATCGGATCGTAGGTGGGGATGTCGCCGTGCATCACGGCCCGCACGGTGCGGGCGGCGGGCGGGCGTGCCTGCGCGCGCAGGATGCCGGGCGCGGATGCCAACCCGGCGATCGCCAGTGACCCCCCCATGACGGTGCGGCGGGTTGCCTTCATGGTATCCCTCTCTTTCTTGTCCCTGTGGGCTGCCCTTCGGCCGGGAGCCTTCCGACGACGAGCCTAGCATCCGTCACACGCAATGAACAGGCAAGCCGCCGCGCGATGGCGCCACCCGGTCGCGCGGCGCGGCGTCAGGTCTTGGCGACGTTCCAGAAAGGAATCACGCCGGGCACGTGCAGCCAGCCCGTGACGTTCTTGCGATGCGCCATCGGTTGCTGCCACTGGCCGAAATACAGATGCGGAACGACATTCCAGGCATTTTCCTGGATCTGCGCCGCGATCGCCTTCCGCTGCTCCATCGTGTCGGCGGCCATCCATGCCGCACGCAGTTGCTCGTTCTTTTCATCGCTCGGCCAGCCGAACCAGCTCTTGGTGCCGTTGGTCGCCATCTGAGCCATCATGTACGGCGTGCTGTTGTCGAAGCCGCCGGTCGAGGTGAAGAAGATGTTCCACCCCCCCTGGTCCGGCGGCGCCTGGATCGCCCGCCGCTGCACCACGTTGGCCCAGTCCATGGGCTGCAGGTCCACCTTCACGCCGGCGGCGCGCAACTGCTCGGCGAACACCGTGGCGGCATTGGACATGTAGAGCATGCTGGTGGCCTGCAGCATGACGATGGGCTTGCCGTCGTAGCCGCCTTCCTTCAGCAACTGCTTGGCCAACGGAATATTCGGCCCGCTCTTGAACCAGTCGGTATTGGCGTCGTTCGCCATCGCCGAGCCGCAGGTGAAATAGCTGCCGCAGGTCTTGTACCATTTCGGGCTGACGAAGGTCGGCCGCAGCATGTCCTCCTGGTTGATGATGTGCAGCAGGGCCTGCCGGCACTTGACGTTGTTGAACGGCGGATGCAGCCAGTTCACCCCGACGTAGCCGACCAGGCCGAGCTCGAAAATGTTCTCCAGCGTGATATTCGGGTCATCCTCCAGCTGTTCCAGCAAGTCGGTCGGCGGGGTCTCGTAGAAATCGATCTCGCCGGCCTGCAACGCCGCCACGGCGGTCTGCGCGTCCGGCATGTTGACGAAGATGACGCGGTCGAGCTTCGCCACCTTGCCGCCCGCCGTGCCGCTGGCCGGCTCGCTGCGCGGCACGTAATTGGCGTTCTTGTCATAGACGTACTGGCTGCCGACGCGGGTCTCGCCCTGGTTCAGGATGAACGGACCGGACCCGACGACCTGGTCGATCTTCTGCATCGGGTCGGTCTCGGCCTCGCGCTTGCGCATGATGAACAGCACCGGCGTGGTCGTCGAGGCGAAGATGTCCAGCAGCAGCGCGAACGGCTCCTTCAGCGCGACGACGAAGGTCTTTTCATCCTTCGCCGAAATGTCCTTGAGGTGCGGCGCCAGCAGTTGCCCGGACCCCGAGCGGACCATCCAGCGGCGGATGCTGGGGATCACGTCGGCGCTGGTGACCGCCGTGTTGTCGGAAAAGCGCAGCCCGTCGCGCAGTTCGAACGTGTAGGTCAGCTTGTCGTCCGAGACGCCCCATTTGCCAACCATCTGCGGCTGGGCCACGCCCTTGGCATCCGCGCCGAACAGCATGTCGTAGACCATGCCGCCGTGAAAGGCGGAGAGGTTGGCGGTGGTCCAGATCGGGTCGTAGGTCGGCAGGTCGCCCTCCAGCACCGCCCGCACGGTGCGGGCGGCGGGCGGGCGTGCCTGCGCGCGCAGGATGCCGGGTGCGGATGCCAACCCGGCGGCGGCCAGCGAACCGCCCATGACGATGCGGCGGGTTGCCTTCATGGTATCCCTCTCTTTCGTGTCCCTGTGCGGCTGCCCTTCTGCCGGGAGCCTGTCGTCGCCAAGCCTAACACCCGCCGCGCGGGCTGCCCAGGCCGCGGTGTCAGAAGATCAGCCCC
>CAYWOW010000080.1:0-12927 GCA_964459005.1 uncultured Acetobacteraceae bacterium
CCCCCCGCCCTGCCTACCCGCCGCCGGCCGAGCGGCCGACGCAGCAGGGCCCCAAGGGCATCCGCTACGACTTCAACCTGGGCTGCCGGGTGGTCCTGCCGGAAGGCGACTGGCGCATCTGTCTGCGCGACCTCGACACCGGCAACATCCTGTTCGAGTCGGAAAACAAGGGCGCCTTCGTCAACAGCGCCAAGCGCTGGTTCGTCCGTTTCCGCATCGAGGTCTGGGGCCACGGCGATCCCGTGCTGAGCCACGACTACGACGCCGAGGGCCGCGACGTGCTGATCCAGTTCCCGGTCGGCACGCTGGGCGACACGCTGGGCTGGTTCCCCTACGCGGTGAAATTCCAGCAGCGTCATAACTGCCGGCTGACCTGCGCCATGTCGGGGCTGCTCATCCCGCTGTTCCGCGACGCCCACCCGGACATCACCTTCGTCACCCACGAGGAAGTGCGGGCGGAGCAGTTCTACGCCAGCTACTGCATCGGCCTGTTCTTCGACGACACGGACTGCATCTGGCAACCCACCGATTTTCGTCTGGTCGGGCTGCACCGCACTGCCGGCTACATCCTCGGCGTCGATCCCGAGGAAGTGCCGCCGCGCATCGCCTTTGCCGACGACGGCCCGCCGATCGCCGGGCCCTACGTGTGCATCGCCGTGCAGAGCAGCAGCGGATGCAAGTTCTGGAACAATCCGAACGGGTGGCGCGAGACCGTGGGTTTTCTCAAAACCAATGGCTATCGCGTGGTGTGCATCGACCAGAAGCCGGTGCACGGCAGCGGTCTGATGTGGACGCACATTCCGCACGGGGTGGAGGACGAGACCGGCGACCGGCCGCTGGCCGAACGGGCACGCTGGCTGAAGCACGCCGCGTTTTTTGTTGGACTGTCGAGTGGGTTGGCCTGGCTGTCCTGGGCGGTCGGCACGCCGGCGGTGGTGATCAGCGGCTTCACCCACCCGACCAATGAGTTCGCGACCCCGTATCGGGTGATCAACTGGCACGCCTGCAACGGTTGCTGGAACGATCCGAAGCTGCGGTTCGACCACAAGGACTTTCTCTGGTGCCCGCGCCACGCCGGCACGCCGCGGCAGTTCGAGTGCACGCGGCTGATCACGCCCGCGCAGGTGCAGCAAGTGATCCAAAAGATTCCCGGTTTCGTGTCGCGGGCCATGCCGCGCGACACCAACAAACGTGCGGCTGACTGAGAGGGATACAAATGTCGGAATACGTGGTGAACAGTGGCCAGACCAGCACCGGCATCGTGGTCGGCAGCGCCACCAGCGCGGACTTGACGATCAATGCTGGCGGCACGGCCATCGACACCATCGTGAGCAGCGGCGGCACCGAGTATGTGTCCGCCGGCGGCAGGGCCAGCAGCACCACGGTGAGCAGCGGCGGGCAGGATGTCGTGTTCTCCGGCGGCACGGTCGTCGACACCGCTGTGATCCGCGGCGGCGAAGAGGACGTGTATGGCACGGCCAGCGGCACCACCTTGAGCACCGCCGGCCGCCAGAATGTGTACGCGGGCGGCACGACCAGCGACACCACGGTGCACGTGAAGGCCATCGAGCATGTATCGTCTGGCGGCACTGCCATCGGCACTGTCGTGAGCGCCGGCGGCTCGGAGTATGTGTCGTCCGGCGGCACGGCCATCGGTACCGTCGTGAGCATCGGCGGCTACGACTATGTGTTCTCCAGTGGTACCGTCAGCTTCACCGTCATCAGTAATGGCGGTGGCGAGATTGTGCAGTCCGGCGGCACGTCCATCGACGCCACGGTGAGCAACGGCGGCTTCGAGTACGTGTCCTCCGGCGGCAAGGCCATCGGCACCATCGTGAACAGCGGCGGCTACGAGGTCGTGTCCGCCGGCGGCGATGCCGGCGGTACCGTGGTCAGGGGCGGCGCCGAGATTGTGTTCGGCACGGTCAGCGGCACCATCGTGAGCGGCGGCGATGAGTATGTGTCGGCCGGCGGCGTGGCCAGCGGCACCGTCGTGAGCAGCGGCGGCACCCAGTACGTGTGGGGCGGCACGACTACCGGCACGCTCCTGAGCGGCGGCACCGAGGAGGTGTTCGCCGGCGGCACCGCCGACGGCACCGTCGTCGGCAACGGCGGCAATGAGTATGTCTATCTGCTCGGCACGGCCAGCGGCACCATCGTGAGCAGCGGCGGCGAGGCGATTGTGTCCGGCACCGCCAGCGGCACCACCGTGGGCAGCGGCGGCTACGAGTATGTGTCCGGCACGGCCGTCGACACCGTCGTGGCCGGTGGCGAAGAGTATGTGCGCGCCGGCGGCACGGCCAGCGGCACCGTCGTGACCGGCGGCTACGAGTATGTGTGCTCCGCCGGCACCGCCAGCGGCACCGTCGTGAGCAACAGCGGCGAGGAGTACGTGTCCGGCACCGCGTTCGGCACCACCGTCAACAGCGGCGCCGTCGAGGTTGTGTACGCCGGCGGGACAGCCAGCGGCGCGACGGTGGAGAACGGCGGAACCTTGATCGTCGATGCCGGCGGCACAGCCGTTGACATCACGGTGAACAGCGGCGCCGTCGTGCTGATGGCTGCTGCCGTCGTCAACGCGGGCCAGACGAGCACCGGCGTCATCCTTGAGAATGGCGATACCGAAACGGTCCTGTCCGGCGGCACTGCCAGCAACACCACCGTCAGCAGCGGCGGCATCGAGCTTGTATCCTCCGGCGGCACGGCCGAGGGCATCGTGATCAGTGCCGGTGGGACTGCGGTGCTGCGCGGCGGCGCGATCACCGGCGGCGGCATCGTGTTGGCCGGTGGCGGTGCCCGGCTGGAAGTCGACGGCACCGTCATGCCGGGTGCCACCCTCTCCGGCTTGCTGGCGGCGACCACCATCGACCTGGCCGACGAAACCTACTCGGCCGGTGGCCAGGCCACCCTTGAGGCCAACAACATTCTGCAGATCACCGGCATCGGCACGTCCACGATCGATCTGCAACTCGACCAGAGCCAAAACTACGCTGACAACTCCTTCTCGCTGTCGTCGGACGGCAGCGGGGGCACTGACATCAGCACCGTCACGACGTACACCTGGGTAGGCGGCTACGATGGCAGCAATTCCGCATCGGTGCCCCAGAACTGGTCCCCCGCCGGGGGGCCACAGGTCGGCGACGTCATCATCGTGCCGGCCGACAGCACGCTGGATGTCCCCAGTGGCGGCACCATCGCCGACACCACGATCGACGTGAGCGGGCCGTCCACCACCGTCACCTACACAGGCGTGACGGCCAGCGGCAACATCGTGACGCTCGGCTCGGGCGTGGTCTGGAACATCGGCAGCAGCAGCATCACCAGCGATGTCGACAGTTTTGCCAGTGGCGACACGCTGAACCTGAACAACAGCAGCGTCGAAACCAGCACCCTCACCTTCGCCACCGGCGGCACGCTGGATCTCACCGGCAGCACCGCCGGCAGCATGATGATCGACCCGAACGGCGGCGGCGGCAACCAGACCCTGATATCGCAGACCGGCAGCGGTGCGTCGCTGCTGATCAACGCGATCGGTACGGTGGTCAACAGCGGCATGGTCTGGGTCAGCTCACCCGGCGGGACGGCGACGCTGAATATCCAGCCGAATGGCTCGAGTCCCGGCACATACGATTCCGAAAATGCGGTGCTGGTGACCGGCGGCACGCTGGTCGTGAAGAGCACCACCAACGCCTCCGCGTTCGCCAATGACGGCTTCGTGCTCGAATATGGCGGGACACAGGCGGCGCTGGCGCAGATCACCGCCCCGATGGCCACCAGCGACGGCCAGTTCATGCTGGTGGGCGGCACCTACGGCGCCAAACTCGAGCTGAAAACCCATACCGGCGGCGGCCAGATGGTCGCGTTCGGCGACGACAACGCAACGCTGCGCATCGACGCCACCAACACGCTGTCATACCAAAGCAACGCCACGGTGCTGGCCAGCACCAAGGCCCACATCCTGGACTTCCAGCCCGGCGACACCATCGACTTGGCCGGGCTGGCGCCAGCCAACCTGACCTACAGCTACGATATCGATACGACATACGGCAACGACGTGCTGGAGTTGATGAACAACGGCACGCTCATCGGCCTGCTGCGCTTCACCGGCGGAGTCTACGCCGCCGGCACCGGCGACGTTGCCACCGACAGCTTCACCAGCAATTTCGTGCTCTCCGCCGACGGCAGCGGCGGCACGAATATCACGCTGCAGTCAGCGACCCTGGCGAGCGGCGGCACGGTCGACGCCAGCGTGGCTACCTGGGCCGCCGTGGCCACCGGCGGCACGGCGGACTGGAGCGACGGGGCGATGTGGGTCGGCGGGGAAGGCTCGGGCGGGGTGCCTGGGCAGTACCAAGCCGCCCAGATCATGTTCACCCCGGCCGAACTTGCGGTCCTGAACCCGGGCGACATCGGCACCGAGGAGGGCGCCGAGCAGTTACTCGTCACGGTCACCAGCGCCGAGGCAGCCGGATCGCTGGTGTTCGACAACCCCTTCGCCACGATGGAGATCGGGGCGGCGCTGACGCTCGCCACCCAGGCCGGCGAGAGCGGCGGCGGGTTCACTCAGGCCAACGGCACCGTCGTCGTGGCGACCGGCGGCACCCTGAGGGCGGACCATTTCCTTCAGGTGTCCGGCGACTTTTCGCTGGCGGCGGGCGGTTCGATCGCGCTCTCCGGGGAACTGCCGTTCGCGGCGAATATCGGGCTCCAGGGACTCGAAATCGAGAGTCAGGGCACCATCAGCGGCGGCACGCTCACCTCGTTCGGGGCGACGCAAATCGGCGAACAGGATCCCGCCGGTCTGCAGGTGGACACCGGTTCCAGCGTCACCGACAGCTACACCATGATCGGTGGCGAGACCTTCGCCGATACCACGGAAGGGACGAGTTCCCTGTCGATCAGCGGTCCGGACACGTGGTGGACGGACGCGGGTGGCGATGCCCGCACCCCCTATTCGGGCGCGATGCTGGTCGGCGGCGGTTACCCCGGCGTGAGCGGCTCGTTCGTGACGTCGGTTTCCAACGGCGGCGCCGGCAACCTGTCGGTGGACCAGGGGGCGACGCTGACTGACGCCTCCTATGCCATCCTCGGGCTGACCCAGACCTCGGTGGGCGTTGCGACGGTCAGCAACAGGGCATTGTGGCAGATCGGCACCGGCGGCCCGCCGCCGAGCGACATCGTCATCGGCGCCAGCACGCTCTACGACGCCGGCACGAACGGTGGTGTCGTCCCCACGCTGATGGTGGGCCTCGCCGGCAGCGGCACGCTTGAGATCAGCAATGGCGGCACGGTGCAGTTTGGCGCCTTCGATTCGTTCAACACCTTCACCATGGTGATCGGCCAGGGCGGGACCAGCGACACGACCGCGTCCGGCATGGTGAGCGTGGACGGCGTGAACTCTCTGCTGGACACCAACGGCGGGCCGCTGGCGATCGGCAATCATGGCTCCGGCATGCTGAGCGTCGACAACGGCGGCACGGTGCTGGTCGGCGACGGCGGCAGCGTCACGGGCATGACGTTCGGCGCCGTGCTGGGCAACCAGAACACCAACGGCGTGAATTCCGCCGGCTCGCTCTCGGTCCAGGGCAGCAGCACGGCGGAATCGCTGTTCGCGGTGCAGAGCGGCAACCTGGTGATCGGAAACGGCGGCAGCGGCGCCGCCAACATCGGCAGCTATGGCAGCTTGTCGGTCGCGGCAGGCAGCATCTTCCTGGGCGGCACCGGAGAGGCAAGTCCCGGCGGTGGGTTGGGCGGCTCGCTGAACGTCATGGGCGGGACGGTGCAGGCGGAGGGGCTCTCGGTTGTCAACAACCCGACGCTATCGCAGACCTCGTCGATCGACATAAACGGCGGCACGGTCGACCTGGTCTCCGCGCCCGACTTCGACCTGGCCGGCGGCAACGCGGAGATCACCGGCCAGGGCTTGCTGTCGCTTGCGGCTGATGGCAGCGCCCAAATCGGCAACGCCGCGCTCACGGTCGATAACGGCGCGCTGGAGTTCGCTGCCGACTACAGCGGGGACGGCTACCAGCTGACCATCGGCAATGGCTCGATGTCGGGGCCCGCCAGCACCGTGACAGTGCGGAATGGCGGTTTGATCGACGTCTCCGGACCGGTCAGCATCGGCCAGAGCAACAGCGGAACGCTCAACGTCGGCGCGAACGCCTCGGTCATCGACGGTCCGCCCGGGAGCGGCGAGCCATGGTCGGCGGTGGTCGGCAATCAGTCCTCCGGCACGCTGACGGTGGGCGGCTGGGACGCTCGGTTCACCGCCTCCGGCGCCATGGCGGTCGGGCTGAACAGCGCCGGCGCGTTGAACGTTGAGCAGGGCGGCTCGGTCAGTATCGGCGGCGAACTGGACGTGGGCGGCAGCCCGTTGAGTCCGTCGAATGGCACCGGCGAGGTGACCGTCGACGGCGGCGGCGAGGTGGGCGGCGCGCGGGTTTCGGTGGCCGGCGACATCGTGGTTGGCGACAACGTCATATTGCCGGGCACCGACAGCCTGACGGTCGCCGACGGCGGCAGCCTGTACGCCGCCGGCACCGTCTATCTCGGCGACACGATGCGATCGGGCACGCTGTTCCCGAGTACCGACAGCGGGTCGCTGACGCTGGCGAACGACGCGCAGGCGCAGTTCGGCGGCCTGGCCCTGTGGTCGGACTCGATGGTCTCGGTGGACGGCAGTTCGACGCTGGTCCTCGGATCCGCCGGAATCCCCATCGGCGGCCCCGGCGACATCCTCATCGGCAGCGACGGCGTGCTGAGCGGCGCTGGCGCCATCGGGAGCACGGCGGCCGTCATCGACAATGGCCTGATCGAGGCTACGGTGCCGGGCAGCGCCAACCTGCTGAACATCCTGGGCCCCATCAGCGGCAGCGGCACGCTGAGCATCGGCGCCGGAGCGACGCTGGAGGTCGGCTCCGTCGCCAACACGGACACGATCGTGTTCAGCCCAGGCGGGCCGGGCACGCTGATGCTGACCACGGCCATGCTGCCCTTCTCGATGCAGGCCAGCATCCAGCATTTCTGGTGCAACAGCACGATCGACCTGACGGGCCAGACCGGGCTGACGCTGAGTTGGGATCAGGTTACCCGGGCCGGCGGCGTGCTGAGCGTCAGCAATGCCACGACCACGATCGCCAGCCTGAACATCAGCGGAACCCATGACGCCGCTTCCTTCACCACGCAGGGCGATGGCAGCGGGGGCACCGATATCCTCACCGGCGACGATCCGCCGTGCTTCGCCGCGGGCACCCGCATCGCCACCACGCGCGGCGCGGTGGCGGTCGAGCGGCTGCGCATCGGCGACCAGGTGCGGCTGGCGCACGGCGGCACCGCGCCGGTGCGCTGGCTCGGCTATCGCACGGTCGCCTGCGCCCGCCATCCGCGCCCGCAGGACGTGATGCCGGTGCGGGTGGCGGCGCATGCCTTCGGCGTCGGCCAGCCCGGCGGCGACCTGCTGCTCTCGCCCGACCACGCGGTGTTCATCGACGGCGTGCTGATTCCGGTCCGCTATCTTCTCAACGGCGCCACCGTGGTGCAGGAGGCGGCATCGCGGGTGACCTACTGGCACGTCGAGCTCGACCATCACGATGTGCTGCTGGCCGAGGGACTGGCCTGCGAAAGCTATCTCGACACCGGCAACCGGGGCGCCTTCGCCAACGGCGGCGGCGCCACCATGGCGCACCCCGACTTCGCGCTCAAGGTGTGGGAACGCCAGAGCTGCGCCCCGCTGGTGTGGCAGGGGGCGGAACTGGAAGCGGCCCGCAGCTACCTGCTGGACCGTACCCACGAGCTGGGTTTCAGCATCACCAGGGAGCCGGATTTGCATCTGGTCGTCGGCGGCGAATCGCTCCGGCCGACGGCTGTCGCCGACGGGGTCTATCGCTTCACCCTGCCCGCCGGTGCCGCCGCGGTCGTCATCGCCTCGCGCTCGGCGATTCCGGGCGAAATGTCCGATGTCTACGAGGATGGCAGGCGGCTCGGCGTGATGCTTGGCCGGATCACCTTCCGTCAGCGCGGCAATCCGATCGGCGTGGCGCTCGAGACGCTGCCCGACAACGCCGGCTTTTACGCGCTCGAACGGGACGGGCGGTGGTGCTGGCGGTGGACGGACGGCCACGCCCGGTTGGACGTTCCGCCCGGCGTTGCGCCCGATGCTCCGTTTGAGCTCGAGCTTCACGTGGCGGCGAGCCGGCCCGCCTGGCTCGCGCCCGCGCGGCAGTCCGACGCCCACGAGGCGGCCCATGATCACGGGAGGGCGGCAGCGGTCGCGGCATGACGTTTGCGGGTGTCGGCTGACCCGGCTATTGCGTGCCCGATGACTGACACCCCCGCCTTCCTCGACGCCGGGCGCCCCGACGTGCCCGACCTCGTCGTGCCGCACGGCGTCACGCCGTTCCATCTACCGCGCCGGCCCGTGCGCGGGCGGCTGATCCGGCTCGGCCCGCTCGCCGATGCCCTGCTGACCCGCCACGACCGCCACCCGGTGGTGACCCGCCTGTGCGGCGAGGCGCTCGCGCTGGCCGCCGTGCTTGCCTCGGCGCTGAAATTCCGTGGCAGCTTCAGCCTGCAGGCCAAGGGCGACGGGCCGGTCGGCATGCTGCTGGCCGATTGCACCCATGATGGCGCGCTGCGCGGCTATGCCCGCGCCGAGCCCGAACGGCTGGCGGCGGTGCTGGCCGAGGACGAGGCACCCTCTGCGGGTCGGCTGCTCGGGGCGGGCACCATGGCCTTCACCGTCGACCAGGGCCCCGACATGGAGCGCCACCAGGGCATCGTCAGCCTTGCCGGGGACAGCCTGGCGGATATCGCGCTGCACTATTTCGCCACCAGCGAGCAGTTCCAGGTGTGGCTGCGTCTGGCCTGCGCGCGCACGCCGGCGGGCTGGCGGGCGTCGGCGCTGGTGCTGGAAAAGATCGCCGGCGCCAGTGGGATCGACCCCGACCTGAACGCGGCGGCGCAGGCGGAAAGCTGGCGCACCGCGACCCTTCTCGCCGCGACGGTCACGGATGGGGAACTGCTCGACGACGCCCTGCCGCCGGACCGGCTGCTGTTCAATCTGTTTCACAGTGAAGGCGTGGCCGCCGACTGGCCGCGCGCGCTGGCCTACGGCTGCCGCTGCTCGCGCCAGCGCCTGTCCGGCATCCTGGAGGGGTTCAACAGCGATGACCTCGACCACATGGCCGTGGACGGGGAAATTGTCATGACTTGCGAGTTCTGCAATTTCGATTTTCGCTTTGCCCGCGCGGACGTGCGCGGCGGCGGGCAGGCGGGAGAAGCGCGGCCAGGGCAGGACCCTGGCCCGGCTTCTCCCGGTTGACCTGCACGTGCGGCATGCGCAGGGTGCCGGCGGAAAACCCCACCAGCCCATACGGAGCCACCATGACTGCTAACCGGGTGTCACGACGCGCCGCGCTGACGGCTCTGTCGTTGTGCCTGCCAGCGTTGCTGACGGCCTGTGGCGGCGAGCCGGTTCCGACCAGCTTCGCGCCGCTGGGCTGGGACTACCTGCCGCGGCTGCGGCTGAACGTGGCGTCCATCGACATCGACGACTCCTGGACGCCGCCGGATACCGCCCGCCGGGACCAGGGCTTCCTGGCCCCGACTCCGCCGGTGGAGGCGCTGCGCAGGATGGCCGAGGACCGGCTGGTCGCCGGCGGCACATCGGGACGGGCGACATTCGTCATCGACGAGGCCGCGATCGTGCAGTCGCGCGACAAATACGCCGGCACCTTCGCCGTGCACCTCGACATCAGCTCCGCGGATGGCACCCGCCGCGGCTATGCCGAGGCGCGGGTGTTGCGCACGCGCAACATCGACGACGACAGCCCGGAAGGGAAGCGGGCCGAATTGTACGACCTGATCAAGCAGATGATGTCGGACATGAACGTCGAGGTCGAATACCAGATCCGCCGGTCGTTGCACGATTACCTGCTGACCGGCGCGCCGGCGGCGCCCGGGCCCGGCCCGGTGCAGCAGCAAGACCTGGCGCCGCCGACTCCGGTTCTGGCCCCGCCGACTCCGGTTCTGGCCCCGCCTCCCGTCGCGCCCGCCGCCCCCCCGCGCCCGTCGGCGGTGCCCTTCTCCAGCCCGGCGCCGACCCCGCTGATGCGCTAGCCCGGCAGGTCGTTGTCGTCCGTTGCAGATAGCGGCGGGGACGCGTATCGTTACGACCGGCGGCCGGCCAGGTTGTCCAGGACAAGAACGAATCGGCCGACCGCAGCGGCAGGGGCGCGGCGACGTCTGCGCCCGCAGACGAGGAGGCGGCACGTCTATGCCCAAGGGCACTGTCAAGTGGTTCAACCCGACCAAGGGCTACGGGTTCATCGCGCCGGATACGGGCGGCAAGGATGTCTTCGTGCACATCAGCGCGGTGCAGAAAGCCGGCATGCGGACCCTGAACGAGGGTCAGAAGATCGGCTTCGAGATCGAGCAGCAACAGAACGGACGTGCCGCCGCGGTGGACCTGACCGTCGGCGACTGATTCCGGTTTCCGTGCTGGATCGGCCCGGCCGGTACGGGCGACCCCGCAAGGGGCTCGCCTGGGACGCAACAGGCATGTGTTTCCCCTGCGCTCGCGAACGTGTTACATATCCTGGTTGCCGTGGCGTGCCCGCGTGAGTTGTCGCGGCCGGCGAACGCTCACAGCGGATGGACGAGGGATCATGAGCCATACCACCCAGACGCAAAGGCGATCCGAACCAGTGGTCGCGCTGGATGCGGATGCCGTGCGCGCCGCCTATCGGCGCTGGGCGGGCTTCTACGACAGTTCGTTCGGCGGCATCTCGGCCTGGGCACGACGGCGCGCCATCGCGGAAACCAATCGGTTGCCGGGTTCCCGGGTGCTCGAGGTGGGGGTCGGAACCGGGCTGGCATTGCCGCGCTACCGGCCGGAAAAACGCATCATCGGCATCGATCTGTCGGCCGAAATGCTGGCGCACGCCCGCGACCGGGTGGCCCGCGAGCGGTTGACGAATGTCGCCGCGCTGCTGGAAATGGACGCCGAGGCGACCACCTTTTCCGCCGGAAGCTTCGACATCGCGGTGGCGATGTTCGTCGCTTCGGTGGTTCCCAACCCGCGCCGTCTGCTGGCGGAGATGCGGCGGGTGGTGCGGCCCGGGGGACATATCCTGTTCGTGAACCACTTTGCCGCCGAGGGCGGGCCGCGCTGGTGGGTGGAGCGCGCGCTGGCGCCGGCCTCCCGCAAGCTCGGCTGGCACCCCGATTTCGCCCTTGAAGCCCTCCTGCGCGAGGAAGACCGCGACCGCGCGGCCGTGCGGCCGATGCCGCCGTTCGGCCTGTTCACGCTGGTGCGATTGCCGAATTGACGGGTAAACTTTGAGACATGGACCGGTTTCAACCGAAACGGGCCTTGATCTAGATCAAACACTCTTGTAGCCCATCCCCTGGAATGCGGGGGTCGTACCCCGCGCTGAATGGGGGATTGTCAGACGATGCATGTCGTCCGGCGGGTTGGCTTCGCGCTCATCGTCATCGCCACAGGGGCCCTCGCGGTTGCGGGCGAGGCCGTGGCGCAGGTGCCGCAGCCCTGGCAGATCGGCATGCAGCCGGCGCACAGCCCGGTGCAGCAGTTGATCGAATCGCTGCACGACCTCGTGCTGGTCATCATCACCGCCGTCACCCTGTTCGTCGCGGGCCTGCTGGCCTGGGTGCTGTTCCGCTACAACGCGCGCCGCAATCCCACGCCGAGCCGGATCAGCCACCACACCCTGCTGGAAGTGGCCTGGACGGTCACCCCGCTATTGCTTCTGGTCGTGATCGCGCTCCCGAGCTTCCCCCTGGTGTATTTCGAGGACCGCGCACAGAACGCCGACCTGACGATCAAGGTGACTGGCCACCAGTGGTACTGGGAATACACCTATCCGGACAATGGCGGCCTGGACTTCTCCAGCTACATGGTGCCGTCGGACCAGCTCAAGCCCGGGCAGCTTCGCCTGCTCGACGTCGACAACCAGCTGGTGGTGCCGGCGGGCAAGACCATCCGCATCCTGACGACCTCCGCGGACGTGATCCACAGCTTCTTCATCCCCAGTCTTGGCGTGCAGCGTTATGCCATTCCGGGGCGGACGATCGAGACCTGGGTGAAGGTGGACCAGCCCGGCGATTACTACGGCGAGTGCAACCAGATCTGCGGCACCAATCACAGCATGATGCCGATATCGCTCAAGGCGTTGCCTCCCGAGGCGTTCACGGCCTGGGTTGCGCAGGCCAAGACGAAATTTTCCGACGCTGCACCGGCGGAGCCGGACGAGGCGCGCGTCCGCCTCGCCGCCGCGGCGCAGTGACCGGCTGGCGCGCGAGGGAGATGCAGCCATGAGCGTCACGACACGCGACCACGTCGGCCATGACGACCATCACGGGCACGCCCCCGGGTTCGTCGCCCGCTGGCTGTTCAGCACCAACCACAAGGACATCGGCACGCTCTACCTGATCTTCGCCATGTTCGGCGGACTGGTGGGCGGCTCGCTGTCGGTGCTGATGCGGATGGAATTGCAGCAGCCCGGCATGCACTACTTTGCGAACGGCCAGCAATGGAATGCGGTGATCACCGCGCATGGCCTGCTGATGATCTTCTTCACCGTCATGCCGGCGCTGATCGGCGGCTTCGGCAACTGGTTCGTGCCGCTCATGATCGGCGCTCCGGACATGGCCTTTCCGCGGCTGAACAACATCAGCTTCTGGCTGCTGGTGCCGGCGTTCTGCCTGATCATGGCCGGGCTGTTCACCGGCCTCGGCGCCGGTTCGGGCTGGACGCTGTACCCGCCGCTGTCGAACGCGACCTACCAGAACGGGCCGGCGATGGACTTCGTGCTGTTCGCGCTGCACCTGGCCGGTATCTCCTCGCTGCTGGGCGCCATCAACTTCATCACCACCATCTTCAACATGCGCGCGCCGGGCATGACG